>JBBSDS010000143.1:0-11880 GCA_038240495.1 Chthoniobacterales bacterium | reverse complement strand
CAACGGCACGCGAGCCGCGTGCTCCACCCGGATATTCCCGCTGCAAATGAAAAGTGTCCGCCGTCTGTTTTCCGCATAGAATCTCCACCGTCATCGCCATGAACTCGATTACTCTCCCCGATTCACTGGTCACTCAGCTCCGCGCTTACGAGAAGCGGTTGCGAAAAATGGAAACACTCGCGGCGGTTGCCGGCGGGATCGTCGGACTCCTGGCCACGTTCGCATTGCTCTTTGTTTCCGATCGTTTCATCGATACGCCGCGCTGGGCGCGCGCTATTCTCACGTTGAGCGGCGGCGCGTTGGCGGCGTGGTTTGCGCAAGCTTGGGCGCAGCAGTGGCTCTGGCATCGCCGCGGACCGGCACAGCTCGCGAAGCTGCTTCAGCGGCATTTCAAAACGCTCGGCGACCGGTTGCAGGGCATCATCGAGTTGGCGGAAAGCAACGATCTTCCGGCGGACATCTCGCCGGCACTGATGCGCGCGGCCATCCGCCAGGTCGCGGAAGAATCGGGGCGCTTCGATTTCGGACAAGCCGTTCCAGTGCGGCCGACGCGCCGCCGGGCATTCGCTGCCATCGCGCTCGTAGCGTTGACCGCCGCGCCTTTCGTCTTTTCACCGAAGGCCGCGACGAACGCGCTGACCCGCTGGCTCATGCCTTGGGCGAAGATCGACCGCTACACTTTTGCCAGTCTCGAAGCGCTGCCGGACGAACTCGTCGTCCCGCACGGCGAGGCTTTTGAAATCGCCTGCGGTCTCAAAGCCGACTCGGCTTGGAAACCTGAAACTGCGACCGCGCGACTCAATCGCACCGAGCCACAACAGTCCAAATTGCAGGACGGGCGTGCGGTTTTCCTCCTCGCCGGCCAGACGCAGAATGGCACGCTCACGCTGCGAGTTGGCGATGCATCGCGCGCCGTCGCCATCCGCCCATTGCACCGACCGGAGATGAAAGAACTGGCGGCGCGGGTCGAGTTGCCCGCCTACCTTGGCTATCCTGCGGCGACGGTGCCGATTCAGGGCAGCAGCGCGGAATTTCTCGAAGGCAGCAGCGTGCGTTTCGCCGGCAAGACGAGCCGTGTGCTGAAGGAAGCAGCGATGAGAAATGGCGAGATCGAACCTCTTGCCGAGATTCAGGGCGAAACTTTCGTGACGCCCGCGAAGCCTGTCTCCGAGCTGGGCGGCGAGGCGGTCTTCCGCTGGGCCGACACGCACGGTCTGACGCCGACGCAACCCTACACGCTGCGTGTCAACACGACGAAGGACGCAGAGCCGCGGGTCGAGTTGCAGGGTATCGAACAGGAGACCGCGATCCTGCCGAATGAAGTGCTGAAACTGAACCTGGCGTCGAGCGATGACTATGGATTGAAGGAAGCGTGGCTGGGATGGACGGTGCGCGCGCTCGGCGAGAAAAAGGACGAACTTGGCAACGGCGAAGCGGCGCGCACTCCCGGAGCGCAGATGAAAAAGGAGCTGGTGGCGACGGCGGAGTTTTCGCCGGCCTGGCAGAAAATTCCGGAAGACAGCGTGGTCGAACTGGCGGCGTATGCGCTGGATTATCTGCCGGGACGCAAGCCCGTCGAATCGTGGAAGCACACCGTCTATGTGCTCAGTCCGGCGAAGCACGCCGAGCGTGTGCGCGAGCGGATGGATCAAGTGCTCAAGCAGCTCGACGAGCGAATTCGCGATGAAGAGCGGCAATCTGAGGAGGCGAAGACGGTCGCAGAAAACAAGAAGGAACTGCCCAGCGACAAGGCGGGTGAAGACATCAAGCGCGTGGAAGCGAGCGAGCGCGCAAACGAAACGGCGCTAAAAAAAATGACCGAGGAGATGCGCGATGTGATGAAGGATGCGCTGCGCAACAAGGACATTCCCGAGGGCACAGTCGCCGATTGGCAGCAGCTCATGGAGCAGCTCGAGAAGCAGGCGAATCCGCCGATGCAATCCGCCGCGCAAGCGCTTCAGCAAGCCGGGCAGCAGCCGTCGCAGCGCGAGCCGCAACTGGCGCAAGCGCAGGAGCAGCAGCAGAAGGCGCTCGATGCGATGCGGCAGGCGGCGAAGAAGATGAACACCACGAATGAGAATCTTTACGCGCGCAATTTCTACAATCGCATGCGGGCTGCGGCGACGGCAGAGCACAAGATTTCCGACGGACTCAAAGTGCTGGCGAGAGAAACGGCGGGACTCAAGCCCGGGGAGATGGCTCCGGAGAAATCGAAGGACTTCGGCCACGCCGCCGGCCGGCAGGACGAGACGACGAAGGACGTGGACGGCATTGCCAACGACATGGCAAGTTTTGTGAAGCGCGTGCCGAATGAAAAATACGAGGCGGTCCAAAAAGAGATGCACGAGAAAAAGGTCGTCGCGGAACTCACGGAACTGTCCGGGTTTCTCCGGAAAAATCTCGGCCTCAAATCGGTCGGGCGTGCGCGGCAGTGGGGCGACCAGCTCGATGAATGGGCTTCGCAACTCCAGAGCGAATGCAATGCGCAGGGTGGTGGCGGCGAGATGGACCCGGATATTTTAGAATTCATCGTCGCGCTCGTGCGTGCGGCAGTTTTGCAGGACAACATCCGCGAGCAGACGCAGCTCGTGGATCAAGGGAAAGACGCCAACGCGCACTATGCCGACGACGCGGGCAAGCTCGCCGGGCAGCAGGATGAAATGTCCCGCACGATCGGTGCGCTGCTGGCGAAGATTTATTTTGCCGGATTAAAGCCGGCGCTGGATTCGCCGCTGCCGCCGTCCTTCGCGCCGCCCGCGTCGAAGTTCGATGAATTCAAACCGCTCGTGGAAGCGGTGCTCGGACTGACCAACGAAGTGGCCGGCGACCTTCGCAAGCCGAAGACGGATGCCGACGTCGTCGCCACGGAGGGCGCGATCATCGAGTTGCTTGTGCCGCCGGACAAGAAGGGTGGCAATGCCAACTCGAAGGCGCAGCAGATGATGCGGCAAATGATGGCGACCGCGACCAAGGCGCGCAGTGGAGGCGGCAACAACGCAAAGACGTCGAGCAGTCTTGAGGGCGACGCCGCGAACGGCGCGGTGGCCAAGGATACAACGGGAGCGCGCCACGTGGAGAAAGCCGGTGGTGCGAGCAATGCGGGCGAATGGCCGGAGGAATTCCGCGATCAGTTGCAGGCGTATTTTCAGCAGCTCGAAGCCGGCGTGAAAGAGCGCTGAAGATAGCCCGCATGCACTGTTTCCGGTGGCTCTCAATCCTTGCGGCGATGCTCGCTGGTCCGGGGCTGACGGCTCACGCGCAGCTTGTCCTGCCATCGGATACCAACCTCTTTGGCGACGAAATCGTCCGGAAACTTAACGAAGGGCGACGAGTGGGTGTCGTTGTGCCGATGACCGACCGAGGCGCGACAGCCGTCCCGGCGAAGGCGGAAGGTCTTGGGCACGTGTTGCTTTTCCATGATGGGCGGCAACTCCGGGGTGAGGTCGTGCAGATCACGCGCGATGAAGTCGTGTGGCGCAGACCCGATGTGAGCGAGGCGCTGCGCTTTCCACGCGCGGTCGTCCGGCGCATCGTGCTCGCTCAGAGTTTAAACAGACGGGTCGTTTCCGTTTTTGGTCGGACGGTAGCGGGTAGCGACAAGCCCGTTTCCGCGACCGTGAAGCTGCCCGGTGGTGACTGGCTGTTTGGTGACGTGACCAGCGCGGATGGCAAGACCATCGACGTGAAACTCAGCGCCGGAATGACCTGCACGATTCCGCGGTCGCAGGTGGAGTGGCTGTATTTCGGACCGACACCTGTGCCGGCCTTTGGATTCTCCGGCGATGCGCTCGCGATGGAGGGCTGGCTTTCGTCGTCCGCGAGCGCGTGGATGGAGGTGGCGGACGGCACGTTGACCTCGCGCGTTGCTCCCTGGATTGGTCGCTCTCTTTCACCGACGCCGCGCTTCGAGGTGGCGTTTGAGATACCCGCAGAAAGCGATGACGGCCTGCGGCTTTGGCTCCAGCCCTTTGGCCCGCAGCCGAATAGTTACGGCACCGGGACGGTGGAGTTGAAGTTCGGACGCAAGGAGTTTACGCGGCTTATTTACATCGACAAATTCGAACACCTGAGCACGCCGCTGCCGAAGGAGGCGCAGGCCGAGAAAAGGCCGGTGAGCTATCGGGTGCTTTTCGATGGAGTCGGCCAGCGTCTCGTGGTGGTGCGAAATGGCCGGCCATTGGGCGACTGGAAACTCCGTGCCGAGAAGGACAATGCAGCCGGGAATCGAGCAGCCCCGCAAATTAGGATCAACGGGATTTGTTTCGACAATCAGGAGCACGACCTTCGATTCAACCAGCTCCGCGTGCAGCCGTGGGATGGCGTGACTCCGCAAGAAGGCGACGTCGCGGTCGCTGCCGAACGGCTGAGCGTCGGCAATGCCGCGCCGGTGGCCGGGACACTGGAGTCGGTCACGAATTCGGAGCTGATTTTTTCCGGCGAGAAAATGCCGCGGGCTGGCGGGACGTTTGTGCAGTTTGCAAACGCGACCGTTCCACTGGTGGCGGCGGACGCCATGCTGGCGTTCGGGACGCGCGGCGAACTGAGTGTGGCGGGACTTGAAATCCGAGACGGAAAAGTCCGCTGCCAGACGGCTTTTGCACCGGCCTTCGAAGTGCCCGCGACCGCATTGCAAACCGTCGTTTTCCCGCAACGCCCGATGGCACCGCCACCACCCGCCGATGCGCTTGTTTTCAAGAACGGCGATGAGTTGTCCGGGACTTTGCTGTCGGCCGGGCAGAACACGCCGCTGCGGTGGAAAACCCGGAACGGGCAGGAGGTCGAATTTCAAGTGGGGCGCATCGCTGGTGTGCGTCTGGCGGGCAGCCAGAAGGTCAAAGCGGATGGCAAGGCGGCGACTGTGGAATTGCGCAACGGCGAGCGATTGCGGGGCGAATTGATGGCTCTGGATGAAACGAAACTCCAGTGGAAGCACGCGCTCCTCGGGCCCGTGGTCGTGGACCGCAGCCGACTGTGGCATCTCTACCCGAATGCGCGGCTCGACGTCTGTGACGGAGGTCGCGATCCGCTGGCCTGGCTCGGCGAGGCTGCAGAGAAATCGGATGCCGCCGACCGTGTGCCGCGGGGAAAGTCGAGTCCGTGGATTCATCTGGATGGCAATTACATCCAGCCTCCGACTGGAAACGACGCCGACTACGACGGACAGTCGAACGGTCTGCAATGGGTCGTCCGCGGCGAGTGCGAACGTCTCGAAGTGCGTTGCGAGGTGACGCAAGCTGGTGGCAGTCAGCCGAACTTTGGAGTGCTGCTCTCCGCCAAAGGCGACGCCGGGTCGGTGCGGGCGACCGTCGGCTACGGGAATCTTCAACTCTACGTGAACAACCCGAAACTGCCGAACCGCCAGAATTGGCGAAACATTCCGCTGCGCGACAAACTGGCCGACGCAACAACGCGCACGTCGCTCCGCGTTTTTGTTGATACGAAAATCGGCACGGCCGATTTCTTCCTTGATGGCGCTCTCGCCATTCGGATTGGTCAGGACAGCAATGATCGACTGCCCGGTCTTGGCCAGACCGTCCGGTTTCATCCGTACGCGTCCAGCGAGTATCCGGTCGTCTTTTCAAATCTCTGGATCGGTCCTTGGAATGGCGAACTGCCTCGCGTCGGCGGTGATGGAGCCGCGGCGACGGCGCTGGCCAATGGAGACGCGGTGTCCGGTGCGCCGAAGGAATTGCGCGACGGAAAACTCCTCGTCGGAAGCGAAATCGGAGAGCTGGAATTGCCGGTCGAGAAAGTGCAGGCCGTGGAATTTGGCGGCGCGCTCCAGCCGGAGAAATCCGCTGGGCGCATCCGCCTCGCAGACGGCAGCGCGATCAATGTCGATACTTTCCGTTGGGACGGCCACGAACTCGTGGCGCACAGCGCCACTCTCGGTGATCTGCGATTGTCCGCGGGCGCCGTCAGTGAGCTGATTTACGACCCAGCGCCCGCGCACGCACCGCGCCATCCCGAACCAAAAAAACTGGTGCAAACGCCAACCGCCCCCGTTGCCGCGAAAGTTCTCGAAGAACAAGAATTGGACTGATCATGCGACTCAAATACCGGATCGGCATCCCTCTACACCGCCCATGAAAACTGCATCCACCGGCCGCCTGCTTCGCGTCTTAATCTTCGTCACGCTGTTGTCTGGGCTGCCGTCGGGCGCGCAAGACCTCAACGTCTATCGCGGCACGCAGGTCTCGCCGCAAGTCGAGCGCATCTATGAGCGCGGACTACGCTTTCTTGTCGCCACGCAAAATGCCGAAGGTTCTTTCCCCGGCAATTACGGGACCGAGCCCGCGACCGCCGCGCTGGCGATGCTGGCGATGTTCGCGCATGGCGACGACCCGAATTACGGACCCTACGCGAAGTCGATCAAGCGCAGCGTCGATTACATTCTGGCCAAGGCGAATGCGAATACCGGCTACATCGGCAGCTCAATGTACAATCACGGATTCGGCACGCTCGCGCTCGCGGAGGCGTATGGCGCGGTGCAGGACGAACGCATCGGACCGGCGCTGAAAAAGGCGGTGGAACTCATCCTCACATCGCAGGAAAAAAACCGGTTCAAAGCCTGGCGCTACGGGCCGGATTCGAAGGATGCGGATTCGACGGTGAGTGGGGCGTGCTTTGTCGCGCTCGTCGCCGCGCGCAATGCCGGTTTGCGGGTGCCGGAGAATGCGATCGAAGGCGCGCTGAAGTTTTACACCGACTGCCAAAACCCCGGCACGGGCGGCATCGGCTACACGCCGGGCTCCGGCGGAAACGGCATGGCCACGACGGCCATCGGGGTGGCCGTCTATGCCTATGCGCGAAAAAAGGACCAGCCGACTTTCACCAAGGCGTTCAAGATGCTGAAGAACGGCGGCGACGATGGCGGTGGAGCCTATCCCTTTTACTTCGAGTACTACGCGTCTCAGGCGCTGTTTCAGAGCGACGTGAAAGTGTGGAGCGACTGGAATGAGAAGCGCGTGCAGTGGCTCGGCGAGACGCAGAATGATGACGGAAGCTGGGACGGAAATCTGGGGCGACCGCTTTCCACGTCCTTCGGTCTGCTTTCGATCGCGCTCAGCTACCGCTATCTGCCGATTTACGAACGATGATGAAAGCGCTGCCTGCCGGAATCGTTTTCGCCCTCGCGGCGATCGGTGCGGCCGGATGGTTCGCGCCGGGGGCCGCGGCTCAAGTGATTTTTGGAGGGCAGGTATTCATCGGTGGCGAAGTGGCCAGCGGCGATGACGCTACCGACGACCGAACCGAGCCGGACCCGTCGGGTCCGCAGTTGCTCGAATTCTCCGACGGCACCCGTCTGCACGGCGCGCTGACTGCGCTGAATCTTGGCCGGCAGGAGCTGGGCTGGCAGCGCGCCGACGCCTCCGCGCCGCTGGCCTTTCCGCTGGCGCAAGTCCATCGGCTCAGCATGGCGAGTGCATCCGGGCCCGATGAAAAAGTTCACGCGACGGTCAAATTCCGCGGGGGCGATTGGCTGGCGGCGGAGGTGGTCGGAATCGATGGCGGCAAAGTTCGTCTCAAGTTCGCGGACGGCAGGCCATGCACCGCTGATCGCTCGAGTCTCGAATGGATTTATTTTTCCAAGGGCGCTGCTGCCGAATGCTACGACGGGCCGACCAGCCTCGCGGGCTGGACCTCGGGCGGTGGCTGGAGCTATCGCGACGGTGAGCTACGGGCCTCGGCGGCGACGGCGATTGGGCGCCGCTTTGAGGCGCTTCCAGATCAGGTGGAGTACCGTTTCGAGGTGGATCAAGGCGGGGGATTCAACGCCTTTGCGCTGACCCTTCACAATCGGAATTCGGTCCTTCGCGGCTTGGGCGTCGGTTCCCTGCAGATCACTCTCCGGGGGACTGTCCTTCGAGTTTCCTCCCCAAGCGGGGGCGAAGCGAAAACCGAGCAGGTCGATCTCTCAAAGTCTTCCCCGCCCTTCAGCGAACTCGCGGAAAATGGCGCACCCGGAAAAAAAAGGCCGGTCCTGTTTCGTGTCTTCGAGGATTACACCGGCGGGCGGCTTCTCGTTTTCATCAATGGGCGCAAGGCCATGGATTGGAAGATCGGCAAGGGTGCGGCGGGGAAGAATGGCGGTGGCTTCTGCTGGCAGCCGATGAGTTGGAATGCGGATTCCGAACAGACGCTTTCGAGGATTCGCATCGTACCGTGGGATGGCCGCCTCCCGACGGATGGTGAGTCCGATGCGGAGACATCGGCAGGCGACCAGGTTTTTGCGGGGCGCGAGATGCAGGAGGGCAAAATTGCGAGTCTGGCGGCCGGAAAATTGAAGATCGCAATGAGCGCTGGTGCGATCGAAATGCCGCAGTCGAAAGTGACGCTCGTGCGTTTTCGGCGGCCGGAAAATCCGCCGGACGAGAATCCGCCGGTGGCGCGTTTGCGACTTGCGCGGCGGGGCGAATTGGAAGCCGCTGGATTGGACTGGCGCGATGGAAAATTCGTTGTGCGAACGAATTTCGCCGGAGAGCTCGCGCTGGTCCCTTCGGCTGTGCGCGAGATTGAATTTCTGCACGCTTCCTGGACGCCCCCCAAGACGAACGACGTGATCGTTTTCAAAAATGGAGATCGCCTCAGCGGCGTGCTCGACATGATCGGCGACGGTGGCCGGCTGCGCTGGCGGATTGGCAAGGCGGACGCGCCAGCGGAGTTTGAGACGGCGCGTGCGTCCGGCGTGCTCATCGGTTTCCGTGAGCAACAGCCGGTGGCGAAGTCCCGCGTGGTCGCGCGCTTCAGAAATGGCGACTGGCTTGCCGGGGATTTGGTGGAGCTCGACAAGGAGCGCCTGATCCTCGAATCGCCTGCCACCGGTCGGATCGAGATCGCGCACCCCTGGGTGCAGGCTTTGTCATTCTATCAGGTTGGGCAATTGCCGGTTTCCGACGGCGCGTGCGACCACGAGATCTGGGAGCGGGGAATGGCTTTCGAGGCGGTGAATTCTGCCGTGCGAATCGCCAGGACCGGAGCCGGATTGAACAGTCTAGTGGCATCGAGCCCGTGGCGTTATTTCGACGGCGCGTTCTCAATCGAAGGGACCGGCGGTGACGGCAACGTCGCCAACGGCGCGCACCTCGGGCGGGTCTTCGAAGCGCTGCCCCAGCGCGTCGAACTCAGCTTCGATGTCACGACGAAGCGGATGCCCGTGTACTTTTCCGCGCGGCTTTTCTCGGAAGCCGACAACCCCGGCTACATGCTGCAATTCCATTCCCAAGGTCTCTTTTTCTACGACATGAGCCCGCGATTGCATGGCCGTCCTGCGTCCCAGCAGCAGGTTGAGTTTTCCGGGAAAGTGCCGGCCGATGCCTTCCAGCGCCACATCCGTTTGCTCGCCGATCGCCCGTCGGGCATGATCGCGATCATCGTCGATGGCGTGCTCATCACCCAGATCGGATCGAAGCCCGGCGAAGACCCGCGCTATCTCGGACGCGGCCTGATGCTCATCCCACAGGCCAGCATGCCCTGTACGTTTTCGAATCTTTGGGTCGGTCCCTGGAATGGCCAGATCCCGGGCAAAACGCTCCGTCCCGAGCCGTCGCATGAAACTGTGGTCTTTGCCAATGGGGATGAAGCGCGCGGCACGGTGCGAACCGTCACGCCAACGGCCGTGGTTTTTGACTCGGAAGCGGGCACGCTCGATTTGTCCGTCGAGCGATTGACGATGATCGATTTCCGCGGCGAGTTCATCGCCGGCCAGCCTGGGACGCGTTTGCGCCTCCGCGGATTTGGCGCGCTGTCGGTCAGTTCATACCGAATCGAGAACGGAAAGGTGACCTGCCAAAGCGAGGTCGCCGGCAAATTGACACTGCCGCTGGCTGCCGTTCAGGAGGTTGTTTTTTCTCCACTTGCCCCGATCAAGACTGACGGGAAGGCGACGCCCTGACGCCATCCCCACCGCCGTTATCTTTTGCTACTCCCGGATGTTCTTGATGATGTCCGTGAAGGCTTGCGCCATTTCGTTCCGAGTTCGCTGCTCTTCGGTCAGGCGCCGCTGGAAATAATCATAGCTGAGGGAGCGTTGGGCTTCGGCGAGATCTGTCTGGCAGGCGACCTTGAGGAAGGAGATGAAGTTTGCGTCCGCGTTTGCCCGGTCAGTGACGCTGAGCTTGTGGTTCTTCGATTCCAGCCATTGGCCGATGCGGTTTTTGATGACAGGGTTCGTGTGCTTTGAAGCCGTGACGCGGCTTTTGTTTTGAAAAATATCGCGGAAAAAGTTGTCCAGCGCCTCGGTGAGCGCATGGATTCTCTCCATCGTGGCCGCCTGCCCGTAAAAAGCCTGCCAGTTCACCGGCTGCCAGGTTTTCACGCTGTCGATCCGGTAGCCGAAGCGGCGAACGACTGGCTCCTTCATTTTCTCGTTTGTGAGGGCGTCGTATTTCCGCGTGACGGCATAAGTGGCGACGCCGATGACCTTGCCGGTCTTGAGGTGGACGATGGGGCTGCCGCTATTGCCAGGGACGAACTGCGCGTCGGTTTCCACGAGGTTCGGACCGATGCCGACGATTTTGCCCGTGATGGTGTTGATGACGCCGGAGCCCTCCGCGTTGCCGAGCACGACGACTTCGTCGCCAATTCCGGCGTTTTCATCCACGCCCTCCATCACATCGAAGGGTTTGCCGCCTTTTGAGAGCGCCATCCGGAAAATGTCGTGCCCTACGGCAACTCCCGCCGCGCCGCGCTCGACGATCGTGCCATCAAGCGTTTTGAAATTTGCATCACTGACGCCCGCAGCGACGTGGGCATTGGTGACGAGATAATTGGCTCCGTCCATGTTGGCGATAAAGCCGCTCCCCGCGCCGTCTTTTCCGGTGACGAAGACAAGGTTGTTGTGGTTCGTCTTGATAACGCCCGAAGCTGCCTGCTGCGTCTCGGGGCTGGGCTGGACTGGGGCGGGGACAGAAGTGGCAACGGAAGCAGGGGCTGCAACGGAGACAGAAGCGGAGGTGGGCGGTGGCGGATGCTGCGAAACCTTCGTCAGCATTTCCTGCGTAGGTGCTGCGATGAGTGTCCAAGCAAAACGCTCTGAGCTTTGAATCACAGGACCGAATCGCACGTCCAGCCCCCTGTTCAGCTCGGTGTTGAAACCAATCAGACCTAATTCGAGAGTCAGCCCGTTGTAATAGCGCACTTGCACCTTCGAGCCAAGAATGGGCATCCAAAATCCTGCCTTGTCACTGCTGCTGCTGGTTATTGTGCCATCAGGATTCAGGCCTACCCATTGTGTATCGGGCACGCTGTTCCCAAGGCGTTGATTTGGAACCGTCCAGAAAGTACCAGAAAGCTTTTTCTTAAGATTTTCCATGTCCGCCGGCGTAAATGGCATCGCCGGAGCAGGCATGCCCGATGGATTCTGTGCGGGAATCCGGAAAGGAGTGGAGGCCGCTACAGGTCGGACTTTGGAAGGGTCGGTGGTCGCGGTGAGCATCCTGATGATTTTCTTCTGCTGCTCGAAGCGTACGTCGGCCTTTGCGACCTCAGCCGACCCGGTGACTTTCATCCCGTTGGCGAGATCCGCTATGCTTCCCCGCTTGCCGTTGACGGTGAGTGCCGAGTTGGCGGTTACGAAATAAGTATTGTTAGAGCCGACGGTAATGCGCCCGTTGTCTGCATCTATGCCGCTGATATTGCCAGCGACCGTTACGATAGAGCCTACCGCGACATCTCCAGGGGACGCACTTTGCGCGCGCGCGAAGAGGAACAGGGCGACAAAGGCAATGCTCGATTTCATGGCTGTGATAAGTCGGTTTGTGGCGGGCATTTGGAACGACGGAGGTTACGCTAAAATCCGTTTCGCCGGTTTGTCGAGCGTCTCGTGGTCCGGGTATTTTTTGGGAATTGCCAATGCGCTGAAGACTCATCGGAGTTCTT
>JBBSDS010000142.1:0-11882 GCA_038240495.1 Chthoniobacterales bacterium | reverse complement strand
GCCGCCGCGTTGCGCGAGAAGCACATCGACGCCGTGGTAATTCTGCGCAAGCACGTTTTCCGCGAGCTTGGAGGCTACCAGGGTGTCGTCGATCACCAGAATTTTTTGAGACATACCGTTGTGCTATTTGCGCTTGAAAAGATGCTGAATGCTGGCGTGCGCGGGGGTTGAGGACCGGCACCGGTTCAGTTCGCAAAAATAAAGACTGTCTCAGTGCTGTCAATCAAACTCCCAAAGCGTTCGTGGGGATGTTTTCGGCGGAATGTGGTGGGTCGGGCGGCGCTTTGAATTTCCTGTCCGCCGCTCCTGCGCAGCCGGTTTAGTCCGCTGTGATGCGCATGGGATAATCGGCTTGCCACCGAATCGGGGCGGGTGGCAGCATTTGTAGCGTTCTCCCGTGGCATGGTGTCGTGGGAGGAAAAAATCGCTAACTGAGGAATCCAAACGCGTATGAAAACCAATCGTTCCACCCTGTCGCACCGCGCCTTCTTCGGCTGCCCGTGCTGCACCATTATCCCCGCGCACATGCTCAAAGGGCTAGCGGAAAACGGCACGCCCCGCCAGCGCCGGCGAGCGCTGAGCACGATGCTGCAAAGCGAGCGCCTGCGCGGCCACCGCGAGATGCTCGCCAGTCTCGGCGCGGTCGCGCTCGCCACACCCACGGGACAAAAGCGCCGCACCATTTACGACGCCAAGCAAAAGCCCGTGCTGCCCGGAACGCTCGTGCGCGGTGAAGGCGGGAAGAAGACGAAGGATAAATTCGTTACCGAAGCCTACGACTACTCGGGCGCGGTGTACGACTTTTACAAAGCGGTCTTCAATCGCACTTCCGTCGATGACAAAGGCATGCGTCTCGACTCGACAGTCCACTACAGCGAAGACCCGCGCGAAGCCTTCGACAACGCTTTCTGGAACGGCGAGCAGATGGTCTATGGCGACGGCGACGGCGAGATTTTCGACCGCTTCACCAAGTGCCTCGACGTGATCGGCCATGAACTCACGCACGGCGTCACGCAGTTCGAAGCAGGCCTCATTTATCAAGGCCAATCGGGCGCGCTGAACGAATCGTTGTCCGACGTTTTCGGCTCGCTCGTGAAGCAGTGGAAACTGAAGCAATCGGCCGCGAAAGCTGACTGGCTCATCGGTGCGGGGCTGCTCGCCAAAGGCGTGAAAGGCATCGCGTTGCGCTCGATGAAAGCGCCCGGCACGGCCTACGACGATCCGCGGCTCGGCAAAGATCCGCAGCCCGCGCACATGAAGGATTACGACCACAGCGCTGGCGACAACGGCGGCGTCCACATCAACTCCGGCATCCCGAATCTCGCCTTCTATCTCACCGCCACAGCGATCGGTGGCAACGCTTGGGACAAGGCCGGCAAAATCTGGTACGACACGCTCTGCAACCGGCTGCGTGCCGACTCGAATTTTGCCTTCGCCGCGACTGCCACAATCAAGTCCGCGACGGATCTTTTCGGCGCGAACAGCGCGGAGAAGAAAGCGGTGCAAGACGCTTGGAAACAAGTCGGCGTCATCAGGTAGCCCTTCCCTAAGCAGGCGGGCGTGTTGACCGGCGTGACAAGTCCGCCTGCATTTTTCTCACATGCGCATCACCGTTTCTCGCACCGGCGGCTTCGCCGGAATCCGTCCACCACCCATCGTGCTCGATACCGCCACCTTGACTGCTGCGGCCAAAAAGCGTGTCGAGAAACTCGTGACCGCGTGCAGTTTTTTCGACCTGCCCGCAACGCTGACCGCTTCGGGAAAATCTGCGGACCAGTTTCTCCACCACATCACCATCGTGGGCGACGACGGACGCGAGCACACTGTTACTCTCCACGCAGAGGCTGCCTCCGAGCCGTTGCGCGATCTGATGCATCTCGTGCGCAGCGGAGCGTAAGGAACCTGTCGAAAAACTCAAACCGCAGATCATTCTGAGGCTCTCACAAAGCTGCGTCGTGCTGGCGGCGGCAATGCGCCTTCCCAAACGCGCGTCATCCTGAACGGAGTTCCGTCCGGGGGACGCAGGCGGGACGCAGGCGAAGGATCCCCGCGATTCTGTGCGATATCCTCGGTAAATGCGCGGGATTCCTTCGACTGCGCTGCGCCCGCCTGACCGCCTCCGCTCCGCTCAGAATTGACTCGCGTTTTTTTGGGCGCAGTTCTCGACGGCCGGAAGCAATATTACTGCCGCGGCGGAACGACTTCGCGGACGAGCGCGCCGTGCGCCTCGCTCAGAAGCAGGATCGCGAGCTTGTCCACGCTCTCGAGTTCGGACGGCGCGAGCATCTGGTAGTTCAAGCCAGCACCTTCGCCGGATGAACCACGCGAGCCGGGGACTGGTTCGGTGTGGCCCTCGCTGGAGTTGAGGCTCGCGTAGTCGAACTTTCCGCGCAGGTCCGTGTAGCCGTCTTTGAAAAAGCGGATCGTGCCGTTTTTCAGCCGCGCATAGACTTTCACGTAGGCCTTCGCGACCGGCTTGTTTGCGCCCTCGTCGCGCACCTCGAGACGGCCATAATTTTCGGTGAGCGCGAGCTTCAACGTGTTCGCGTGATAAGCCTGCGCCTTGCGCTGGCCGGCGCCGAGGATTTCCACGAGCACGTTCGATTTCGCAAACGCGCCGGGAAGGGGAACATCGAGGACGTCCTTGCCGTCGGGCAGTGCCAGCTTCGCGGACTGGCTCGGTTTGATGATCGAGAAGCGGCCCGGGTCCTGCGTGACGAACGGGCTACTGCTGAATAAAAATTCGGGGTCCATGAGGTAGTAATTGATCATTACCTCGCGCAGATTTTTCCAAGTCAGCGCGATCTGCCGGTTCTCGACTTTGAAATCAAACGACGGTTCCGTCGCCGCGAGTTCACCGTGCTGCGCCTCGCGGTTCGGCTTGCCATCAGGCTTTGCGGGCGGTGGGGCTTTTCCTTCGATCTCGTCGAGCTGCGCGCCGATATCGGCAAAAAGATTCCGCCAGCGGTCCACGGGATAATCGGCGTATTGGTTGGCAAGGCCACGCGCCTCGGCTAGCTGCTCCTCGTAGAATGCCGCGTAGCAGCGGAAATAATCGTACTGCAATCGAGTCGGCAACGCTTCGGGCTTGATCGTGTGAAAGTGTCTCAGTGCCTCCTCCACGCGATCCTGGAGGAAGAGGTAATAGACCACGCTCATCTGGTCGATCTGGTCGAGCGCAGGCTTGTGCGAGAGGATGTTGAGCAGGCTCTGATACTGCGTCCGCAACACAGGATTCGGAATGCGATGATCGGCGCCAAGCTTGTGCGCTCGCTGATTGACGAGCGGCGAATATTCGAGGTGCTCGTAAGCGCGCCGCTCGATCGGATCGATCTTCAGCAATTTCGCCTCGAGCCACGGCCCGCATTCACCGATGAAATCCGCGCGCTGCCGCAACCACGCAGCCAGCGGCAGCGCAGCATTGTGCAGCACAGCATAGCGATAAATCGGCTCGCTGAAGACGTGCCGCTTTCCCAGGACGGCAATCAGCTTGCGGAAAAAATCCACACTCTTCCGCGCGCGCCACGCCACGCGTTCGAGGTCCAGCCGCTCGATGTTGGCCTGGTCGAGAAAGGTGAACACATCCTGGTCGGTGCCGTATTGCGAGATGTAATCCCACGACGCCTTGTCCACCTGCGAGAGCTGCTTCACCACTTTGAACGTGAACGGTTTTGCCGAACCCACCACCTGCTCATCGCGCGAGACATGCACCGGATAGTGCGGCAGCGGCTGCGCGGCGGGTGCGGGGAAATAGAAGAAATATTCGAGTGTCTTCGTCGTGTAGGGCTCGATGCGGAGGCGCTGGCTGTCGGTCGCCTTGCTGCCGCTCACGGGCAGCGCGCCGCGCGGGATTTGCAGGAGCACCGTGAGCTTCTGCGGCGCGGAGGTCGGGTTGGTCACGACGATGTTTGCGCCATACGTGACTCCGGCGAGAAACTCCGCGGTCACATATTTGTCGAACTTCTCGTTCCCTTCCTCGCGATAGCGATCGTCGGCCCGGAAGAAATTCTGACTGACGAGCAACTCCGTTTGACCCGGCGCGGCGACGGCGGGCTTGATCTCTTTGTGGAAAGCGATGAGCGGCCCGGCGGCGGTCAGCGTGAATTGGCTGCCATCGGTTTTCGTCGTGTGCTTCGGCGACTCAAAGGGAAGATCGAGCACGGCCAGCGCGAGCATGATCTCGGAGAAGTTGCGCGCGGCCTCCGTGATGTGCGCGGAGACAAATGGCGTCCTGCCATCCCACGCCGCGTAGTCGCGCCAGAAGGCATTGATCGGAATGAGTTCCGCGTTCTGCTGGCCGATGAAGAGCTGGTAATAATTGTTCTCCGCCCATTCTTTCGTCGGCCCGAGCGCGCGGAAGAATTGTCGCACGAGCGCACGCTGGCGTTTCGCTTCCTCGCCGCTCGTGAAGACCAATACTCCGCCGGAAAATGTGGTCGCGCCGGAGTAGGTATTCGCATCTTTCAACTGAGCGTCTGCGAGCGGTTCGTTCACTTGCTTGCGCTTTTCCACCACGTCCTCGGCGTCGAGTGCGAGATTCACGTTGGCGCTTTTCGCGAGTTCCGCCCCGCGCGCGGTGCCGAGGGCCGGCTTGTCGCCCGCCATCGCCGAAGCGGCTGGCATCGGTGCAGGAGCGGGAGCGGCCGGAGCCCCAGCAACGACCGCTTCCGCTTCCCGACGATTCTTTTCACCCCTGAATGAATCCTCATCATCCGCCTGCATGGCGCGCCCGCGCAACGCCGTCTCGAAAAGCTGATTTTCGCGATCGGGATTTGGCGGAACGAGTTCCCACAATTCGCGCAAATGCCGCGCGGTGTTCGTCGCCTCGCCGGGCAGGCGTTGCGCGAGCAGGGCTCGCTCGGCCATGTTCAGCCGCGCGAAAGCCCACGGTTCGAGGTAGCCGCGCAGATCGTTGGCGAGCAGGAAGTCATCGAGGAACGTGCGATCCTTTTTGTTGCGCAGATACGGCTGCACCACTTTTTGGAAAAACGCGGGGTCTTTCCGACTGAGGAAAAAATTCAGTTCGTGACAGGCAAACTCGGAATACTTAGCGCGCTTCTCTTCGTCCTTGAACGTTGGCCATTTCAGCACCCACGCGAATTTCGCCAGCTTCGGATCGTTGTTGAGCGTCGAGAAGAGGGCATGCACGCCGGCGAGCGAGTCGTAGCTCTCGAGGTCGGCGGTGAGGATGTCGGCCAGCGTGAGTGCCTGTCCCGTGGCCAGCACGGTCGCTTCCTTTTTTTCCGTGAAGGGCTTTTGCGGATCGAGATTTCGGACGAGCCGCAGGTCTTGAAATTTCGTCGGCACCTCGGCCAACGCGAACGTCCGCCACGCCGCGCTCGTCAGGTTCTCCGCGTAAATCTGCACCTGCTGCCGGTCGCCCAGCGCCTTGACGTCAATGCGAACCACGCCTTTTTCGTCGGGCACGAGGTTGTAAAGGACCGGCGCGGATTGCGCGACGAAGTCGAGGTTCACGCTGTGATCGCCCTCCGGACTCGCCACCGATTTCGCTTCCCCTGGTCTCTGCGCCTCCGCCGCTTTCTTCGCCGCGGCTCGTCCGCCCGCGGTACCCGCCGCGCGCTGCATTGCCTCCATTTCCTCCGCCTGCAAATCCGTCGAGCGCACCTCCCACGGATTGAGCAGCAGACCTGGACGCGTAAGCATGTTGCCGGGGAAGAGCTTCGCGTAGCGGCGCTCGAGGATGTAGCGATACTCGTCGCCGATGGCGCGTCCGGCGGCAAAAAGGTTGGGCATTTTTGCCGGGCTTTCCTGCCCTGGCTCGAAGCGCATGAAGTCGCCGAGCGCTGTAAATAAGCTGTTCTCCGGAAGGAAGCGAGTGGCGGCGATGTGGACGCGCGCGAACTTGTCGGCGTTCGCGAGTTGCACGACCAAAGCGCCTCCG
The DNA here is from genome assembly GCA_038240495.1 of Chthoniobacterales bacterium. GTDB lineage: Bacteria > Verrucomicrobiota > Verrucomicrobiia > Chthoniobacterales > Chthoniobacteraceae > Chthoniobacter. The sequence goes on along the minus strand of JBBSDS010000142.1, from coordinate 5,980 downwards.
TCGCGCTTGATCGACTCGATGTTCAGCGGTGCAGGGTCGCGGACTTCGAGGTCGCGATTCGCGGAGACCATCCAGTTTCGCACCGGTTGTCCGGCAGTGACACGGATGGTAATTGGCAACTGGCCCGCAACCTGGAGCGAGTAGTCGCCCGGATCGAGTCCGTTAAGCGCGAGAAATGAAGTCTCCGTCGGCGCTACAGCTACCGGCTTGAGCACGCCGCGCGCGATGAGTGAAACCGCCGCGCGTCGGTCCGCGGCGAAGGTGCCGCCACGCACTTCGAGCAATGACACCGTCGGCTGCGCGTCGCCCGTCCACGGCACGTTGATCGTGTCGCCCGCCCTGGCGTGGATCGCTTGTGGCCATGTGCGATTCGCATCTTCCATCTCCCACTCGCCACGCTCCCAGCGTCCGCCCTGTTCGGCAGCGCGGGTTTGCACCGTGCTGAGATCCTTGAGTTCACCGAGATTGATGCGGCCCTTTTCGTCTGTGCGCAGCGGGATGGTGATCTCGTTTTGAAAATCGCGGTGCTGGAAATCGAAGACCACCTGCTGGTCGGCAAGCGGCTCACCGTTCTTGCCGAGCAATTCATAGACGTAGCCGCCCGCAAATCTGCTCAGATGCGGCGCGGCGACTTGAGGTGTCCTGTCGATGCCGTTGATCCCCAACTCGTGCGACGCGGTGATTTCCTGTTTCTCTCCACCCTTGCTCAATTGTTCGACCTGTCCGCTGAAGACGACCCGCATTCTCGCGACGCGGTCTGGGACGGTGAAAGTGTGCGTGAAAACCTTGGCAGGATCGAGCTTCGCGATCTTCACTTCGCTCGTCGTGGACACGTCGTCGAGCGTGGTTGAGGTGATGATCAGCTTTGGATCTTTGAGCAGGTCGAGCGAGACCTGCGCGTCATTGAGCAGCAATGCGGCGCGCACGGCGACGGTCGCCTCGCGGCGCGCGAGAAGTTGCTCGCGCTCAATGAAAATCTGCGCGTCGAGCCGGTAGTTTTCGGCGCGATGATCGAGGCTCGCCAGCGTAGCAAAGTCGCCCGCGGCGTCGGCCAGGATGATCGGCCTCGTCCCCGGCTGCTGTGTAAAGGGCGCAAGGATGTAGCCCGATTTTTCGTCCGGGGTGAGCTTGCGCCCCTCGAGCCACACGACCGCGTCTTTCACCGGTTGCCGCGTCTCGTCGAGCACCGTGAGCATTTCGCCCGCCGGGCCAGTGCGCTGCAGCAGCGACCATTGGCCTTTGCGCACGAGTGCGCGGCTGGATTTTCCGCCGCCGATAAACTCGACGACCCACGCGCCGCGTTTGCCCTTGAGTTCGGGAAACTTGAACGTCCGCACCGCGCGGCGAAACGGGCTGCGTCCCGCTTCATCGGTCGTGAAATCGTGGGTCGTCTCGCGATTTGCGACGAGGCCGTCGAGCTGCAGGTCGGTGTTGAGCTGGCGCTGGTTGGCGAGGAAATACGAGAGCGTGTTGATCTCGTAAATCTTCACGATGAGCTTCGGCGTGTTTTTTAAAAAGAGATCGAGGCTCACGTCGTCGCCCGGCGCGAGAAAGGGCGGATTGGTCCGCGAGAAATCGACATCGACGCGCTCCTTCAGTGCTTGAAATGCCGTCGGCGAAAGCAACGACGCCCACTTTTCCGGATCGCCCACTCCGTTGACAATTTTCGCCTCGGCGAAGATCGGTTTCAGCCACGTATCGCGCAGCCAGACGGCATAGGGCTCCCACGCCGGCTCGTCCTTGAGCAAGTGCAGCAGATAGTCGCGGACGAGTTCCTCGTCGTTTCGAATCGGCGGCACCGCGCCGAGCGCCGCGCTCAAGTCGGCGTTGAAATCGACGGCCTGCGATCCGAGTTCGACGCGGCGCAGATACTCGGGGTTCACGTAATTCGCGCGGCGCGGGAGCTTGAGGTATTCGAGGAAGCGCGCCTGGTCGTAAACTCCGCGCGTGCGGTCGTGCTGGAGCCGCTGGAAAAGGATGTGTGCCTTGAGCGTATTGAAGGCGGCGCTGAGATTTTTTGCATAAGCCCACGCGCGCTCGAGCCACGCCTCACGTTCGGCGGGATCGAACTCGGCGTCGGCGTCCGCACCCGGCGCGAGCTTGCGCAACCGCGCGAAGACGAATGCTTGATTGTCGGCGAGCGCCGGGATGCGTTTCGCGAGGTCGTCGAGTTGCTCGGGAAGCAGCGCGCGATGAATTTCAAACTCGCCAAAACCGCGACTTTCCTTGGTCCGCAAATCCGCCGCGATTACGTCCACGAGCCCCGGCACATCCGGTCGCTTCAGCCGTTTGAGCAGGTCGCGGATTTGCGACGGCTTGAGCGCAACCTTGTCCCGGACCAGCGAAGCGAGCGCGCGGTCGTCCACCTGGCTCAAATCGTCTGTCTGCTGCAAAGCCTCGCGCTGAAACACTTCGCGGGCGATGCGCGCCGGATCGAGTTGCGCCGGCAGGTCGGGCTTTTGATCGCGCGCCTCCTGCTGATGATTGAACTCGAGATTCAACCGCTCGCGCAAAAACTTCAGCGTCGCCTGCGGATCGGCATCGTAGGCGAGCAACGCCGCGCGATTTTCGATGATCCGCCGCCGCGCGGACTTCGGGAAGCGCTTCGCCCACTGGTCCATGATGGTCGCGAGCTTTTCCCTCTGCTGCGTGTTTTGAAAATGAAGCGCGTGGAAAAAGTAGTAGTCCTCGCTGCCGGGGATGAGTTGATCGAGCACAGCTTCGCGATCGGTCGCGAGGGCGAATTTTTCGATGAAGCCGATTTCGTTGTCGGCGCGCCCGATGATCGGCGCAAACGTCAGCACGGCGAGAAAGGAAAAGACGAAACGAGTTTTCATAGGCGGGCGATCTGGGGTGGAAAGGAACGCGCGTGGATCGTGATCCGATCCTCGCTGTCGGTGCAATCTCATTGGATTTTCGGAGAGAAGACGAATAGCGGGTCTGGATTCTTAGGCAGGGCTCAGAATGACACGCAAATGCGATGAGGACGAACGTCCGTCGGATAAGTTCGCTGTGCTTTGCCCATGGCGAGGCAGCCACCGGCTTTGACAACACGGCACGGCGTGGGAAGTAGGACGGACTCCCATTCTCCTTTCTCACGTTGAAACGCGCCCTCCTTCTTTGTTGTTCTGCTCTCGTCCTGGCGCTCCGGCCCGGATTGGGAATCGCTGGTGGTGCAGAGACGCCCGCTCTGCCATTTGCGGCAGCGCTCAAAAACCGCGAACTGCGCTGCTCGATGAATGGCAACGGGCGGGACGAACTCACGCTCACGATGCGGAATGAATCCGCCGCGCCGGTGGCTGTATTCATCCCCGCCGGGCTCATTGCCACGAGTCTCGCGGGCGGGGACAAGTTGGCGGTGGTGCGTGCAGCGTCGGCGACGATTCCATCGCGCGGTTCAGTGGAAATGTCGGTGCCCGCCGTTTCGCTCTCATCGAAAAGCGCCGGCACTGCGCAACCCTTCGCGCCGACTGCAACCGCCGAGCCGCGACTCGCGGGGCTGGTGAAGTTCCTTGCCGATCAACCCGATGCTCCAAAAACCACGGCGCAACTCGCCACTTTTTGCCTGCTGGAAGACGTGACTTTTTCGCAATGGATCCAATTTCTCGCCTCGAGGGAAAAGGAAGCGACTCCTGCGGAACCGCATCCGACGCCGAGCGAAGTGACGCAGGCGATCGACGTGCTCGGCATTCTCCGCACGATCGCGCCGAAACAAACTTTTGCGCTGGCGGCTGATCCAGAGTTGAAGCTGCGCGCGCTTCGCAATCCCGGCAGCCGCGCCAAGGCGATGCAGATTTACGGCCTCGATCTCGGCGATGGCGCGGTGCCGCCCGATCTCGGCCAGCTTCTGCACACGAAGCCCAATGACAACTGTCCGATCTGCCGGCAACGCGCGCTGATGCAGCGGCCCGCGAGCGATCTCTAGCGCTGCGAGGGTAGTGGCTCAGCTTGAGAATGAGCGTTGTGGAGGCGGCTCTGTCCGGAGGACGTGCCGCCTGTGGCCAGAGGCGGCACGTCGCCAAAGCGCGACAGAGCCGCCTCTACACCCGCAAATTAAGCCACTACCGTTGCGACGCGCATCTTTACGCCGGGCCCGGCTTTCACTACATAGGCCGAGCCCATGCTTCGCTCCCCGCTCGCTCGTCTCTGCTTTGCCGGCCTTCTGATGCTGGCCACGCAGCGCACGGCTCTCGCCGCGGATGCAGACTTCAAGCCGCTTTTCAACGGGCACGATCTCACGGAGTGGGACGGCAGTCCGCGCTTTTGGTCGGTGAGCGATGGCGTCATCCGAGGCGAGACTTCGCTGGAGCGGATGACGCTCAGCAACACCTTCCTCATCTGCCGCGGAGGCGTGCTGAAGGATTTTGAACTCAAGCTGAAAGTCCGCCTGCGCAACGGCAATTCTGGCGTGCAATATCGCAGCCAGGATTTGGGGAAGTGGATGGTCGCCGGCTACCAGATGGAGGTCGAAAACGCGGCCGGCAAATCCGGCTTTCTCTATCACGAGCGTGGGCGCAAATTCCTCGCGCTCGTCGGCGAAAAGGTGGAGATCGACGCGACCCAGAAGCCGCGGGTCGTGGGACAGCTCGCCGAGAAAAAAGAGTTGATCGCCAAAGGCTACTACCGGCCCAAAGATTGGAACGACTACCGCATCGTCGCGCGCGGCAACCACCTTGAACACTACATCAATGACATCCAAACTGTGGATGTGATCGATAATGATCTGAAAGGCCGCAGGCTCGAAGGCATCATCGCTTTCCAAATCCACGCCGGCCCGCCGATGCTCGTTGAATTCAAAGACATTCTGCTCAAAAAACTCTAATCAACCCCTGACCCACACCACTCCCATGATCACCCGTCGCAACGTCCTCAAAAACCTCGCCGTGACCACGGGCGGGCTCGCATTTTCCTCGAACCTCGTCTCCGCCCAGGCACCCGCGGCGCCGGCGGCGGAGGGCGTGTTCAAACTGCCGCCGCTCGGTTACGACTACGACGCGCTGGAGCCCTTCATCGACGCGGAGACGATGAAGATTCATCACGACAAGCACCACGCTGCGTATGTCAGCAAACTCAACGTGGCCATTGCGGGCGCACCGGGTCTCGAAAAGAAAACGATCGAGGAAATCCTCACAAACCTCGACGCCGTGCCGGAGGCGGTGCGCAAGGACATCCGCAACCAGGGCGGCGGTCACGCGAATCACTCGCTCTTTTGGCAGACGCTAAAAAAGAATGAGAACGGCAAACCCGCTGGCGAACTCGCCAAGGCGATCGAGACAGCGTTTGGCGGACTCGACAAATTTCACGAAGCATTCGGCACGGCGGCGACGAAGGTTTTCGGCAGTGGCTGGGCCTGGCTCGTGTGGAAGGACAAAAAGCTCACCATCGATTCGACGCCGAATCAGGACAGCCCTTACTCGGCAGGCGGCGTGCCGCTGCTCGGCATCGATGTGTGGGAGCATGCTTACTACCTCAAATATCAGAACCGCCGGCCCGAGTACATCAAGGCCTTCCAGAGCGTGATCAACTGGGACTTCGTCAGCGACCGTTTCAGCAAGGCGGTAAAAGCCTAGGAGCTTGTCGGAGTTCTCGCGGGCTTCGGCCACGAAAAGGTTCCTTGCTCCAGCCGCTTGATCAACAGCCACAAGCCGGTTCCATCCCAATACAGGATCTTCAAGCGGCGGTGACGCCGGTTGGTAAAGGAAGAGCGCCCCTTGCCGCAAATCCTCGCCAAGTGAGCGACTGCGCTACGCCCGCCTTGCCGCCTCCGCTCCGCTCAGGATGACACGCGGGTGAGGAAATGATTCCTGGCAGATGCGCTTGGCTGTAGCGATCAGAGTGTCGGATGGGTGGGAGTCCATCCGGTGCGGTCCTTGCGGGTGAGGAATTGGTGGAAACCTTGAAGTGTCATGGCGTTTAAGAAGACAAAACCGGCGGGGAGCGCGACGATTGGCAGGCGCCGGCAACCGGGTAGAAGACCAAT
>JBBSDS010000141.1:0-11972 GCA_038240495.1 Chthoniobacterales bacterium | reverse complement strand
CATCCTCGTTGGCGCGCAGGATTTCGCGGGTGAGTTGATGTTCGAGTTGCGCGGCTTCTTCGTCTTTTCCCTCCGAGGCGGCCTTGGCGATCTGTTCTTTTAAAAACAATTCCTGCTCGGCGATCTTCGCTTTGCAAGTCGCCTCGATTTCGGCGATTTCAGTTTTTTGGGCTTCGGTCAATTGGCGGGACGGGGTCTGCTTTTCCAGCCGTTCCATGGCGAGTTCGTAGGCGGATTTCATAGGGCGTTGCGAGTTGAGGGTTGAGACTTGGACGCGACGCCATAACGTGCGGCTCGCTCCGGCCTTTTCATCGTCTCTCGCACCGCAACACTCAATACTCAACTCATGATCAAGCTCCTGAGCACGGACTTCGACGGCACCATCGTCAATCACGATGCGGTCCCTCCGGTGCATCCCGATTTTTTTAAAATCCTCACCGAAATGCGGGCGCGCGGCGCCGTCTGGGCGGTGAATACCGGGCGCGTGCTCTGGCACATCGAGGAGGGGCTGCGCGAGCTGAAGTTTCCCATCGAACCGGATTACGTGCTGACCTCGGAGCGCGAGGTTTTTCATCGCGGCCCGGATGGGCGCTGGCAGGATTTCGGCGATTGGAATGCGCGCTGTTTTCAAGCGCACGACGAGCTCTTCACCCGGGCCGGCAGTCTGCTCGCGAGCATCGAGAGATACCTCGCCGATCACACGAAGGCGCATCCGATCTACGAAGGCGAGCGGCTCATCGGCCTGGCCACCGAGACGGATGCGGAGATGGACGGGGTCTGCGAATTTCTCGCGAAGGAATGTGTCCGCGTGCCCGGATTTCAATTCATGCGGAATACGATTTACGTGCGCTTCTGCCACGAAGCTTACAGCAAGGGCACGGCGCTCGGGGAGCTGGCGCGGCTCACCGGAATCAGCCGCGACGAGATTTTCGCCGCCGGCGATCATTACAACGATCTGCCGATGCTCGACGGTCGGCATGCGGCTTGGGTGGCGTGTCCGGGCAATGCGGTCGAAGCGGTGCAGCGCTCCGTCCGCGAAGCCGGCGGCTACGTGGCGCAGGGGCTGTGCAGCGACGGCATCGTTGAAGCGCTGCGATATTTCGGCGCGGTCGGGAAAGTTGAGAGTTGAGAGTTGGTCGTTGAGCGATGCAGAATTTTCGGCGGCTTCCGCATACGTTAGCGCGGCTCTCAACTCTCAACTATCCAAGCCCATTGAAGCAGCGCCTCATCCAACAGGTCGGACGTAGTGCGCGGCTCCGCGTCCTGAACGAACTCAAGCGCACCCAGGGCCTTTGTGTGGCGGACCTCGCGGCGCGTCTCGGGATGAGCTACATGGGCGTGAAGGGCATTTGCCTCGACCTCGAAAAACGCGGACTGCTCGATACCTGGCGGCAGCCGACAAAAATCGGCCGACCGCAGATGCTCTACCGGCTGACCCAGCGGGCGCATGATCTTTTTCCGACAGCGAGCAATGCCGTGACCATCGAACTGCTCGACGCCGCGCGGAAGCTCTTCGGTCCGGCGGCGCCCGAAAAACTGCTCCTCATCATCTTCCAGAAAAAGGCCGAGGACTATCTGGCGAGGATCAAAGGAGAGACGCCGGCCGAGCGAGCGAAGTGGCTCGCCCGGCTGCGGGATCACGACGGTTACATGGCGGAATGCGAAACGGACGAGGCCGTGGGAGTGCGCATCGTCGAGCACCACTCGCCGATTCTCGATCTCCTGCGGGCCTTTCCGCTCGTGGCGAAACTTGAGACCGACATGTTCCAGCGGCTCCTGGGTGCCGGCGTGCAGCGCGAGGAGACGAATGCCTCGGGGCTGTATCGCGCGACATTCCGCATCGCTTTGTAGAGACTTCATAAATCGAAAGCGCTGGTCATTCTGACCGCAGTTCCGCGCGGGCGAAGGCGGTTCGGAACGGAGTCGAAGAATCCCGCTGCCTGAGTGGTAGTCATCGGCAATGCGACGGGATTCTTCGACTGCACAGCGGTCGCAAGGCTCCCTCCGCTCCGCTCAGAATGACTCGCAAAGTGAATCTTCAAGCCCTCACCTAGCTCCCGCCATGTCCGCTCGCTCGGCAGCATCCATCGTTTTCGCGCTTCTTTGCGCAGTTCCATTCGACTTACTCGCGGGCGAAATCGACTCATTACGCGGGAAGGTGCTTTGCGGTTATCAGGGTTGGTTTCGCTGCGAGGGCGATGGTAGCGGCAACGGCTGGAATCACTACGCGGCGGGCGAGAAATTCGAACCGGGACAGGCCAATATCGAGATGTGGCCGGACATGAGCGAACTCGGGCCGGACGAACGATTCGCCACACCGTTCCGCCATGCGGATGGGCGCGTGGCCGAGGTCTTCAGCTCCTGCCGCGAGGCGACCGTGAAGCGGCATTTTGAGTGGATGCTCGACTATGGGATCGACGGCGTATTCGTACAGCGTTTCGCCACGGTCACGCGCGATCGCCGCTATCGCGAGCCGCTCGATCAAGTGCTCGCGCACTGTCGCGCCGCCGCGGCGGCGAGCGGTCGCCAATGGGCGCTGATGTATGATCTCACTGGCCTCAAGGCCGGCGAAACCACGCTGCTCATCGAAGACTGGAAGCGCCTCGTGCGCGAGGGGCGCGTGGCCCGCGACGGCAGTGACAAAGCTTATCTCCAATTTCGCGGCAAGCCTCTCGTGGCGCTTTGGGGGCTTGGTTTCAAGAGTCACTTTTCCACACTCGACGAGTGGTCAACGCTGATCGCTGTCCTGCGCGACGATCCGGAATTCGGCGGCTGCGCGATCATGGTCGGAGTGCCCTATCATTGGCGCACGCTCGATCGCGACAGCATTGCTGATGTGAAGCTGCACGAGGTGATCGCCCGCGCGGACATCGTCAGCCCGTGGGCCGTGGGTCGGCTCGCCACACCGCAGGACGCCGCCGGTCGCGTCGAGTCGGTATTGAAGCCGGACATCGCCTGGTGCCGCGAACACGGGATCGAATATCTCCCCGTGATCTTTCCGGGGTTTAGCTGGTTCAACCTCTCGAAAGCGCGCGGACAGGAGGCGAAGTTCGAAGCCATTCCCCGACGCGGCGGACAGTTCCTGTGGAGCGAAGCATTGGCGGCAAAGCGGGCGGGCGTGGATGCGCTCTACTGCGCGATGTTCGACGAAATGGATGAAGGCACCGCCATTTTTAAAACGACTCAGCAACCGCCGATCAGTGAAAGTCGTTTCCTCGCCGAGCCGGAGCTGCGCAGCGATCACTATCTGTGGCTCACGGGCGTCATCGGGCGAATGCTTCGCGGCGACGCGGCGACGTCGGATTCCATGCCCGACCGGCACTGAACGGCAGACCCTACAATCCCTGTTCCTCGGGCGGCAGAAAGACGCGAAAGCGATTCTTGTCGATCGCTTTCATGTAGGCTTCGTGCGGTGAGACGATGCCCTGCTGCATGGCTTTCCAGATGGCGTCGTCCATGAATTGCATCCCCTGGCCCTGTCCGCCGACGATCACGTCTTGCAGCTTCTGCGTGGCACCTTCGCGGATGATCGCGCTGGCGGCGTTATTGACGACGAGGATTTCATTGATGGCGATACGTCCACCGCCAGCTTCGGCGGATTTTTTCAAGAGGAGCTGAGCGACGACGCCGCGAAGCGAGCTGGCGAGCATCGTGCGGACCTGCGCCTGCTGGTCGCTTGGAAAGACGTCGATCATGCGGTCCACGGTCTTGCGCGCGTTGTTCGTGTGCAGCGTTCCGAACACAAGCATGCCGGTCTCGGCGGCCGTGAGCGCGAGCTGAATGGTTTCGAGATCGCGCATTTCGCCGACGAGCACGATGTCTGCATCTTCGCGGAGCGCGGCTTTGAGACCCTGCGGAAAGCTCACCGTATTCTCGGGAACTTCGCGCTGCGTGATGATCGATTTCTTGTTCTTGTGCACGAACTCGATCGGCTCTTCGACAGTCACAATGTGCCGGGTGAAATTCGTGTTGATGTAATCAATCAGGCCCGCAAGCGTCGTCGATTTGCCCGAGCCGGTGGGGCCGGTGACGAGCACGAGCCCGGAGCGCAGATGGCCAAATTCCTTGACCACCTCTGGGATGCCGAGTTGGTCGAGGGTCATGATCTTGGTCGGGATCAACCGGAAGACACACCCGTAACCATGCGCCTGTTTCAGGAAGTTGCACCGGAAGCGCGAGTGCGCGTCCATCTCGTAGGCGAAGTCGAAATCTCCGACTTCATTGAATCGTGTCCAACGCTCGGGACCGCTGATCTCGCTCATCATGTAGGCCATCTCGTCGTAGGAGAGCGCTTCCTCGCGAATCGGTGTGACCTCACCATGGCGGCGAATCTTCGGCGGCTGGCCCTCTGCGAGGTGCAGGTCGGAAGCGCCGGCATTGACGAGGACTTCGAAGAATTGATCGATGTAGGCCATGGGTGAGATCAGTTGCCGATATGCTGTTTCATCATCGCCTTTTGCTCCGCGCGGACATAGGCTTCCTCTCCCGAGATATCGCCGTCGTCGTAGAGTTCCATCAGGCTGTCATCCATCAGCTTCATGCCGAGCTTCTTGCCCGTCTGCATCACCCCGGGAAGCATGAAGGTTTTGGCTTCGCGAATGAGGTTGCCGACGGCGGGGGTGTTCGTGAGGATTTCCAACGCGAGCACGCGCCCGCTGCCATCGTGTTTTGGAATGAGTTGCTGGCTGATGATGCCGCGCAGCGATTCGCTGACCATGATGCGGATCTGCTCGCGCTGGTCGATCGGGAAGACATCGAGCACACGGTCCAGCGTGCGCGCGGCGCTGCCGGTATGGAGCGTGCCCATCACAAGGTGGCCAGTTTCGGAAGCGGAAATCGCGAGCTGAATGGTTTCCAGGTCGCGCATTTCACCGACCATGATCACGTCGGGATCTTCGCGCAGCGCGCCGCGCAGCGCCGCGCCAAACGACTTGGTGTGCGAATGGACTTCGCGCTGAGTGACGTGACAGCCTTTCGACTGGATGATGTATTCGATCGGGTCTTCAAGGGTGATGATGTGATCTTGTCGCGTCTTGTTCACTTCATCGACGAGCGCGGCGAGCGTCGTCGATTTTCCCGAACCGACCGCTCCGGTGACGAGGAGTAATCCATTTTGATACTGGGTCAGAAGTTTGAGGCTTTCGGGAAGGCCGATTTCCTCCATCGAACGCAGTTTAGTACTGATGATCCGAAATACGATGTCCAGGCCGAGCCGCTGGCGAACCACGCTCGCACGGAAGCGCCCAAAGTCGGTGGCGTAGGCAAAGTCGATATCGCCCTTCTCGGCAAGCGTATGCTTTTGTCCATCATTGAGAAATCCCATCGCAAGACGCTCGGTGTCCTCGGGAGTGAGGATTGCCGCTTGCAGCCAGATCGGTTCGAGCGTGCCGTGGCGGCGCCAAATGGGCTGGGAGCTGACGCCGAGGTGCATGTCGGAAGCGTCGGATTCCTGGCCGATGCGGAGATACTCATCGACGTGCGCCAACGTGTGGACAGCTTGGTCTTCGCTCATGAGAGGGAGAAAATTTCCGAGGGTTTAGTATCCATCACGAGAGGCATGGGAAGCGGGGGAAACGGGCCGGGAAAAATTGCTATCGCCGCGCCAAAAAAATGCAATGCAAACTTTGGTCGCCGCCGCGAAAACGTCTCGTTTGCTTGCTTTCCAGCCTGATCACGTTTCAACCGCGCCCGCCGCGCGCTGGTGTGCCCGTTCTGTATTCGGATACGCGTGTCGTCAGCCATGCGGTGAGCGCGGGTCGCGCCAAATCAAACGCAATCTTCATCGCTCCGAGCGCCAGCCCGAACTTGCCCGCTTTTTCCACCGCCGCTTCGCCACCCTTCCGCACGACGGTTATTTTCTTCGCCCGCCGTGGAAACTTCGCCACGAGCAGACCGATGAACGCCGCGCCCCCAAGCCACGGCAACGGACTGCGCTTGAACGCCTGCTTCGCTCGCGTCGAAAATTCGAGATCCCGTCGCAGCGCCTGGAAGTTCACGGAGAGGTGCGAGCGGGCGCGGGCCAGTTCGCCGATCAGTTCGATTTTGCGTTTGTCTTTAGCCATTCCTGGTCCTTTTTGAGTTCGTCGAGAGTTAACGGAAAGAACGGCGCAGCGAGCTTCGATTTTGCCAGCGAGATCAGCAGTGCCGCACCGGCGATGTGCAGGAGCGCCGCACCGAGCAGCACCCAGATCCACGCGTTGCCCCCACCCATCGCGAGGGCGATCAGAAAGACGAGGCCGATGATCAGAAATAAGTACCCGAAGGTGAAGACGATCAGCCCGCCCGCCGCCAGGCCGAGGATCACCGCCGAATGGATCGCGGCTTCTTTGCCTTCGATCCCCGCGAGTTGCAGGTGTGCCCGCAGATAAGCCAGCTTCGCGCTCAAGAGCGCGGAGAAGTGGCGAAAAAATCCAGCGTCGTCCGTCATCGTTTCGGGCATGCGCCAGACTTAGCGGCGAAACAAAATCCCCAGCACGAAGCCAGCCACGACTGCCGTCAACACGGCCTTCGTCGGGTTCTGCCGGATGTAGGCTTCACTGTCATCCTGGATGCTGCGGACGCGTTCGCGCGTCTCGCCGTAGGTTTGTTCGGCCCTGCCGCGGAACTCGCGGGCTTTCGCTTCACCTTTCTCGCGCAGCTCGCGAGCCTTGGCTTCCGCTGCGGAGCGCAGGTCTTCGGCGGCGTGCTTCAGATGCTCTCGGGAATGATCGACCGCTTCTTTGAGATGCGCCTTCGTGGTGTCCACTGCTTCCTTCGCATGGGCCTTGGCGCTTTCGAGATTCGAGGGGGGATTGGATTCGGTGGGGTTGGTTTCGTCGGGCATGGTGGGTGTCTCTATTTGGTGTCGAGTTTTGCTGATCGGAAACGGATGTGCGAGCCTGCTTGCGCTTATCGGCGGGGATTATTGTTCGCGGAAAATGATGCGGGCCTTGCTCAGGTCATAAGGCGAGAGTTCGACCTCCACTTTGTCACCCGGCACGATGCGGATAAAGTGTTTGCGCATTTTGCCGGAAATGTGAGCGAGCACGACCGCGCCGTTCGGAAGCTGGACGCGAAACATCGTGCCGGGCAGGACATCCTGGACGACTCCCTCGGTCTTGATCGCGTCTTCTTTCGCCATGTGCAGAAAATGCGAAGCTCCCGGCGCGAATGCAACTCTCCTCTGGCAGCGCCGGTGGCGCAGATTAAGTGACGACGTTGGCGTGGAGCGTTGCCGGAACCGGTGATCATCCCGAGCGGAGTTCCGTCGCGGGCGCAGGCGGGACGGAACGGAGTCGAGGGATCAGGCCCGATGGCGGTCGGAGGTCGTCTCCCGCGGACCTCCCCGATCCCTCGACTTCGCTCGGGATGACACTCTTTCATTTCGACCGCGGTCGAACTCGATTCTCGCTAACCTTGAGCCGCGGGGCGGGCGGGCAGTGGAGAGACGGTGGCGTATTGTGTCGGATCGGGCAGACCGGCGAGTTGGAAAGCTTCGCGCCGCTCGACGCACGTCCCGCAAGTGCCGCAGTGGATTTCACGACCTTTGTAACACGACCACGTCTGCGAAAAATCGACGCCGAGTTCGCGGCCGCGTTGCACGACCTGCGACTTGTTCAGCGCGATGAAGGGCCGCCGTAATTCGATCCCGGCATAAGTGCCCGCGCGCAACGCATCGCCCATCGCGTGCATGAACGTCTCGCGGCAATCTGGATAGATCGCGTGATCGCCCGCGTGCGCCGCGATGACCAGCCCCGCCGCGCCGATGCTCTCCGCATAGCCCGCGGCGATCGCGAGCATGATGCCGTTCCGAAACGGCACCACAGTCTGCTTCATCGTCTCTTCCTCATAGTGCCCGTCCGGAATATCGCCGCCGGACGCGAGGAGATCGGAGGTGAAGAGTTCATTGATGAACGCCAGCGGTATGACCTGATGCGAAATGCCCAGCTTGTCGCAATGCCAGGCGGCGAAAGGAATCTCACGGAGATTGTGTTTCGAGCCGTAGTTGAAACTCACCGCACCAGCTACGTCATGCCTCGTGCGAGCATCGTAAAGCGCGGTGACCGAATCCACCCCGCCGCTGACCAGCACGATCACCTTGCTCGCGCTCATCGCCGCGCCCGCTTCCGGGTCATCGCGGGACGATTTGGGTATTCTGCATCGACGGTCAGCGCGATGCCGCCGCGCGCGGCAAATTCGCCATGCACCAGCGCCCACCGCGGCTGGCAGGCCGCCACGAAGTCGTCGAGAATGCGATTCACAATCGCCTCATTGAACGCCCGCGTGTTGCGAAACGAGGCGAGGTAAAACTTCAGCGATTTCGTCTCGATGCAGCGCGCGCCGGGAACGTATTCGATGCGGAGTTGCGCAAAATCCGGCTGCCCCGTCACCGGACACATCGACGTAAATTCGTGCGTCTGAAAAGTGATCCGGTAATCGCGCCGCGTGCTGGCATTCGGAAAAGTCTCGATCGTCGCGACATCGGGCGACTCGGGAAATTTCGCGGGATGCCCGAGGAGCGAGAGGCTGGAAAGTTTTTTGCGGGTGGTCATCAAGGTGGGGAAAAAATCAATTCGGATATTCAGTAGTGTTCCTGGCAGGAGAGGATCGTGATTGCATCCTCCGTCAATCGATCCACCAGCCGGTGCTCGCCATCGTGCGGCGCGACCAGCAGCCCTTGAGTTGATGCCTGAGCGGCTCCGGCTTGCCGAGACCAGTGAAGGGCTCGCGCGCTGCCTCAGTGATGAGCCGGACCAGCCGCTCATGGAGCTTTGGATCGGCCTTTGCCCACGCGGTGAACTCGGCAAACGCCTCCGCGTGAAAGGCCACCGTCCTCACTGAAAAAGCGTTTGATCCGGCACCACGATGTTGCGCCGGGCCTTTACATCTGCCGCCGCGCGCAACAGCCGCCCCCGCCGGGTCGCGTCGCTCAAAAGCGCGCTGGTTTCATCCGCCTCGGTGACGACGATCTCGATCAGCTTATGTGGAAAGGCCGCCTGTACCCGCTCGACGAAGTCTGCATCGAATTGGTCGGCGTTGATTTGGTCAGTCGTCGTCATGGGCGAATCATACCGGGAGGTGAGGTGAAAACAAGCCGCGCTCACGATGCGCTGCTGCAATTCGAGAGCGAGCGATGCCATCAAATCGCGTGGGTCAACTCCGGCCCGTGACGCGCACCTCAATCTGCGGAACCGGCATGGCGGAAGTCTGGCAGGCACCTCGCACCGGCGCACGCCAAAAACTATTCGCCGATGATTTTCACGAGCACGCGCTTCCGGCGCTTGCCGTCGAATTCGCCGTAGAAAATCTGCTCCCACGGCCCGAGGTCGAGAGTGCCGGCGGTGATCGCGACGACCACTTCGCGGCCCATGATCGTGCGCTTCAGGTGCGCATCGGCATTGTCCTCGCCGCCGTTATGTCGGTACTGGTTGTGCGGTTTTTCGGGCGCGAGTTTTTCCAGCCACACCTCGAAGTCGTGATGCAGCCCGCTCTCGTCGTCGTTGATGAAGACACTCGCCGTGATGTGCATGGCATTGACGAGGCAGAGCCCTTCGCGCACGCCGCTTTCCCGCAGCGCAGCAGCGATGTCCGGCGTGATGTTCACGAGCTGCCGACGCTGCGGCAGCGCGAACCAGAGTTCTTTGCGAAAGGATTTCATGGATTTCGTCGTGAAGCCTCGGGTTGGAGAAAAATGCTGGCGATGCAATTTCGCGAGCAGGCGAAATCTCTCGTACGGCCATTCTGAGCGCAGCGTAGCGAAAAACCGGCCGTCATTCTGAACGGAGTTCCGGAGTCCGCGACCGGAACGCAGTGAAGGATCGCTGACTGCCCGCCGCCTCCGCTCGGTTGCTGTGAGCGTGCCATTTCTTCGACACAGCGCCGTCCGGCATAACCGGCCGCTCAACAAGAGCGATGACTTTTCCCGCGCAAAGCTTGCCGCTCAACCGCGGGTCTTCTACATCCATGGGCACTATGAGCCAGTCCCCCCGCTTCAAACTCTTCTTCATGATGGTCCTGGAGTTCTTCATCTGGGGAGCGTGGCTGCCACCGCTCTTCCATTTGATGGGCGCGGCGGACGGTCTGAATTTCAACGCGGGTCAGCAGACCGCGATTGGGAGCTGCTTCGCGATTGCCTCGGTGCTCGGCATCTTCTTCTCAAACCAATTTGCGGATCGCAATTTCTCTTCGGAGAGGTTCATGGCCTTCAGTCATCTCGTGGGCGGGCTGGCGGTCGGAGGGCTGTATTTCGTCAAGGATTTCCCGACGTTCTTCGCGCTCATGTTCGTGCATTCGCTTTTCTACGTGCCGACCATCTCGGTCGCCAATTCGCTGGCGTTTGCAAACATGAAAGATCCGGCCAAGGAATTCGGCCTCGTCCGCATGGGTGGCACGATCGGATGGATTCTGGCGTCGTGGCCGTTCTTCTTTCTCCTGCAGGGCAAGACGGGCGCCGCCCAGATCAATGCCGAGCGCATGGCTTTCCTCGTCGCGGGCGTCGCCTCGCTCGTCCTTGCGGCCTTCAGTCTCACGCTGCCGCACACTCCGCCGAAAAAAGTGAGCGAAGGAGCAGGCGAGAGCCTGGCGTGGCTGGAAGCGATGAAGCTGCTGCGCGTTCCTTTCATCCTCGTGCTCTTCATTGTCACATTCATCGACGCGACGATTCACAATGGCTACTTCGTCACCGCGTTCGGTTTCCTCGCCGACGTGGGATTCAAGGGCGAGCACATCATGCTCGTGATGAGCATCGGCCAGGTCGCGGAGATTCTCACGATGGCGTTCCTCGGTAACGTGCTGGCGAAGCTTGGCTGGCGCACGACCATGATCCTCGGCATCCTCGGCCACGCCGCGCGCTATGCGGTGTTTGCCTTCTTCCCGGAGAGCAGGCCGATCCTTGTCGTGGTGCAAGTGCTCCACGGCATCTGCTACGCGTTTTACTTCGCCACCGTTTACATCTTCATCGACGCGGCGTTTCCGAAGGACGTGCGCGCGAGTGCGCAGGGTCTGTTCAATTTGCTCATCCTCGGGCTCGGCGATTTGGCTGCGAAGTGGCTCTTCATCCCGCTCATGAATTCGTGGAAAGTAACAGTCGCGACCGGCGATACGACGAAGACGATGATCGAC
The DNA here is from genome assembly GCA_038240495.1 of Chthoniobacterales bacterium. GTDB lineage: Bacteria > Verrucomicrobiota > Verrucomicrobiia > Chthoniobacterales > Chthoniobacteraceae > Chthoniobacter. The sequence continues at coordinate 872 of JBBSDS010000141.1, read as the reverse complement.
TATCACAAGCTCTTCCTCGTGCCGGTCGGCCTCGCCCTGGCCGGGACAGTGATCCTCGCCGTGGCGTTTCATCCGCCGAAGGAAATCTCCGCGCAAGGAACCGCTGCACCGCCGCACTAAAACGACCGCGCTTCACTGCCAGCCTTCGCGCAATTCTACGGGACTGCGAGAGGCGGCGCGCAGTGCGCGGAGGCTGAGCGCATCGTGGCGCTTGGCGAGGCGTTGGCCTTGTTCGTCGGTCATCAATGAGCAGTGGTGGAACGTCGGCGCTTCCAGCCCGAGCGATCGATAGAGCAGGAGCTGTCGGCTGGTGGACGTGAGCAGGTCAGCACCCCGCACGACTTCGGTGATTTGCATGGCGGCGTCATCGACCACGCACGCGAGCTGGTAGCTCGGAAAGTCATCTTTCCGCCACACGAGAAAGTCTCCGAAATCGCGTCCGGCGATTTCGTTTTGCGGACCGCATTCGCCATCGCGGAATGAAATCGTCTCGCCATCGGGCACGCGGAAGCGCCAGTTCACGCCCTCACGCGGACGAGCGGGTGAGAGGCCACGGCAGGTCCCGGAGTAAAGTGGTTCGTCTTCGCCGGCGTGGGGCGCGGTGAGAGCGCGGAGCACATCCTGCCGGGAGCAGGTGCATGGATAGATGAAACCGCCGGCTCGCAGTTGCTCAAACGCCTTCGCGTAGTGCGGCATCCGCTCGCTCTGGTCATACGGTGCATGCGGGCCGCCGAGGTCTGGGCCTTCGCTCCAGCGGCATTCGAACCAACGCAAATCCTCGATCATCGCCTCGGCGAACTCCTGCTTGCAGCGCGCCCGGTCGAGGTCGTCGTTGCGCAGGATCAGCGCTCCGCCAGCGGCTTCAGCGCGCT
>JBBSDS010000140.1:0-12035 GCA_038240495.1 Chthoniobacterales bacterium | reverse complement strand
CGACGACGCGAAGGAGGGCGCGTCGCTGCTCAATGTCGCGCTGACCAAACGCAACGGCGTGCCGATGTGCGGCGTGCCGTTTCATGCGGCGGACAACTACGTGCGGCGCCTCATCAAGGCGGGCAAGCGCGTGGCCATCTGCGATCAAGTCTCCGAGACGCAGGCGGGAAAGATCGTGCAGCGCGAGATCACCCACATCGTCAGCCCCGGCACGATCTCCGACCTGCACATGCTCGACGCGAAGCGGAACAACTTTCTCGCCGCGATTGTCGCGGGGGCCAAGGGCGGGTTTGGCTTTGCCTTCGTCGATCTGACGACCGGTGATTTCCGTGTCACCGAACTCGCCGATGACAAGGAACTCGCCGACGAACTCGCCCGCGTGCAGCCCGCCGAAGTGCTCGTGAGCGAGGAGCAAGCCGCGCAGTTTCGCGATGTGCCCGGAACCGTGGCGCGCGACGGCTACACCTTCTTGCTCGACCAGGCTTACTTCACCCTCCGCGAGCATTTCAAAGTGCAGTCGCTCGACGGTTTCGGCTGCGAAGCAATGCCCGCGGCCATCGGCGCGGCGGGCGCGATCCTGCACTATCTGAAGACCGAACTGCGACGGTCGCTCGGCCACATCACGCGGCTTGTGGTTTATCGAAACTCGCAGTTCATGGTCGTGGATGCCGTCACGCAGGTGAACCTCGAACTCGTGCAAGCGCGCGGCGGCGGACGCGACACGAGTCTGCTCGGCGCGCTCGATCGCACCGTCACGCCGATGGGCGCACGCAAATTGCGCGACTGGATTCTGCATCCGCTCTGCGAACTTCAGGCTCTCGGAGTTCGCCAGCAATTGATCGCCGACCTGCTCGCCGAGCCATTCCTGCTCGGCAACATCCGCGAAACGCTCAAGTCGATTCGCGATATGGAGCGCACCGTCGGACGCCTCACGCAGACCGGTGGCAACGCTCGCGACTTGCAGGTTCTGCGCACGTCACTGGAGCAAATCCCGCAACTCCGTAACGATGTCGAAGCGCTCGGAGGGGCGCGCTCCCGCGCGTCCCAAAATCCACTGGATGAAGTGGAACGCGCGGGAGCGCGTCCCTCCGGGCTTGGCCCACAAATCCTCGCCGATCTCCACCCGCTCCCTCACATCGTCGATCTCCTCGCCAAAGCCGTCGTCGATGAACCGCCCGCTCTCACAAAGGAGGGCGGAATGTTCCGCGACGGCTATTTCGCCGCGCTCGACGAACTCCGAAACGCCGGCCGCGAAGGCAAGGACTGGATCGCACAGCTTCAGCAGCGGGCCATCGAAGAGACCGGCATCAAGTCGCTCAAAGTCCGCTTCACCTCGGTCTTCGGCTACTTCATCGAAGTCACAAAATCGAATCTCGGTGCGGTGCCCACGCACTGGCATCGCAAGCAAACGGTGGCCACCGGCGAAAGATTCATCACGCCCGAGCTAAAGGAAGTCGAAGGTAAAATTCTCGGTGCCGACGAGCGCGCGAAGGCTCTCGAATACGAACTCTTCATCCAACTCCGCGACGAGGTGATGAAAGAACTCACCGCGCTCCAAACCACCGCCGCCGCCATCGCCACGCTCGACGTCCTCGGCGCGCTCGCCGAGACCGCGCGCCTTTTCGGCTACTGCCGACCGGTCCTCAGCGAAGACCTGCGCATCCGCATCGCCGATGGTCGGCACCCCGTCCTCGACCAGTCGCTCGTCGAGGAAAAGTTCGTCCCGAACGATGTGGAACTCGACGGCGATCGAAACCGCCTGCTCATCCTCACCGGGCCAAACATGGCCGGCAAATCGACCTACATCCGGCAGGTCGCGCTGCTCGTGCTGCTCGCACAAATCGGCAGCTTCGTCCCCGCGCAGAGCGCCGAGATCGGGCTGGCTGACCGCATATTTACAAGGGTTGGGGCGAGCGACGACATTTCGCGTGGCCAGTCCACCTTCATGTTCGAGATGAATGAGACTGCCAACATCACGAACAACGCTACCGCGCGCAGCCTCGTCATCCTCGATGAAATCGGCCGCGGCACCTCGACCTTCGACGGCCTTTCCATCGCGTGGAGCGTCGCCGAGTACCTGCACGACGAAACAAAAGCGCGCACCCTCTTCGCCACCCACTACCACGAACTCACCGAACTCGAACTCACCCGGACTGGCGTGCGCAACTACAACATCGCCGTCCGCGAGTGGAACGATCAGATCATTTTTCTGCGCAAGATCGTGAAGGGCGGGGCCGACAAAAGTTACGGCATCCAGGTCGCGCGCCTCGCTGGCCTGCCGGCCACGATCATCGCCCGCGCCAAGGAAATCCTGAGCAATCTCGAGCAGCACGAACTCAACGCCGACGGCAAGCCAACCCTCGCCGAAGCTCCGCCGCCACCCAAGCACGGCAAGCCCCGGAACAAGAAAGCCGCCGAACAAGCCCTCGCGGAAATGAAGCCGCAGATGACGCTGTTTTGAGACTCTCGCCACGGGGACATTTACGCTGACGGAGAGTCGTGGCACGCTTCCGCGAACCATTCACCACCAATGTCACTTCTCTTCCCCCAGTTCCTCGCCGCCAGCTTATTACTCATCATCGCCACCGGTTCGACTCTTGCCCAAGTCGGCGTCGGGACGAAGCCGATGGCCGGCGCGGAGGTGATCATCGATGGCTCGCGCGAAACGCTCGATGAGAAGTGGACTTATTGGGAAGGGCCGCGTTTTGGTTCGGCAATGCCGATCAAATGGAAGATCGTCGAGGACCCGGTGGATAAAGGCACGGTCGTGATGACCGATGACCGGGCGGCCGATGGCGGGAAATATGGTGCGGCGGACATCGTGACAAAGAAGAAGTACCGCGATTTCCGACTGCACATCGAGTTCTGTGTAATGAACCCGCATGGCAACAGCGGTGTGTATTTGCAGAATCGCTACGAGATTCAAATTCAAGAGGGCGACAAGACCAAGCACGGCATGGGTGCGGTGATCAACGAAACCGAGTCGCCGTACCATTGCTTCGCCGGGCTCGGCAAATGGAACGCCTACGATATCACCTTCCGCGCCGCGCGCTTCAAGGATGGCAAGCTCGTCGAGAAGCCGATGGTTTCGATGTACTTTAATGGGGAGAAGGTCCACACCAACCAGCTCATCAGCCAAGTCTGGGGCGGGCCGAATTCTGGCGTGGATGGTGGCAACGATGGAGGCAAAGGCATCACCGACACGCCGCAAGGCCTGAAGCTTCAGTGCGAAGGACACGACGTGCGCTTTCGCAATGCCTGGATCAAGGATCTCGATCTCGCCGAGGCAAACACGGATTTTTAGCGAAGGATCTGTTCGGCAATGAGGCGGCGAATCGCGCGTTTGTGCGGAGCGGCGAGGGCCACGTCATCGACTTCATCCAGCGCGTGCCAGCGCTGATTGGGGGCTAACTCCGGAGCCCGCGCCGGCGCGAAGACGGTGAGGGTGACGCGGTGATGGGTGAATGGATAGACGAGCGCGAGCAGCAGTCGCGCATCGGTCGGGCGGGTTGTGATGGCGGGGAGCTTCCACAGGCCGCGCCAGCGCGGGCCAGTTTGTTGTTCGAGCAACAGCCGCCCTTCACGCACGATCCACGCGCAATCTTCCGCGAGCGCGATGGTCTTGCGACGCGGACGTTTTATTGGGAGCGATTCCGGGGCCTTGGCGCGACAGTGTTCCCGCGCAGGGCAGAGCAGGCATTGCGGCTGGCGTGGCGTGCAGATCAGCGCGCCGAGTTCCATGAGCGCAGAATTGTGCAGGCGTCCGCCGCGCTTGGGTAGAAGCGCCTCCGCGGTCTGCCAGAGGATTTCCGCGCCGCCGGCGTTGTCAATGGGTTTGCGCAGGTCGAGCAGTCGTGCGAGGACGCGGGCGATATTCGCGTCGATGATCGGCGTGGCGCGGTCGAAGGCGAAGCTGGCGATTGCGCCCGCGGTGTAGCGGCCCACTCCGGGCAGCGCGGCGATGGCAGCGAGATCGTCGGGCAGCGTCCCGCCGTGCCGCTCCATGACGTGCTGAGCGGCGCGGTGCAGATTTCGGGCGCGCGAATAGTAGCCGAGGCCCTGCCAGACGTGCAGAACTTCGGCTTCGCTCGCGGCGGCGGGCCTTGGAAAGTCGGGGAAGCGTGTGAGCCAGCGCGTGTAGTAATCGAGCACAGTGACGACCTGAGTCTGTTGAAGCATGAACTCCGAGACCATGATCGCGTAGGGATCGTGCGTTCGTCGCCACGGCAGGTCGCGACCGTGCGCGCGGAACCAGCGCGCCAGCCGGGTCCGTAGTAATTTTGGTTTTTCGATTTGGATTTCCGTCGGCAAGCCGCGCAGTTTGGTCGCCACGCCGATGCCCGAAAACGAAAAACCGCTCACGCTCTTCACTTCCCCGCTCACGTCAGAGCAAGCAGCGAAGCTGCGCGCGCTGCTCGTCGCCGATGGCTACAAGTTTGAGCCGAAGCCTTACACGCTCTACTACGCGGCCAAGGATAAGCTGAACGTGGCCGTTTATGAAAAGGGGCCAAAGGTCGTTTTGCAGGGGAAGGGGACGCAGGACTTCGTCACCTTCCGGCTCGAGCCCGAGATCCTCGGCGAGGCGAAGCTCGGCTATGAGGAGGTGCACGACCCCGAGATGTTTGCACCGCATTTCGGTGTCGATGAAAGCGGCAAGGGCGACTTCTTCGGACCGCTCGTCATTGCCGGTTGTTACACCGACCGTGGCATCGCGCGGAAGCTCATGGAGGCCGGGATTCAAGACAGCAAGCGCATCGGCAGCGACAAGCGCATTCGCGACCTTGCCGAAATCATCCGGAAAACGCAGGGCGCCGTGCATAGCGTCGTGGCCATCGGGCCGGAGCGCTACAACCAGATGTACGCGAAGTTCGGCAACCTCAACCGGCTGCTCGCGTGGGGCCATGCGCGCGTGATCGAGAACCTGCTCGAACTCCGGCCCGACTGCCCGCGGGCGCTCTCCGATCAGTTCGCCAACCCGGCCCTGATCAAGCGCGCACTTTTGGAAAAGGGCCGCGGCATTCAACTCGACCAGCGGACTAAAGCGGAGAGCGATCTCGCTGTTGCCGCCGCTTCCATCCTGGCACGCGAGCGGTTCATCGACTGGCTCCGCGGCTCAGGAAAGGAATTTCAAAAAGAACTGCCGCGCGGTGCATCAGCGCAGGTCAAGCAGGTGGGCCGGGAACTCGTGGCTGCGCACGGCCCGGACATCCTTGAGCGCGTGTCGAAAACACATTTCAAAACGGCGAGCGAAATAGCTCCTGAGCGCTACGTCCGTCCGCCGGAATCGGAGGATTAGGGGAAGACGGATTCGCGACGCGCCCGATTAGCGCCGCCGGATTTCTGTCGGTCCCCAATAGGTGCCGTCCCACGGCGGATAGACGCGAGGGACAATCCTCCCGCCCAGGCTCGGCGGAATGGTGCCTGAATAGCCGCGACCGTCGATCTGATATGGGCCGTATTTGAAACCGGGGGTGTCCACATACACTTCCACGCCATTCGGATAGACCGGTGACAATCTCGGTTGGCCGGAATTCTGGGTCGCGGTATCCGGAGCGGTCCGATTCAGGCCAAAGCCGGTGTCGGCGCTGGTGCTGGCTTTACGAGCGGCAGCCGCCGCCTGTTGCGCAGCGAGCGCCTGTTCGCGGCGATGCTTCTCTGCTTCGATTTTTTCCTTCTGACCGGCGACATAGACGGCGGGATCGAAGCCAAACTCCTTTTGGTCTGCCTCCGTGAGGATTTTGAAATCGATGAAGATCACGCCGTCGTCGTGCGAGATTTGCACGCCGGTAGCTTCCCTCTTGGTGATCGTGATGTTTTTGAAAACATCGCCGTTCAGCGTTTTCAAATCTCTCGCGAAACTATCTGAGTTGAGTAGCGCGGAAGCGGCGATGAGCAAGGTGAGGCACGCCCGTTTCATGATTTAATCTACGACGAATATCCGTCTCCGCCACCTTGAAAAATCCTCCCTCAGTCGAACCACTCATCCTCCGGATCGAACACCGGGAGGACAATATTGAGCACCTTCAATTGCCCCACCGCGCGATGGCGGCAGCCGGGGTGGATCTTCACCGTGGTCAGCGGCTTGAGTGGAATGCGCTCGCCGTCGAGTTCCAGCCAGCCTTCGCCTTCGAGCACGATGTAGGTTTCGGTCAGCGTCTTGTGGTAATGCGTGCGGGCGTCTTCGAGGATTTCGACGAGATGCACGCTGGCTTGGGAGTGGATCGGATCGGCAAAGGCGCGGCGGCTCCAGCCGCATGGACAGCGCGTCGGGTCGAGGGTGTCGAGTTGGGTGACTTCGTAGTTTTGCATGCGATGGGTTAACGGGTTCCGCTGGAGAGCATTTCTTCGAGCGCATTATGGACGGGGATTTCGTGATAGACGAGCAGCCCGCCATCCGGCTGCGGGAGGCGTTGATTGTCCGGGGGGAACATGCGTTTGATTTGCGGCCACGTGCTCGATCCTTGCACGAGTGTGGCTAGCTGGCGTGCAATGGCGCGCTCCGGCCCAAGTTGCGCGAGGTAGGCGGGCGGGCTGACGAGCACACCGGCGCGATTGAAGCGGAAAGCGATGACATCCCGACCGTAGCCGCGATGCAGTGGGCTGGCCGTGTCCGAGACCGGCGCGAGGCCATATCCCAGCTTCTCCTGAAGTGGGGAACCCGGCTCAATCACGTAGTAGCCGCGCTTCGGGCCGAGTGGGACAAAATGGGAATCATCCCACCGCGTGGCGCAGGCGGCGAGCAGCACGGGCAGAAGCCCGGCGAGGAGGCGGTGGACGAGATTCACAATCCCAAACTAGGCCGCGCGGGAGCGAGCGCAACGCTGCCAGACAGCTCAGCGGAATTGTTTCCAGAAAGTCACCGCCGACATCGCAAAGCCGATGATCGTGATGAGCAGACGCAGGCGCGCCTGGGGTATGCGTTTCGAGAAATGCGCGCCGACCCAGTAGCCGGCGAGCGCGCCAACGGTCATCACCACCATCTTCGGCCAGTCGATGAGTCCACTGGCGGTGAACCACGCCGCGGCCACGAAATTGATCACGGAACTGAGGATATTTTTCAGCGCATTCATCTCGTGGATGTCGCTGAGCCCGAGAAAGCCCAGCGAAGCGAGCATGAGGATGCCGATGCCGGCGCCGAAGAATCCGCCATACACCGCGACTGCGAACTGAAATCCCAACGCGATCCAGACCGACGGATGCTGCGCATGGGTCGTTGCTTCACGGCCAGCCATCCGCCGAAACGCGCCTTGCGCCAGAAAGAGCAGGGTCGCAAAAAGAATCAGGAACGGGACGAGTCGGGCGAAGGCTTCGTTGCTCGTCCGCGTGAGCAGCCAGCTCCCGATCAAGCCGCCGAGCATGCTCACCGGCACGAAGCGCCCAAGCCACGGCTTGACCGCAGCGGTTTGCTGGCGAAAGCCAAAGATACTGCCCGCCGTGCCAATGACCAGAGCCACCGTGCTCGTGGCATTGGCGACGATTGGCGCCGTGCCGCAGAAGAGCAGCGTCGGAAAAGTGATCAGCGTCCCGCCCCCGGCGACGGCATTGATGGCGCCCGCTGCTGCCGCCGCGGCGGTGAGGGCGAGGATTTCAAGACCAGACATGGAGTCGCGCACTTTCGGGAAAAGGCGCGCGGATGCAAGATGGTGTGGCGCACGCTGGTCCGCGGCGGTGGTCGCCTAAAACACGGCGTTGACCGCGAGAATGATCACGATGGAGACGCAGGCGATGCCGGTTTCGACAATCGTCCACGTCTTGAGCGTCTGCGGGATGTCCATGCCGAAGTATTCTTTGACCAGCCAGAACCCGCCGTCGTTGACATGCGAGAGGAAGAGGGAGCCGGCGCCCATGGAGAGGACGAGGAGTTCCTTGTTGATGTGCGGGTCGGCGTGGACCAGCGGGAGCATGATGCCGGCCGCGGTGGTGACGGAGACGGTGGCGGAGCCCACAGCCACGCGCATCATCGCGGCGATGAGCCAGCCGAGGAGCAGCGGCGACATGTGCAGGCTGGAGCCGACCGACGCGAGAGCGTCACCGACGCCGGAGACGTTGAGGATCTTGGAAAATCCGCCGCCCGCGGCGATGACGAGGAGCACGCCGGCGGCAGGCGCGAGGGACATCTCGGCGAATTTCGAAATGCTGCCCGCTTTCAGTCCGCAGCGGGTGCCAAACGTCCAGAACGAAACAAGGACGGCGATGAGCATGGCGACGGTCGGATTCCCGATGAAGCCCGCCCACGTGCGAAGCGGAGCGAGGCGCTGCGCTCGCAGGACGTCGCTTTCCGAAATGGCTGGCGCTGGGCTCGGGTTGGGCGCTGGAGTCGCGGCGGCCATTTGCTGAGCCTGGAATGTTTGCGCGAGCTTCTCCGCGTCGGCTGGGCTTGGGAGCGCCATGTCGGCAGCGGTGGAGACGAGCATGAGCAGGACCGGGAGGAGGACCGTGAAAAGGCTGATGCCGAAGCTCGGCGCGTGTGGCGCGCTGGGTTGGGCAGTGGCGCTGGCGCCGAGGCCGCCGAGTTCGACGGGGACGCGCGGCGTGGCCCAGCGAGCGAGGAATGGGCCGGTGATGAGGGCGACGGGCGGGCCGACGACGAGCAGCGACCAGGCGATCGTTTTTCCGACATCGGCGCCGAGGATATTGATCGCGGCGAGCGGGCCGGGATGCGGCGGGATAAGCCCGTGCGCGGTTGAAAGTCCCGCGGCGAGAGGCAGGCCGATGCGGAGGATCGGAGTTTTGGTTTCGCGCGCGAGCGCAAAGGCGATCGGTCCGAGAAGGAGCAGACCGACTTGAAAGAAAACGGAAACGCCGATGACGAACGCCGCGATCATCACGGCATAGTCGAGTCGCTTGACGCCGAAAAGCTTGGTGATGCCGCCAGCGAGAACCTGGGCGCCGCCGGATTCCGCGAGCATTTTTCCAAGCATCGTGCCGAGCCCGATGATCATGGCGAGATTGCCCAGCGTGGTGGCAACGCCTTCGCGAAAGCTGTCGGCGACTTTCAGCGGCTCCATGCCCGCGGCGAGGCCGAGGAGCAGGGAGACGAGAGTGAGCGAGACGATGGCGTTGAGCTTGACCTGCGCGATGAGCAGGACGAGCCCGACGATGGCGACGAACGCGAGCAGCAGGAGGCTATTTGGGGAGAGGACGGCGAGGACGGGGGGCAGCATGTCGCGAAATGCATAGCGGCTCGCGGGGGCCGGGGAAACTCCATATTCGCGTCGGGTTCGGGCGCGAACCGACACCAATAGATGACGTCGTCAATCCGCTCAAAAATGTTCGCGAACCCAGGCGCGTTCCGCGGGCGTCAGTTGCGAAGGCTTCTTGCCGAGCTGGCGCGCATATTCCTCCTCGTAGGCTCGGTAGCGGGCGGCGCCCTCCGAAGCGCGACGACGTGCGTCGGCCACTTCTTCGGTGCGCTTGCGGGCGTCTTCCGCAGCCTCCTTGCGGGCGTTGGCGACTTCCTCGGCGCGCTCTTTTTCATGCTCCTTTTGCTCGGCAAATTTTTCCCGAGCTTCTTCTTGAAGCTCACGCTGGTGGGCCGCGGCGCGCTGCTCTGGCGTGGAGCAGCCGGAGAAAAGGAGCGCCGCGCAGATCGGAACGATTGGGATGAATGATTTCATAGCGCGTGGTTGAAGTGAGGATCTTGATAGTGGCGCCGGACCCACTCGCGCTCCTCCGGCGCCAGGTCCTCGGGGCGTTTGGCGAGTTCGTGAGCATACTGTCGCTCGTAGGCGCGGTAGGCGGCTGATGGCGTCTCCGTCCGACGCGGGACATTCCAATAGTAAACCGTGTCATCGCTGCGACGAGCTGGTTCTACGCGGAACAAGCTGTGAAAGCTGATCGTTGGCTTTGCGGGTTTGGTGGATTTCGTGGGTTTGGTGGTCGCAGTTCGAGCAGGGAGAAAGGGTTGAGGATGGATCGCCGGGTTGGTCGATTCGGTGCGCGCGACTTGAGGTGGTGCGGCGGGTGGGGCGGTCCTGTGCTCCTGCGCTTTCAATGCCATGAAGTTCTCCCGCGCTTCTTTTTCGAGCTGACGCTGATGCGCCGCATTCTTGTCCTCGGGTGTTACGCAGGCTGTCAGGAACAAGGCGAAAGCGAGTGGGAGAAGCAGCTTCATCGACGGACGCTAAACGGGCTGCGGCACCGTGGGCAAGGCGGGAGCTATCGGCGAAACATCTCCAGCGCGACATCGCGCTCCCGGTGGTGATCGACCATTGGCAGCGGGTAACTCTTTGCCAACGGCAGACCGGGCGTGGGCGGCTCGCAAAGTCTCGGAGCGGGCACATCGCGGAGTTCCGGCACCCATCGCTTGATATAGGCTCCGTCGGGATCGAAGCGCTTCGTCTGCGACCACGGATTCTGGATGCGGAAGTAGGGCGCGGCGTCGGTGCCTGTACTCGCGCTCCACTGCCAGCCGCCGTTGTTGCTCGCGATCTCGCCATCCACGAGCCGGCGCATGAACCAGCTCTCGCCGTGCATCCACCAGATGTGCAGATCTTTGGTCAAAAACATCGCGGTGATCATGCGCACGCGATTGTGCATGAAGCCGGTGGCATCGAGCTGGCGCATGCCCGCGTCCACCAGCGGAAATCCTGTCTCGCCGCGGCACCAGCGCTGAAAAGGTTCGCCGCCGGGCTGCTTCTCGGGGCGCCAGTGATCGCGCCATTTCAGCTCGCGGTAATCCTCCTGGAATTCGTGATCGAGAACCTCCGGCCGATGCCAGAGGACTTGCATGTAGAATTCGCGCCAGATGAGTTCATTGATGAAAATGCCGACGCTGCGCCGCTGCGTGGGGGCAGCCTTTTCAACCACCATGGCGCATTTGGCATAGACCTCACGAATCGAGAGCGTCCCGTACCGGAGATCTTGCGAGAGTCGGGAAGTATCTTCGGCGGCGGGAAGATCGCGGCGCGGCGCGTAGTCGAAAATCGGTCCGTCGAGAAATCGTGAGAGCCGCTGGCGCGCGGCAGCTTCGCCGGGTTCGATAATCGTGGCGTCGCTCGCGAGACCCCATGTTTGCAGCGTTGGCAGCGGATCGCTGGCGATGTCGGGTGGTGTGGAAATCTTTCCGGGCGCGCGGCGCGGCGCGGTTTTATCGAGCTTGAGCCAGGCTCTGGCGTACGGCGTGAAAACGCGGAACGGAGTGCCGCTGCCGGTGAACAATTCGTCGCGCTCGTGAAGGGCGATGTCCTTGCACGAGTGAATGGCGAGGCCGTGTCGCGCACTCATCTTGGCCACGCGCTCCTCCATGGCTCGGCCAAAAGGATCGGGGTCGCGGTTGAAGAAGATCGCTTCCGCACCCGTTTCGCGCGCGAGTTTTTCCAGCACGTCGTCGGCGCGACCGTGGCGGATGATCAGCCGACTGCCTTTGGCTTCGAGGTTTCGCGCCAGTGAAGCGAGTGAGCCGCAGAGAAATTCCTGCCGCGGCGCGCCCGTCCAGTGGTGCTGCTTGCGCCAGTCGCTGACGATATAGACGGGGACGACGTGATCGTATTTCGCGACGGCTGCGGAGAGCGCGGTATTGTCCGTCAGGCGCAGATCGCGACGGAACCAATGGAGGGCAATCGACATGGATCTTGCGATACGTCGTTGCGGCTCCGAACGGTTGCGGGCTTCGTCGTCGGTAAAAACTCGCGCGCGTCATCCCGAGCGAAGTCGAGGGACCTCGGAGTTCCGATCATTTTCGCTCAACCAAATGCGCCTCTCGACTTCCAATCCGTTCGGCCTTGAGACGAGACCAGGCGCGGGCTAGCATCAAGGCCATGCAATTGACCGCTGTTTTCATCCCCGCGCCGGAAGGCGGATATACCGCGATGGTCGAGGAAATCCCCGGCGCGATCTCCGAGGGAGAGACGATCGAGGAGGCGCGGGAGAATCTGGCGGATGCGCTACGGCTGGTGCTGGAGTGCAACAGGGATTTGGCTCGTGAAGGCGGGTCTGCGCAGTCGGTTCGCGAGCCGCTGGAACTGGCGGCGCTGTGAAGCTGACGGATCTCGAACGGCATCTGCGCCAGCATGGGTGCGAGCTTTATCGCGAGG
>JBBSDS010000139.1:0-12089 GCA_038240495.1 Chthoniobacterales bacterium | reverse complement strand
GAGCTTTTTGCGCTCTTGATGATGAACCTGGCGAGGGAGTTGGCGCGAAGGCTCTACCTTACCGACCAGATGCTCCTCAAGGCGACGGCCCGAATGTGACGACACGGATTGCGACTAACGCGCGTGCAGCCAGGCGATGAGGTCGGCCACGTCCTGCGGTTTTAGCACGATTTCCAAGCCCTCGGGCATGAGTGAACGAGCAGAGGGTTGCTGGCTCGCGATGTCGCTGCGCAGGATCGGGAGATCCGTGCCGCCGGGCAGGCGCAGGACGATGTTGTTGGCAGTCTCTGCGGAGATGATGCCGGTAAGTTCCGAGCCGGACTTGACCTTGAGTGTCTGAGCGCGGTAGCGGTCTTCGATGGCGGCGTTTGGGTCGAAGATGGCGGTGAGCAGCCAGTCGGTTGGCTTGTCGGCGACCATCGCGAGGTCGGGTCCGACTTCCTGGCCGTCGCCCTTCAGTCGGTGGCAGATGATGCACTGCTGTTTGAATAGCTCGTGGCCCCGCGTGGCTTCGCCCTTGAGCGTAGCGACGCTCGCGTAGCTGGCGATGACTCGTGCGCGGTCCGGTGTACTCGGCTTTGGTAGGACGATCGCCGGCTCGGCCTTCGGTGCGGCGGCTTGGTTAAGCTTTGCAAAGAGCGGACTGTCGGGCGTGAGTGATGACATGATGGCGACGCGCATCTGCAGCTGGTCGCCATTTCGCTCGGCGAGTTTGGCGAGCGCCTTGGTGGCACGTTCGTCGCGGAAGTTGCCGAGTGTGAGGGCGAGTTGATGGCGTACGGTGAAGTCGGGATCGTCGATCTTTGCGAGCAGCGCAGGCAGCACGTCGAGCTTCGCTGCCTCGCTTACGCGCAACGCCTGTATGCGGACGGCGGGATGCGTGTCGTTCAGCGCGATCTTGATTGCGTCCGCATCGAGCGCGGCGAGCGTGCCGAGGGTCGCGAGCGCTTGCACGCGCACTTTCGGATTCTTCGACTTCGCAACGAGCCCTTGCAGTGTGGGTGCGGCGTCTTTGGCGCCGCGCTCGGTGAGCACACGCTGCGCGGTGTCGCGCTGCCAGCCGTTCGGGCTGTCGAGTGCAGCGGCCAGTGCGGTGTTGTCGAGTTTCGCGAGATTCGGTGGCGCACGGAGTTTTGCGCCCGTCGGGAAGACACGATAGATGCGGCCTTTGTCAGCGCCGGCGCGGAGGTCGAGGCGGCTCTGCGTTTCTGGTGCAATCCATTCGGGATGTTCGAGGACGAAGCGGTAAAAATCGGCGACGTAGAGCGCGCCGTCGGGGCCGGTCTTGAGCATTACTGGGCGAAACCACGGGTCGGTGCTGGCGAGGAATTCGCGGTCCTGCTCGTCGTCCGCGCGCTTGCTCGTGAAGGTCGCGCCATCGGGCGTGAGCACTTCGCGATGCACGACGTTGTGCACCGGTTCGCACGAGAAGACGCTCGTGGCGAAGCCCGCGCCGAATAACTCGTCGCGATACGCGCACGGGCTGCATCCGCTCGTGACGTGACCGGCGGATTGCGGTTGGTTGAAGCGAATCGGCAGCTCGCTCACGGCGAAGACGCGCGTGGAGTCGGGATAGTTCGCGAGCATCTGTTTCGTGGTCTTCACCGCGAGCTTCGGATTGCGCCGCAGATACGTGTCGGAGATCGTGTAGTGCCACAGCCACGCGGGATTATTGTTGCCGAACCAATTGCCCCAGTCGTCGCGCCGCCGGCCGTATTGCGTCTGGCCGCTCTCTGGTTCGAACGCGCCGGTGTCGGGTCGAAAACGAAAGTCACGACCGCTGATGGCGACGCCGTTGATCGTGCCGCCGCTGTCGCCATTGGCGCCGTAGAGCCAGCCGTCGAGACCCCACTCGAACCCGTTGAGGCGATGCTGCTGGTTGCCTTCCTTGAAGCCGGTGAAGAGCACGCGCTGTTCGTCGGCGCGACCGTCGCCATCGGTGTCGGCGGCGAAGATGATATTGGGCGAAGAAGCGATCAGCACGCCGTTGCGCCAGGGCAGAATGCCGCTGGGAAACGGCACGTCTTCGAGGAAAGTCGTGGCCTTGTCGTAGCGACCGTCGCCGTCGGTATCGGTCAGGATTTTCACCACGCCGCCGGGCTTGCCTTTGCCGTCCATGCCGAGCGGATAGTCGCGCATTTCGACGACCCAGAGTCGGCCCTGCGCGTCCCACTCGAACGCGACCGGACCTTCGATGAGCGGCTCGGCGGCGACGAGTTCGGCGGTGAAGCCCGGCCTTGGACGCAAGGATTTAAGCGCCTCCGCGGGCGATTGCATCGGTGGCACATCGAAGGCGATGACTTCCTTTAACGTGCTGGCGACCGACTCGTTTTCGGGTGTGGCGACGGCTTCGTTTTGCCAGACGATCGAGCCGCGATGAAACCACGCGCCGTTGTTTTTTCCGTCTTTCACGAAGGGCAGGACTTTCGCCTGAGCGTCCGCCGGGCCTTTGCTGACGAGGTGCGGCCAGCCGTGTTTCCAACCGAGATTCGCTTTCACGACACCGGCCCACAGATAGATGGCGTAACCCGCGTCGTTCGACAGGATCACGTCGTCGAAGCCGTCGCCGTTGAGGTCGGCGAAGCGCAAGCCGTTGTCGCGGCCTTGCGCATCGAGCACGGCGCAGTCGGGCGGCGGCGAGAAGTCTGCGGGTTGCCAGCGCTCGTCCTTCGCGTTCCATGTGAAGATGTCACGGTTGGCGAGCAACTCGCAAACGCCGTCATTGTCGAAGTCGCGCAGCAGCCGTCCTTCGGCTGGAACGTTTTCGAGTCCGTGAAGAAGAAACCCGTCTCCCTGCCACGCGCCGTCTTTGAAAGTCAGCGCCATGGACCTCAGCAAAGCCGAAACCTTCCCCGGACGCAGCACACCGAAGTCCGCTTTCGCGATCGGAAACGGAGTCGCGCATTCGAGCCAGCGCGATTCGTTTGGCTGCCAGACGCGCGTGCGTCCGGTGCCCACCACATCCATGAAGCCATCGCCGTCCACATCGAGCAGCCGCACGCCGCCCGAGCGCAGCGTGCGACCGGCGAGCGCGTGCTTTTCCAGGCGCTCGAGCGCCTCGCGGAAGTTGAGAAACTTCACCCGCTTGCCGTACGTCTTTTCCGCGTAGTCGATGAACTCAACCCATTGCTCCGGGCTGCTCCAGCCGTGCGGATGAAACACCGCGGTGAAGACACCGCGCTGCTCGACGATGCGATCGAGCGCCGCTTTCCAATCGTCGAGCATCGTCGCCGATTTTGCGCCAAGCAAATTGAACGCTTCCCAGTCGCTGGGGACGATGCATGGGAGCTCCCAGCATTTGCCGCCGATGACGTATGGATACGGGTAGTCGTCGATGAAGCCCCCGTAATCGCCGAGCGTCTTCTTCATCGGCGGGCGCAGTTCAGTCGGAAAATATTTCGCGAAGCGCTCGCCCGGCGGCAGCGTGAAGACCGATGAGTCGATGGCGAGCGTATTTCCCTTCTCGCGCGCGCGCGAAAAAATCTCTGCGAAGAAGCGCGGGCTGGCCGAGTTCATCGAGTCGCAGCACGGCATGCGGAAGGCGACCGGCGTGTTGTTCGGGACACTCGCGAGCAAGTCCACGCAGCCGTGATACGTCTTGGTCGCGTCGTCCAAGGACATCTTGCCGAGGAACGGACACGGGTGCGCGAGCGTGTGAATTTCGAGCGAGAGCCTTTCTTTGAGCCACGACTGAAGCTGCGGATCATCCGCCTTTACCTGGCACGTCATGATGCTGACCGGCGCGCGGCCATCGATGCGCTTGAGCCGGTCGAGGATCGGGCGGAGGAAGGCCTCATATTTCGCCGGGTCGCGCATGTCGTCGATGGCGAGGATCACCACCGCGTCCACGCCCGCTTCGCCGACCCACTGCGGCGTGGTGAGCTTTGGCGACTGCGGTGTCGGCCAGAATGGCGAGGTGTCGTCGAGGTAAGTGAGGCGGTTCGCATCGCCGGCGAGCGCGGATGTGGCGACAAATGAGGCGAGAATCGGGAGGGGCAGTTTCATGGGGGACTAAAGGCGAATAACCCAAGCGCGTCCCGGATGCTAGAGCGGTGGTCGATGGCACATTTTTTGTTACAGTCGCCCAACGTTTCACATGCACCGTTGTCCCTCCTTCGCCGCCTTGCTCTTGACGATCACGCTGCTCGCGAGCTGCGCGCAGCCTTACTACGTCTATCGCTACGTCCCCGGAAGAACCGCGGACTTACGCGATGGTTACGCCACCGCACCGCCGACGGCGCCGGCGCAGGTGCAGGCGGCGGTCGCTGCGGGTAATCGGATTGCGGGTCTGCCCTATGCGCGCGGCGGCGGTCATGCGATCGGCGATGCCGGTGCCTACGATTGCTCGGGAGCGGTGTCGTATGTCCTGCGCGAGGCGGGGTTGCTGCACGATTCGATGCCGTCGAGAGGATTTCGGAAGTACGGCGAGTCAGGAGAAGGCGAGTGGATCAGCGTCTATGCGCGCCGGGGACATGTCTTTCTCGCGGTGGCCGGGCTGCGCTTTGACACAGGCTGGACGTCGCAGCCGCACGGGCCGCAATGGACGACGAGAGACCGGCCGGCGAATGGCTGTGTCATCCGGCACCCGAATGGTCTGTAACCGGTGGGATTATTGCGGCGGTGGAAGGGGCGCAGTTGCTTGAACGGGCGGCGTAACTGGCGTCGCGCCTTTCAAAAAGCGCAGAAAACTCCCCTGCGTGCTGAGCACCAGTGTGGTGTCCGTGGTAAAGGAGGTGCGATACGTTTCGAGCACGCGGGTGAATTCGTAGAACTCGCGGGCCTGCGGACTTTGATTGTAAGCGGCTGCGTAGATCGCCGTGGCTTCGGCGTCCGCCTTGCCCTGGATGGTCTGCACTTTGCGGAAAGCCTCGGAATCGATTTGCTTTAGGTCGCGCTCCTTGGTCCCGAGAATCTTGGCCGCTTCGCCTTTGCCCTGGCTGATGTAATAGTCGGCGATCTGCATCCGCTCGCTGGTCATGCGGTCGAAAATCTTCGCGCTGACGGCCGGGTTGTAGTTGATCCGCTTGAAGCGCACGTCGAGGAGCTCGATGCCAAACTCGGCGAGTTTCGGGCGAGCCTGATCGGCGATTTCCTTCTCGAGCGCCACGCGCCCAAACTGAATCGGCGGCAACCCGGTGGCGACCGAGCCACTGCCGACGACGAGCGTGTCGTCGATCGCGGCCTTGCGATCTTTCGTCGTGCGAATCAACTCGACGAGTTCGTGACGCGCCACGGTGTTTCGCGTCTCGCTGCCGAGGATGTCGTCGAGGCGGGACTGCGCGCTGCGCTCATCCCGCAGGCGGATGAAATAGCGCGTCGGATCGCTGATCCTCCAGCGGCCGAAGGTATCCACGACGAGGTAGAGCTTATCCTTGGTCGGCATTTCCGCGACGGGGCCGTCCCATTCGAGGACGCGTTTTTCGAAACGGTTCACATCCTGAATGAAAGGCGTTTTGAAATGTACACCGGCAGTGGTGATCGGCTCGCCGACGGGCTTGCCGAATTGGGTGACGATGACCTGCTCGGTCTCGCTGACGATGAAGAATGCGCCGGAGATGAAGAGCAGCGCGATGACTGCGATCACGATCAAGCCGGCGGAAGCGAATGGGGATTTCATGGCGAAGAGGGAAGGTCGGAACGGACGTGGGTCACTTGGTTTTTGCCTTTGGGTCCAGTTGGAGCAGGGGAAGGAGTTGCCCCACGTTGTCGTCGATAATGATCTTCCGCTCAAAGGTCGGCAGGATCTCAGCCATGGTCTCGAGATAGATCCGTTGGCGAGTCACTTCGGGTGCTTTCAGGTATTCGGCGAGGAGCGCGTTGAAGCGATCCGCATTGCCCTGCGCTTCATTGATGCGGCTCAGCGCGTACCCTTCGGCGCCACGGATCTTTTGGTCGGCGATGCCGCGGGCGCCTGGGATGACTTTGTTGTAATCGCCATTGGCGACGTTGATCATCTGCTCCTTTTCCTGCTGGGCCTGATTCACTTGATTAAACGAACTCTGCACCGTGCGCGGCGGATGCACATCCTTGAGCTGGACTTGCATAATACTCACGCCGAGGCCGTAGTGCTCGGCGAGTTTCTTGAGCCCGAGGAGCGTCTCGGTTTCAATTTCCTGGCGGCCTATCGTAAGTACTTCATCCACGGTGCGATCACCGACGACTTCGCGCATGACCGATTCGCTGGCGGCGCGCAGAGTCTGGCCGGGCTCGCGCACTTGGAAGAGATACTTTTTGGCGTCGTCGATGCGGAACTGCACGACCCACTCGACGAGCGCCATATTCAGGTCGCCAGTGACGATGCTCTGCTCGGCTTCGGGCTCGACGGAGCGCTGGTCGAGATTGGTCGCGCCCCTGGTGGAAAAGCCAAACTCGAGCTTGAGCTGGCGCTGCACCGGAACGAGGACGAGTTGATCGATTCCCAGCGGAAGCTTGAAGCGCAGTCCCGGCGGAACGGTGTCATGAAATTTTCCGAGCCGGATAAGTACGCCCACGGAATCGGCAGGCACAGTGGAGAAGCAGGAGATGAGCGCCAGGAAGACGAAGAAGATGGCGATGCCGCGGGCGATCCAACCGAAGTTGATCTGCGGGGCATTCCATTGCGGAGTTTGGAAATCTTTCATTGAGGCCATGAGCGGGTCTATAGGCCCGCCAGCCCGAGTGGGGAAGAACGCATTTTCTGCCTCGAGCATTGCGCACCGTCTGCTTCGACGCCCGTCTCTCCGCTCGCCATTGCTTCTGCTCTCGATGACGATCATCCGCATGACACGCACCGACTTCCTCCTCCTGCTCTCCGCCTTTCTCCTCCTCGCACCGGGTCGCTTCGTTTCCGCCAAGGAACCGACGCACAACTTCGCCCGCTGGGAGAAAGACATCGCCGCCTTTGAAGAAAAGGACCGCGCCAATCCGCCGCCCAAAGGCGCGCTGCTCTTCATCGGCTCCTCCACCATCGTGCGGTGGCAGACCCTCGCGCAGGACTTTCCTGGTCATCAGATCATCAATCGCGGTTTCGGCGGCAACCAGATCGCCGACTCCACCTATTACGCCGAGCGGATGATCTTCCCCTACGACCCGCGCATGATCTTCCTGCGCGCCGGCGGCAACGACATCCACGCCGGCAAGTCGCCCGAGGAAGTGGCGGCGGACTTCAAGGCGTTCGTCGAGAAAGTGCGGACGAAACTTCCCGAGACGGAGATCGTCTTCGTCTCCATCGGTCCTGCGCCGGTGCGTGCGACGGAGGCGGAGAATTGCCAGGCCGCCAATGCGCTCATTGCCGCCTACATTAAGCAAACGCCGGGCGTCAAATACCTCGAAACCTTTGACCTGCCGCTCGGCAGCGATGGCCATCCGCGCGAGGAACTCTTCGTCGAGGACCGGCTTCACTTCAACGCAGAGGGCTACAAGCTCCTCGCCGAACGGATTCGCCCTTTCCTGCCGAAACAATAAACATCTGCCAAGAAAGGTTTCCGCTTTCGGGTGTAGAGGCGGCTCTGTCCGAAGGACGTGCCGCCTGCGTCCATCCCAGGCGGCACCTGCTGCGCAGAGAGCCGCCTCTACACCGCGGAGTCATCCCGGCAAGTCGCCGCCAACTCGATCGTGAAGACGAAAAAGACGGAGAACCCGCTCACTGGAACGGCCCTCATCAAGGAAACCTGCCGCCGCATCCGCGCGGCCCGGACTCTCTGGGACGCTCACCGCAACGCGGCCTGCCGCGGCGAACGCGAGAAGGCGCTCGCCCTCTACGAAAGCCTCAGCAAGGAGGAGCGGGAAAAAGTCCCGCAAGTCCTCCGCGTCTGGCTCCGCTACCGAAGCGAGAAATACTTCGGCCCGGATCGCACCGCTCCCGGCGCGGGCCGGTGATGGAAGAGCCTACCGCTTCAAGTCCTCCGCAATAGTCGCGAACTGCTCCAGCGCCGCTTCCAAGTCTTCAGCGATTTCCAACGCCAGCACGCCGGGGTCAGGGAGGTTGGCGCTGTCTTCGAGCGAGTCGTCTTTGAGCCAGAAGAGGTCGAGGTTCACCTTGTCGCGTTTGGTCAGCTCTTCGTAGGTGAAGGGCTTCCAGCGTTCGCTCTCCTTGCGTTTGGTGCGGTCCTTGGCGGAGTAGCAGGCGACGAAGTCGTCGAGGTCGGCGCGCTTGAGCGGGTTTTCCTTGAGGGTGAAGTGCAGGTTCGTCCGCAGGTCGTAGATCCAGAGCTTCGTCGTCCACGCTTGTTTGTCGGCGGCGGGTTTGCGGTCGAAGAAGAGGACATTCGCCTTCACGCCTTGCGCGTAGAAGATGCCGGTGGGCAGGCGCAGGAGGGTGTGGACATCGGCCTGCTTGAGCAGTTCGCGGCGGATCGTTTCGCCGGCGCCGCCTTCGAAGAGCACGTTGTCCGGCACCACCACCGCGGCGCGACCGTGCTGTTTGAGGATGGTGAAGACGTGCTGGAGGAAGTTGAGCTGCTTGTTTGAGGTCGAGGCCCAGAAGTCGTCGCGATTGATGATCAGGCTTTCCTTCGAGGATTCGCCCGCCTCGTTAACGATCGTCACGCTGCTCTTCTTGCCGAAGGGCGGATTGGTCAGCACCAGTTCGTATTCGCCGTGCTTGCCCGCGAGCCCGTCCTTCACCGCAACGGGAATGGGCGCTTCCTCCCCGTCCTCGGTCGTCCCCCCGATGCCGTGGAGCAGGAGATTCATCGAGCAGAGCCGCGCCACGCTGTCCACCAGCTCCACGCCGCGGAGCTGCTCGGTGTTGACAAAACGAAGCTGCGCCTTGTCCAGCTTGTGGTGCTTGCGGATGAAATCGTGCGCCGCGAGCAGGAAGCCGCCGGTGCCGCACGCCGGATCGCAAATCACCTCGCCGGGCCGCGGCTGCATCACCTCCACGATCGCCTGGATGAGCGGGCGCGGGGTGAAGTATTGGCCCGCGCCGCCTTTCACGTCCTCGGCGTTCTTCTGCAGGAGCCCTTCGTAGGCGTCGCCCTTCACGTCGGTGTCGAGCGACGACCATTCCTCCTTGTCGATCAGGTCCGCGATCAACCGGCGCAGCTTGGCCGGGTCCTGGATCTTGTTCTGCGCCTTGCGAAAGATGACGCCGATCAGCCCGGGCCGTTTGCCGAGTTCCGTGAGCGTGTGGCGGTAATGCGTTTCGAGATCGTCGCCATCGAGTTTCACCAGCACGTCCCAGCCGTGGCCATTCGGAATCGGCGAAGCCCGGTTGAACGGCGGCCGGCTCTGCTCATCCGCCATCTTGAGGAAAAGGAGATACGTCAGTTGCTCGACGTAATCGCCATACGACAGCCCGTCATCCCGCAGGATGTTGCAGTAGTTCCAGAGCTTTTGAACAATTTGTTCAGGCGCGCTCATTCCCACTCCTCCAAGGCTTCAGCTATGAACGGAATATAGTTAAACGCTCGCAGTGTGGTCCTTACGGCGGTCACGAATTCAGCATCATCGCGGACAAGTTCTTTAAGTTCGATCATCGTCTCCACCAATTGCCGCCTTTGGGTTAATGTAAACACTTCGAGTTCCAATAGTTCTTCCAGCGTCTGCGCCAGGTGCTTCGCCCGCGTGCAGAAATGGCCACGAAGGCTCGTAACTCCACCGTCGTCCAAATTATAGACGCGGATAGATATCTTTGCTCTTTGGTGGTCGATTGAATTCTCATCGTCCGCAGTCGGCTTGACCTGCCCAAGATCATCAAAAGTTAACAGTGCGGGATCCGTGGGCACCATCGGGTCGAGCAGCATTGCTTCTTCGTTTTCTATCAGGTCACCTTCGTCTAAGGCACGAACTCCACGGATTGGAAAGCGGGTTCCTTTCCCCGACACGACTTCGGCAATAACGTCCTCAATCAGCCGATTACATTGCGGGGCACTCAATCTGAAATTAGAAACGAGGAGCGAAAGCCACCAATATCCGCGATGAGTGTCTCCCTCGTTAAGGTCACATTTCGCGACCCTGCTTTTCGGTCGATAATGGTCTACGTCCGCAATGCCGAAATTAAGACGCCTTTCTGAATAGTAGCATTTGTTGTGTGATAGCCTACGCAAAAGAGGGATGATCATTCTCCAAGCTGAAAAGCTCGCCTTTCCCAGCGCTTCTGCGCGGCCATCTGCATCCTTATTACGGAGTTCGGCAAGAAGCTCCGCTACTAGAACGTCCCACTCCTGCACGAGTTGAAGATTAGCGATAGCAATATGCCTCATACTGCTGGTTGATCTAGGCTATCGAGAAGATCTTTCCGCACTTGCTCGGCGATGCTTTTAAGTTCATCGAACCCTTCACCGCTGAGAAACAACGTTTTCAGGTGTGCGTAGTCGGCGTGTTTCACCACCGAGTTCACAAACAGAGCGTATAGAGGGTCTTCGATAAGGCATGTCATATCGATCTCTCGCAGCTTTCGATTCAAAGTTCGTAGTTCCTCCGTTTCCGCCGAAGTTCTGGGCTCTTTTACAGCCAAATCGCGCTTCCGATCGAGGTCAGCGAGCGTTTGCTCATCCAAGAGTGAGCGTAAACCAAACATCGCGCTTGTTAGAATCTTTCCTATTCCCATGCCGAGCGGGTCCTCGTCCGGTTCAGAGACTATAATTGGCGATTCAGTTCCGCTTCGCGCAAATATCTTCACTTGGTCTTTAGTCATACCCGCCACCATTATCGGATCGTGTGTTGCGATCAAAATCTGACATGTTCGATCCACCTCCATCGCATCTTCCAAGTGGCGTTTGTAGACGTAGCTCCACTGGGGATTTAGATGAGTGTCGGGTTCGTCGAGAAGAAATAGCGCGTCTTGGTCTCGCGTGAATCTGATTAGGCCGACAACGATAAGTAGCTGCTTCTCGCCTTCGCTCAATTTATCGATATCGACCAAATCGTCCGATCCTCGAATCCGCAGTCCGAAATGAATGCGCTTCAAAAAGCCAGAAAGTCGCAAGTCATCCAGTCCTTGAAATAAGTCTTTGGCTCTCGAGAATGAACCCACACGTTCCGCTGGAACGTCAGCAGCCCTAAGCGCAGCGAGTCGCTCTTTATCGAAGAAGACATGAACGCTCTCAGGCGACGCATCTGGATCGGAATTCATTTGGCATAATGGGATACCCGTGTCCTGCAGGGTGCGGAGCGCGGTGTATGTCTGACCTCCGGTAAACCAGTAGCGTGATCCGCTCTCCATTGCTGACGCCGCGGGCGCCTTGGAATGAGAGAACCAATCCGGTTGCGTCAGGTGCAGCCGAACATGCTCAACCGAATCTAAGTTAATGTATTCGCGAAGAAAGTCCCGCGACCATTCACTCGGGTCGCACAGAAACGTCAAAAGGATCTCGGGGCAATGTCCTCCATCAGTAAAAAATAGGCGGCGGAGTGGGGAACGCTCGTTTTTTCGCAGCCTTGTTCGGTAATCTTCTTCCGTTGAATGGAACAAGTCAGCGGTTCTTCGGTTGAGCCCTGAATAGTATGTGAAGACGTGGTTTGGTAGGAAGTCGCCAACGTTCAAACGAATCTCTTCTAAACGTTTGCTTCGCCGTTTTTCATTTTCGGAGGGCGTGAACGCTCGGATATACTCGGAATAGGAGAACGTAATTTCACCCACTGTTATCGTGCTGGCAGTCTCGTCCGTAAAGCCAGCGTCGACGATTACATCCTTACTCTTACAGCAGAAGGTGATTCGGTATTGAAAACTAGGGGGTTCGCGCAGTTCAAGTTCTCGGAAAATTGAAATAAGCGCTTCGATGAAGTTGGATTTGGCTGAAGCATTCCGACCCAAAAGCGCCACTATAGCTTCATCCGCGAACGAAGTTGCGAAGTTATGAAGGTTGCGAAATCTTCGAATACGGATGTCGTGAATTCTCATAGGGCCGAAATCACCACCGCCGAGGTCTCCGAGCGCTCAAGCATGATCTCTCCCGCGTGTAGACCCGATGATAATGCGCCGAAAAACTCATCAATGTCCGAATCAACAAACTTCAAACCGGCTGACTGAAATGTGTCTTCAAGCGTTGTGGCCTTTTTGTTGCGGCGCAGCAAACGAACGAGTGCTTTCGCAGTCAGCGGCCGTTCAGGGGCGGTATGCTTTTTCGCGGGCTTCTTTTGTTCACCTTTTGTCATGGAGATTTCGG
>JBBSDS010000138.1:0-12125 GCA_038240495.1 Chthoniobacterales bacterium | reverse complement strand
GGGCACGAAGACCGCGGGAAACTTTGGCTGGCCAGCGGGGATCAGCAGATAGCCTCGCGTCATTTGATCCGGCGCAATCTCGATCTCGATCCGGCATTGGGTGAAGTTTTCGCGCGGCGTCCGTTCGAGGATGACGAGACGTGGCTTTTCCAGCAAGCGCGGCCACGGCCCCATGATTTCGCGCCAGCGTCGGCGCATCTCTTCCCGCCGCCGCGGCCAATCCGCCGCGGTTTTCACCTGAGCGCCATCTTGAAAAATGAGCGGTGATCGATAAGTCCCGAGTTGATTGGCAAACTCAGCAGGCGGCTCAAACCACGGCGCCAATTCGGCGGGCAAAGGCGTGGCCTCGCTCCGATCTGCCGCCAGCGCCGATCCCATCGCGGCGCGGATGAAAAAGGCGACGGCGAGGAAAGAAAAACGGTTGCACATGGGAGCCACCGGTTGGGTCCGGCTTCGCGAGAGACATCGGTATTTAAAGTCTCGCGATGACCGTGTCCATCCCGCACCGACACTGCGATTGCGAACAGCGACCGCCACTTGCGAAGACAACTGCGTTGTCCCGGCGCGAGCCGCGTGAATGATGGAACACGGACATGAACGAACCCCATCCCTCTGCCTCAACCCGATCGTATTTTTCGCTCTGCCCATCGGAGCCATTTCGCATTTTCTTTCCGCTCGGCACGTTCGTCGGGATTTCCGGCGTGTCGCTTTGGCCGTTGTTCTTCTCGGGAATCCATCACGGGTTTTATCCCGGCGTGATGCATGCGCGGATGATGATCGAAGGCTTCATGGGCGCATTCATCTTCGGTTTTCTCGGCACGGCATTTCCACGACTCACGGGCACGCCGCATCTCTCGCGCGAGGAACTGTGGACCGTGCTCGCACTCTATTGCGCGATGATCGGCGCGCACATCGCCGAGCGGCCGCTCGCGGGTGATGTGCTATTTCTCCTGCTGCTCGCGATTTTCGCGACGTTTCTGGCGCGACGTTTCGCGCAGCGGAAGAGCCTGCCGCCGCCGGGGTTCGTCCTCGTTGCGCTGGGATTTCTCAATGCGTTCGCAGGAACAGCGTTGTTGATCCTCGGCGGCTGGAAATTGTGGCCGCAATCCTCGCTCGTCGGCGCGAACTTGCTGCACGAAGGCTGGGTGCTGCTCCACATCATCGGGCTCGGCTCCTTCCTGCTCGCACGCTTCCTTGGGCTCCCATCGGTGGCTTTGCCGGAGTCGATTGTTCCGACGCCGGAATGGACCCGCCGGGCGATGGTCGCTGGTGTGGCCGGCGTTTCGATCACGGTGACGCTCGCGGCGGAAGCTTTGCTTCCGTGGCCGTACGCAGCCGCATCGGCGCGGTGTTTTATCGCCGCCGGCTACCTTCTGTTCACCGTCCCGTTTTACCGTGCCGCCGTTCCGAATGTGACGCTCACGCTCAGTCTGCGCCTTGCCTTGGTCATGATCATCGCGGGTCTCGTCTTTCCGCTCTGCTGGCCGGGGCAGCGGGTCGCCGGCTTGCACGTCGTCTTTCTCGGCGGCTTCAGTCTGATCGCGTTCACCGTCGGCACGCGCGTCGTGCTGGGGCACAGCGGATTCAGCCATTTGTTCCCAAAGCGCCTGCCGTTTCTGCTTGCGACAATCGTCTTCATCTTCGCCGCGACGGCTCTCCGCGCGGTCGGCGATTTCCTGCCGCTTGCGCGCCTCCATTGGCTGAACGGGGCGTCCTATTTATGGATGCTCGGCGCTTTGATTTGGGCCTGGCGGGTCCTTCCGAAAGTCCGCATTCCCGACAGCGAAGACTCGGAGGGACGCGCTCCCGCGCGTTCGTGATTCAGGAAACACGCAGGAGCGTGTCCCTCCGGGCTGTTTCGGCGGCGTTCCAGCTAGACGAGACCCTTGATCGGCTCGGCTTCGAAGACCGAGTGTGGTCGGTCGAGCGGGTCGCGCCACTCGACCGTGCGCGGCAGGCCGAGCGCTTCGTAGATCGTTGCGGCAAGATTCTCCGGTCGTTGGGGAGACTCTGCGGGATAGGCGCCAAGCCGGTCGGTCGCACCGATGACGGTGCCGCCGCGCACACCTCCGCCGGCGAGGAAAATGGTCTGGCTCGCTCCCCAGTGGTCGCGTCCCGGAAGACGCGCCCCGGAGATTTTGGTGATCTTCGGGGTGCGGCCGAATTCGCTGCCCATGACGACCAGCGTTTCGTCGAGCAGACCGCGGGCGTCGAGGTCGTCGAGCAGCGCGCTCACCGCGCGGTCCATCGGCGGCAGGAGATAGTTTTTCAGGTTCGGAAATGCCGCCTGATGCGTGTCCCAAGTCTCGTTATTTCCGAGGTTCACCTGCACGAGACTCACGCCCGCTTCGAGGAGCTGGCGCGCCATGAGCAGCGACCAGCCGAAGCTGTTCCGGCCATACCGGTCGAGCGATTTCGGATCGGCCTTTTCCAGACTGAAAGCGTCGTGAACTTTGCTGTTGGTCAGCAGCGAGAGGGCGGCCTGCCGGTAGTTATCAAATGCGGCATCTTCCGCCATCGCGTCGTAGATCCGCGACTGCCGTTCGAGTCCATCGCGCAACGCGACGCGGTTCAAGACCCGCTCCTCATTCAAGCCCTGAGGGAGCGAAAGGTGCGGGGCCTGAAAGACGAGCGCGCCGTCCTGCGTCGCGCCCTTTTCATGGTGAAAAAGATACTCGGGATACGCGCCGTAGTGCGCCGGGTGATACGGCGACATTTCCACGAACCACGGATCGTGCTGCCGGCCCATTTGCCCCCCAAACTGCCCCGGAATCATGCGTCCCTCCCGATGTCTGAGCTTCTCGGGCAGGACAATTGCGGGTGGAAGATTGTTCCGCGCAGGCAGGACTGCGCCCGCGATGGCGGCGATGCTCGGCCAGTCGCTCTCTTTGGGCTTGCTGGGGTCGAAACCGAGCGGGAGTTCGCTGCGGCCAGTGAGCATGATGTGATGCGCGGCCGAGTGGTCATTCGACGGATGGGTGAACGAGCGGACGAGCGCCCATTTGTGCGCGCGCTTTGCCAGTTCCGGCAGGTGTTCGCAGATTTCGATGCCCGGCACGCTGGTACGGATCGGCTTGAATTCCCCGCGCACTTCCAGCGGCGCATCCGGCTTCATATCAAAGCTCTCGTGCTGCGCCAGGCCACCGGAAAGGAAGATGTAAATCACCGATTTTGCGCGCCCGCCCGGCGTGCGCGTGGCGACACCGGAGGCCGCGAGCGCACGCAGCGCGGCGACATGATTCATCCCGAGTCCGAGCAACCCGATCGCGCCCGCCTGGATGGCAGTCCGGCGCGAAACGCCCGCGCGAAACGGAGGACAACACGGCTGGGGGGCGGGTTTCACGGAACGCACCGTGCCAGCGGAAGCCGACCTTGGCAACCGGCAGCTAAGAAATTGCTCTGGTTAAGGCTCTATCAAGTGTTGATCAAAACGATTTGTCGCCGACCTTCCTGCGTAGGGCGATTTTCGCAATTGATCCACGCCTTTTCCACGAACGCCATCCGCCAAACATGCTCACGATTTTCGGACCCAAAACCGGACGCTTTTGCGATGGTGTTTCGCGCCGTGATTTTCTCCGCATCGGAGGGCTGGCACTCGGCGGCTTGAGCCTGCCGCAGATTCTCCACGCTGAGGCGCAGTCGGGAGTGCGGCGGTCGCATAAGGCGGTGATCATGATTTTCCTTCCGGGCGGACCTTCGCATCAGGACATTTTCGATTTGAAAATGGATGCGCCCTCGGAGGTGCGCGGCGAGTTCAAGCCGATCCCGACGAACGTTCCCGGCATCCAGATCACCGAGCATCTGCCGCGGCTCGCGCGAATGATGGACCAATGCACGCTCATCCGCTCGATGTCGGACTGCGACAGCGGCCACGACGCGTTTCAATGCCTGACCGGTCGCTCTTTCAAAAATCAGCCACTGGGCGGATGGCCGTCGTTCGGCTCCATCGTGTCGAAGCTGCATGGCGCGATCGATCCGGCGGTGCCGCCCTTTGTCGGGCTCGCGCCGAAGATTGGTCACATGGAATGGGCGCGCTCCGGCGATCCTGGCTTTCTCGGCGTCACGCACGCGCCTTTCCAGCCGAACAAAGGCGGCGCAGTGGAAGACATGACGCTCAACGGCGTAACCCTCGACCGCCTCACCGACCGGCGCTCACTGCTTGCAGGGTTCGATAATTTCCGCCGCGACATCGACGCGAGCGGCGTCATGGACGGGCTCGACGCTTTCAACCAACAAGCCTTCGGCGTGCTGACTTCGAGCAAGCTGCTCCACGCACTCGACGTGTCGAAGGAAGACCCGCGCATCGTCGAGCGTTACGGCAAGGGCGATCCGAAAAACCGCGACGACGGCGGGCCGAAACTCATGGAGCATTTCCTTGCCGCCCGGCGACTCGTGGAAGCAGGTGCGCGTTGCGTGACGGTCGCATTCAGCCGTTGGGATCATCACGGCGGAAATTTCGCCGCGCTCCGCCAGGACTTGCCGCTGCTCGATCAGGGCCTCACCGCGCTGCTCACCGACTTGCGCGAACGCGGTCTCGACAAGGACGTGTCGGTGGTCGTGTGGGGCGAGTTTGGCCGCTCACCGACGATCAACAAAGACGCCGGCCGCGACCACTGGCCACGCGTCTCGTGCGCGCTCCTCGCCGGCGGCGGCATGCGTCACGGACAGGTCATCGGCGCGACCGACCGCCTCGGCGGCGAAGCCACGGAACGGCCCGTCCGCTTCAGCGAAGTCTTCGCCACGCTCTACCACAACCTGGGCATTGACGTGAATAAGACAACGCTCGATGACCTCACCGGCCGCCCGCAATACCTCGTCGAACCCGGCTGCGAGCCGATGAAGGAACTAATCTGAACTATGAAGCGCCTCCCCCTGGTACTTGTACTTCTGTTTTTCGTTTTTGCTGAAACGCACGCGGGACAGCCCGCGAGCTTGCAGATCGAAGCCACGAGGCGGCCGGAGCTTTCGCTGCGCGGAAAAGACGCGCGCCAGCAACTCCTCGTCACCGCGAAGCTCGACGATGGCGCGCTCCGCGACTTCACGCACAAGGCCAAGTATCAGGCCGCACCCGCGGGCATCGTCAGCGTCGATGAGAACGGCTTGGTCTCGGCGCTCACTGACGGCGGCGCGACCGTCACCGCCACGGCCGACAATCTGACCAGTTCACTCTCAGTGAAAGTCGAAGGCGCCGGCCAGTATCCGCCGATCAACTTCGCCAACCAAATCGTCCCGATTTTCACCAAAGCCGGATGCAATGCCGGCGGTTGCCACGGCAAGGCCAGCGGACAAAACGGTTTCAAGCTTTCGCTACTCGGTTTCGAGCCTGGCGAAGACTACGAGCATCTCGTCAAGGAAGCGCGCGGGCGCCGCGTTTTTCCTGCCGCGCCGGACAACAGCCTGCTGCTGCTCAAGGGGATCGCCGCCACACCGCACGGCGGCGGCAAACGGCTCGACCCGAAGTCCGATGACTATCGCCTGATCGTCCGCTGGATCGCGCAGGGCTTGCCTTACGGCCAGGACAGCGACCCGAAGCTCGCGAAGATCGAAGTCCTCCCGAAGCAGCGCACGATGCCGCTCAACGGCGACCAGCAACTCATCGTGCTCGCGCACTACACCGACGGCACGGTGCAGGACGTGACCCGCAGCGCCCTCTACGAGCCGAATGAAAAGAACATGGCGAAGACCGAAGAAGACGGCCGCGTCACGCTCTTCGACCAGCCGGGCGATGTCGCCGTGATGATTCGCTATCAGGGCAAGGTCGCCGTCTTCCGCGCCACCGTCCCGCTCGGCGCGCTCGTGGAAAATCTGCCGAAACCGCGCAATTACATCGACGAGCAGGTCTTCACCAAACTCAAGGCGATGGGCATGCCGCCGTCGGACGCGTGCGACGATGCCACTTTCATCCGCCGGGTAAGCATCGACATCGCCGGTCACATCCCGACGCTCGAAGAAACGCGCAAGTTCCTCACCGACACCGATCCCCTCAAGCGCGACAAGCTCATCGACGCGCTGCTCGCGAGTTCGGAATACGCGGATTATTTCGCCAACAAATGGAGCGCGCTGCTGCGCAACAAACGCACCAAGCCCGCCGATGCGCCGGGCAATTTCGCCTTCTATTCCTGGATTCGCGAGAGCCTCCGCACGAACAAGCCCTTCAATCAATTCGCGGGCGAGATTCTCGGAGCCGCCGGTGAGATCGTCGAGAACCCGCCCGTCGCGTGGTATCGGCAGGTCAAAGAGCCGCAGCAGCAACTCGAAGACACCGCGCAGCTCTTCCTCGGCACACGGCTCCAGTGCGCGCAGTGCCACCATCATCCGTTCGAGAAATGGAGCCAGAACGACTACTACAGTTTCTCGGCGTTCTTCTCGCAGGTCAGTCACAAAGGCGGCGACGCCAAAGGTCCCGAAGTCATCTTTCACAAGCGCGGTCTGGCCACCGCCGTGAACAAGAAAACCAAACTCGCCGTGAAGCCCGCCGCCCTCGGCAGTGGTCCGCTGGAGATCGCGCCCGATGACGACCCACGGCTCGCGCTGGCGGATTGGATGAGCAGCAAGGAAAACACCTTCTTCGCCCGCACGCTGGTCAACCGCTATTGGAAGCACTTCTTCAACCGCGGCATCGTCGAGCCCGAGGACGACATGCGCGAAACCAACCCGCCGTCGAATCCCGAACTGCTCGACGCGCTCGCCCGGCGCTTCGTCGAAAATGGCTACGACCTGAAGCCGCTCATCAAGGACATCACGCAATCGCGCACCTATCAGCTCAGCGCCGTGCCGGATAACTACAACAAAGCCGACCGGCAGAATTTTTCGCGCTACTACGCGAAACGCCTCAGCGCGGAAGTGCTCTACGATGCTGTCAATCAGGTCACGCGCACGCCAAGTAACTTCGCCGGACTGCCGGCTGGCACGCTCGCGATTTCGCTGCCCGACAACAGCTTCAATGCCGGCTCCTATTTCCTCACCGTCTTCGGCCGGCCGGACTCGTCGAGCGCGTGCGAGTGCGAACGCACGCAGGAAGCCAGCCTCGCCCAGGCGCTGCACCTGCTGAATGCCAAAGACATCCAGGAAAAACTCGCGAACGACTCCGGCGCCGCCGCTCAACTCGCCGCCGACAAGCGCAGCGATGAAGACAAACTCCGCGAGCTTTACCTCGTCGCCTACGCACGCGAACCAGACGCCAACGAACTCGCCCTCGCCAAGAGCCACCTCGAGAAACCGCGCAAGGCCGCCGACGGCCAGCCACTCGATGCCGCGAAGAGCAAGCGCCAGGGCTACGAGGACATCCTCTGGGCCATGCTCAACACCAAGGAGTTTCTCTTTAATCACTAACTCCTCGATAGTGAGCGAGCCGTTCCCCCTCCTCCGCCTCGGCGCCGCTCTAGTGTCGGTCGCCTTCTTCATCGGCCACTCGTCCGCGGCCGAGTTGCCCGTCATCCGGCTCGATACCATTTTCCCGCCGGGCGGAAAGGCGGGGTCCGAAGTGGAAATCGGCATCACCGGTGCCGAGCTTGATCAACCTACCGGACTGCACTTTTCGCATCCGGGCATCACCGCTCAACCAAAGGACAAACGCTTCGTGATCAAAGTCGCGCCCGAGGTGCCGCCGGGCATCTACGACGCGCGCGTCGCGGGACTCCTCGGCGTCTCCAACCCGCGCGCCTTCGTCGTCGGTAATCTGCCGGAAATCGCGAAGACAAAACCAAACAATAAACCCGAGACAGCGGTGGACCTTCCTCTCAACTCGGTTTTCTCCGGCAACGCCACAGCCGCAGCGTCCGACTACTTCAAGTTCACCGCCAAGCAAGGCCAGCGCTTGCTCTTCGAGTGTGCCGCAGCAGAGATCGATTCGCGGCTCAACCCGGTGCTCGCGGTGCTCGATGCGTCCGGACGGGAACTGGAAATCAGCCGCGGTGACCTGCTCGACTTCACCGCACCCGCCGCCGCCGCCTATCTGCTGCGCTTGAACGACCTCACCTTCGCGGGTGGCCCGGAGCATTTTTACCGGCTCGCCGTCACCACTGGCCCTCACATCGATTTCGTTTTCCCGCCGAGCGGCCTGCCGGGCGCGAAAAGTAAGTTCACGTTCTATGGCCGCAACCTGCCGGGCGGCACCGCGGCAAATGTGACGAGTGGCGACGGTAAGCCGCTCGAAAAACTCGACATCGAAGTCGAAGTGCCGGTCTCGGGCGATGTTCGCGTTGACGGCCTGTCCACTCCAGCGGCGGCAGCGGTGGATGGCTTTCCGTATCGCCTGAAGACCGCCAATGGCGTCTCCAATCCTGTCTTCATCAGCTTCTGCGGCGCACCGGTCGTCGGCGAACAGGAGCCGAACAATCAGCCGGCCCAAGCGCAGAAAATCACGCCGCCCTGCGAAATCGCCGGTCAGTTTTTTCCCGCCAACGACGTGGACTGCTTCACCTTCGATGCGAAGAAGGGCGAAGTCTGGTGGATCGAGGTTTTCTCAAACCGACTGGGCCTGCCGACCAATCCTTTCGTGCTCGTGCAGCGCGACGCGGCGGATTTGCAGGAGGTTTACGGCGCCGAGCCAAATGCCGCGGAGAAGCGATTCAGCACCGCGAGCAACGATCCGGTTTGGCGCCTCGAGGTGAAAGAGGACGGCGCGTATCGCGTAAAAGTCCGCGACCTTTTCGACACGTCACGCAAAGACCCAGGCAATGTCTATCGGCTTTCGATTCGCAAAGAGACACCGGACTTTCGCCTCGCCGCCGTCGCCGAACCGCCGCCCGAAAAGAAGGACGACCGCACGGCTGCACCGCGCACCGCTCTCCTCCGCGCCGGCGGGACGATCGCAATCAAGGTCATCGCCTTTCGCCGGGATGGTTTCGCGGGCGACATCGAACTGAGCGCCGTGGGCCTGCCCGCGGGCATCGCGTGTGTGCCGATGAAAATCCTCGCGGGTAGCGGCGATGGCGTGCTCCTGCTCACCGCGGGCGAGAAGCCGGAGCCTTGGGTTGGGCCGATTCGGATCATCGGCAAGGCGAAGGTCGGCGACACCGAGTTGGCGCATGAGGCCCGCGGCGGCGCGGTGCAATGGGTGGTCGCCGATTTCAACACCACCCCGGTGCCGACACGCCTGACCCGCGACTTTGCGCTCGCGGTCAGTGCTGCGGAGACCGCGCCGGTGAGCGTGGAAGCGACGGAGGACAAATGCTGGGAAGCCATCGCGGGTGGCAAGCTGGAGATTCCGCTCAAGGTCACGCGCCGGGGCGAGTTCAAGGAAGCGCTGAAGCTGAAGGCGTTCGGTGCACCGGGTCTCGACACGCTCAAAGAAATCGACGTGGACGCCAAGGCAACAACGGCGACGGCGACCATCGACCTCGCCGCGGTGAAGCTTCCCGCGGGCTCGCACACGATCCATTTCGAGGCGCAGACCAAGGGCAAGTTCCGCGGCAAGGACGTGACGACGACGATTTACTCCACGCCGATCCGCATCGCGGTGCAGCCGCCGCAACCGAAATAGTTCGACGATGACTATCCCGCGCACGGTTTTCACCCTTCTCCTCGTCACGGCGAGCGCGGCCTCGGCGGCCAAGGCCCCTATCGCCATCGCCGACGTGAAGCGCGCCGACGCCGTGGATTTCGACCGCGACGTGCTGCCTTTCCTCAATGACAACTGTCTGTCCTGCCATTGTCAGACCACAAGGAAGGGCGGGCTGAATCTCGAGACCCCCGAACTGATGCTCAAAGGCGGCGACACCGGCCCGGCGATCGTGCCGAAACGCGGGACTGAAAGCCTCGTGCTGCAAGCCGCGGCGCATCTCGACGACGACCTATCGATGCCGCCGCGCGACAACAAAGCGAAAGCCAAAAACCTCACGCCCGAACAACTCGGACTGCTGAAACTGTGGATCGATCAAGGCGCGAAGCCGTCGCCGAAACGCGAGCGTGTCATCGCGTGGCAGCCGCTCGCGGAAAACCTCGGCACCATCTTCGCCGTGGCGGTAACGGGTGACGGACAATTCGCCGCGTGCTCACGCGCCAATCGCCTCTTCGTCTATCATGTCCCATCCGGCCGCCTCGTCGCGAACGAAGCTGCGCACCGCGACCAGGTCAATGCACTCGCCTTCAGCCCCGACGGCACACTGCTGGCCACCGGCGGTTATCGCGAGGTCAAGCTGTGGCGTCGCGTTCCGATCGAAGGCAAGCCGACGCAACCGCTCGCCGGCGCGACCGGAAAAATCACCAGCGCCGACGGACAGCGCTTCGTCACCATCGAGGGAAGCGCCGCCAAGCTTTGCAGCGCCGACGGCAAGGTGATCACCGAACTGCGCGGGAACCGCATCGCGCAGGAGTTGGTGGACGAACGCGACCGTGCGCTCCAAGTCGGGACAGGCACCGTCGCGTATCGCAAGGAAGCCGTGACCGCAGCCGAGAAGACGCTGCAAGCCGCGCAGGATCGCGTGAAGAAATCCGCCGACGCGATCTCGACGAAGCAGCAGGAACTTGACGCGAAGCAGAAGGCGCTCACCGATGCGAAGGCTGCGAAGACCACCGCCGATCAAGCATTGGCCAGCGCGGAAGCGGAAGTGAAAAAGGCCGACGCCAATGTGCATACAGCCGCGGAAAAGGCCGTGAAACTCGCGCAAGCGACGGCCGACGCGATCAAAGGCGCAGCGGCTGTGGATGCGAACAAGCTGAGCGCCGACGCGAGCGCCGCATTGCAAGACGCGGCCAAGGCGCGGATCGAGCGAGATCAGCGCGAAACGCAGCGCAAGCAAGCGGCGGACAAGGTCGAGCCCGCGAACAAGCAACTCGCCGACTCGGAAGATGCAGCGAAGAAAGCCGAGACTGCACGCGGCGTCGCCGACACCGAACTTACGCTCGCCAAGGCCGAGGCCGAAAAGAATGCGATTGCAGGGAAGGAAGCAAAGGCGGCGGTGGATGTCGCCGAAGCGGCACGGAAAAGCGCTGAGGACGCGCTCAATGCCGCGAAGCAAGCTGCGACGGCCGCCGAACAATCGATCCGCGCCGCCGCCTTCTCGCCAGACAACACAACGGTGGCCACCGCGGGCGACGATCAACTGATCCACACGTGGAGCGCGGAAACCGGCGCGGCATTTGACGTGATCAAGGGGCATCAAGCAGCCGTCAACGCGCTGGCATTCGCGCCTGATGGCAACCTCGTCTCCAGCGCGAGCGATGGCACCGCGCTGGCTTGGAACCTCAAACCCGAATGGAAACTCGAACGCACCATCGGCACGGGCGGTGCGAACTCCCCGCTCACCGACCGCGTCAATGCGCTCGCCTTTAGCCGCGGTGGCAAGCTGCTCGCGACGGGCAGCGGTGAGCCTTCGCGCGGCGGCGAGATCAAGCTCTGGGATCCAGCGAGTGGCCAGCTCGTGCGCGATCTGCCGAACATCCACACCGACGCTGTTTTAGGCATCGAATTCTCACCCGACGGCAAGTTCCTCGCCTCCGGAGCCTCCGACAAAATGGCGCGCGTCGTCGATCTCGCCACGGGCAAAGTGGTGCGCAGCTTTGAAGGCCACACGCACCATGTGCTCGCGGTGAGCTGGAGTCTCGACGGCCGCACCCTCGCCACCGCTGGCGCAGACAATGTCGTGAAGGTCTGGGACTTCACGAACGGCGAACGCAAAAAGAATATCGAAGGCTACGACAAAGAAGTGACCGCCGTGCGCTTCGTCGCCGCGAGCGCCAATCTGCTGACCAGTTCGGGCGATAACAAAGTCCGCCTCGTCGGACTCGACGGCAAGGAAGTCCGCGCCTTCCCCGAAGTCGCCGACTTCATGCAATCCGCCACCGTGACCGCCGATGGGAAGCTCGTCGTCGCCGGCGGACAGGACAGTGTGCTGCGGGTGTGGAATGCGGTGGATGGCAAAGCGCTGCTGGCTCTTCCACGATAGCTTCAGGTTCATAGGTTCCAGATCAATCGATTCGACTGGTAAGCGAGGGGTGCATTTGCCACCGTCACGTCCATGTTTGGTGCCTTTCTCGGATTTCATGCAACCGGCCCTCCTTTCGGCGATATGATGACTTTAGAAGTGAAGCCGTCATGGTTAGTACTTCAAAACTGAAGACTACTACTTGTTAGGTGCCTACACCGTCCGACGCAATGACCGACACGCAACCAACGAGCGGCC
>JBBSDS010000137.1:0-12162 GCA_038240495.1 Chthoniobacterales bacterium | reverse complement strand
TATGGTCGAGCGCTTTACGACCGCGACTTTTGACATGACCCGCCACTACCGCCCGACCGAGAATGTGCAACGCCGACCGACGAAGCTTGGCGGGCAGGGATTCTACCTCGTGGGCCACCACGAAATCATGATTCCACTGCTCTTCGCGGCGATCACTGAGGAACTGGCAAAATGACTCGCGACCGTGTGGCCGCGCTGCTGGAGGACTTCAAGAGCAAGCGCATTCTAGTCATCGGCGATCTGATCCTCGATTAGTTAATCTGTGGTAAATTCTCGCGCATTTCTCCCGAAGCGCCGGTGCCCGTGGTCGAGGTCGTGCGCGAGTCGTGGTTTCCCGGTGGTGCCGCAAACGTGGCGCGCAATCTTGCGGAGTTTTCTCGCGAGGTGCGCCTCATGGGTGTCACGGGCGACTGCGCGCATGCCGAGCATCTCAAGCGCCTGTTGTGCGACGAGGGCATCAATGTGGACGCCATCCAATCGCATGCTTGCTATCGGACGATCGTCAAGACGCGGATCATCGCGCGGCAGCAGCATGTCGTCCGTATCGATCGGGAAAAGAATTTGCAATTGCAGGCCGAACACGCCGCCGCCGCGCTCGCCGAACTCGAAGCGCTGCTTCCCGAGATCGATGCGATCATTGTCGAAGACTACGGGAAGGGCATGCTCGCGCAGTCCTTTGCCGAGGCCATCTGCGACCTCGCGAATCGGGCGGGCAGGATCGTCGCAGTCGATCCGAATCCACTCAATCCACTCGCCTGGCGGCATGTGACAGTGATCAAGCCGAATCGCGTGGAAGCCTTTGCCAGCGCGGGTCTCCAGCCGACGGAGCCGGTCGATCCGCCCGAGCACGATCCCGCGCTCCTCGAAGTGGGACGTGTGCTTTCGCAAAAGTGGGACGCCGACAATCTGCTCATCACGCTGGGCGAGCACGGCATGCTGCTTTTCCGCTCCGACGCGCCGCCCTACCACGCGCCGGCCGTGGCGCGGGAAGTCTTCGACGTGAGCGGCGCGGGCGACACCGTCATCGCGCTTTTCACCCTCGCGTTGAGCGCCGGTGCGACGCCTGCGGAGGCGGCCGAGATCGCGAATCACGCCAGCGGTGTGGTCGTCGGCAAACTGGGTACCGCCGTCGTCACGCCGGAAGAACTGCTCGGCAGTTTTTGAGGAAACGGGCTCGATTGTTTGGCGGGGCACCGCCGCGCAGGGACGAAGCCGTCTCGCTACTCGTTGGCGGACTCGAAGGCGCCATCATGGGTGGAGAGCATCAGCATGACCAGAATGCCAATGAGCATGA
The DNA here is from genome assembly GCA_038240495.1 of Chthoniobacterales bacterium. Lineage (GTDB taxonomy): Bacteria > Verrucomicrobiota > Verrucomicrobiia > Chthoniobacterales > Chthoniobacteraceae > Chthoniobacter. The sequence continues at coordinate 10,868 of JBBSDS010000137.1, read as the reverse complement.
GCAGCGTGCCGGCGGTGCACGCGACGATTTTACCTTGAGTGCGTTGCCAACTGCGAAGCCCGAAGATGAGCGCGCCGCTCTGCGACAAAACGGAAAGGCCGATGAGCGCCGGGAAGGAAATCTTCGCAAACGGAATCAACGCGAGGATCGCCGGAAGCGCCACGCCGGCAATCAGCAAGACAACTCCGGACGTTGGGTTGTGTTGTTGTTTGGCGCGGCGAAAAGGCACGGCAGATCGTGGGGGGGTAGCCCGCGTAGTAGAACCATGTATCGCCACGAGGCGCAACTACGGGCCTCGAGCACCCGTTCCTAATCCACGAAAACGAACTCGTTGGTCTCGAGGAGCACCTGGGCGTATTGCTCCCAAGCCTTGAGCGATTCCCTGCGCTTGGGCGGCCCGGCGAATTGCGCCTTCGCATCCCACTCGCCCGTCTCGCCGCGAATCAATGGATGCCAGCGAAAGCCGTCGGAGTTATCGTTGCCGCGGCAATCGACCAGGAAATCCAAGGTTTCGCCTTGCTTGACTTCGACGCGCTCCAACTTCGCCTCGACGCTGGCTGCCGGTTTGACCTCGGCTCTGAACAGTTCACCCCGTCGGCTGGAAATGATGCGGGCGAGGATGCCGTCGCCGTCCTTGCTCGGCCGCTCGATGTTTCCTGCGATGGCGACGACGCCGTCAGCGGGCGCCGTCCAGCGGCGGATGACGCTGTGCGCGGAATCCGTTCCGGCATGCCCGCCCTCCGCATTGAGCAACGCGTAGATGAGCACTTTGTCAGGCACCTTCATGGCACCCTGCCAGGCGGTGCCGCTGAAGACCGGGAGTGGATGAAAATCGACGCGACTCGCCGTCTCGTCGTAGGCACCGTAGCCGTATTGCCAGATGGGTTTTTCCGGCTCGGGCGCGGGTGCGGTGAGGGCGGTGTTCACAAAGCGCAGCCCGGCATCGACTTCCGCAGGTTCGGCTTTGCGCGCGAAGGCGCACTCGTAGAGTTGATGCACCTGCTCTTCGTAGGCTTGCGGTTGCTGAAATTGCGGCTTCGCGACCATGGCCCGCGCCTGATCGACGACGAATGGGTTGTTCATCATGAAGAGCGCCTGCTGCGGAACGGTGGTCACGTGGCGCTGCGGACTGGTGGCGTCGGGTGTGGCGAAATCGAAGGTGCGAAAAAGGCCCGGCAGATTTTGGCGGTCGATGAGTCCATAGACCGCGCGACGTTTGGCAAAAGGCGCCGTCGTGAGTTCGACCGGGCGCCCGCCCATCGTGGCGTCGAGCTGGCCCGCGGTCGCGAGCAGGGAATCGCGCAGCGCTTCAAAATCGAGCCGCCGGCGATTCATTCGCCAGACGAGGCGGTTTTCCGGATCGGCTTGCGCGGCATCGGGTCGAAGGTCGCTTGCTTGCTGGTAGGCGCTGGAAAGCATGATGAGGCGATGCAGTTTCTTGACCGACCAGCCGTCGTCCATGAAGCGCGTCGCAAGATAGTCGAGGAGTTCCGGATGGGTTGGCAGTTCGCCTTTCGTCCCGAAGTCACCCGGCGTGCGGACCAGTCCCGCGCCGAAGTGCAGGTTCCAGACGCGGTTGGCGAAGACCCGCGCGGTCAGCGGGTTGTCCTTGCTGGCGATGGCGCGGGCGAGTTCGAGCCGGCCGCTGCCGTCTTTGAAAGGCGGCGGATTTTCGCCGGCCAGTGCGCTGAGAAAACGCCGCGGCACGACCTCGCCTGGGCGGCCTGGATTGCCGCGGATGAAGACGTGTGGCGTCATTGGCTGGGGCGAGTCGAACATGGCCATCGGACGCGGCGGGGCGATCGGGCTGGCATTGAGTTCATCGACCTTGACCCGCAGCTTGCGGAGTTCGTCGACTCCGACTTTGGCGAGCAACTTCTCCGCGCCCTCCGCGGGAACGACCGCGGGCAGTCCGATGAAGGGCAGGGTGCGAAGGGCGCTGATCCGGCGCTGCATTTCCAAATACTCGGCCACCTTTCCTTCCCGTTCGGCTAACTGCCGCTGGTAGTCGGCATCATCGCCGCCGCCAGCGACGGGCAGGATCGGCAACTCATTCGACTTCGGCTCGACCGACGAGGCGAAGACTCCGTAGAGCGCGTAGTAATCCTTCTGGCTGATTGGATCGAATTTGTGGTCGTGGCACCTGGCGCATGTGACCGTAAGTCCCATGAGTCCGCGGCAGACGGTATCGATGCGGTCGTCGATAATGTCGGGCTGGCTGTTCAGAAACCGCCGGCCCAGCGTGAGGAAGCCCATCGCCGCGAGCGACCGCGGATCATCCTTCGGCGCGACGCGGTCGGCGGCGATTTGCTGGATGACGAACTGATCGTAGGGCAGGTCTTCATTGAAGGCCCGGATGACCCAATCGCGATAGGTGTAGCTGTAGGCAAAGCGGCGCTCCTCGCCGCCCGCGAGGTAACCCTTGGTATCGGCGTAGCGCGCGACATCGAGCCAGTAGCGGCCCCAGCGTTCTCCGTAGCGCGGCGAGGCGAGCAGCCGATCGACGACTTTGGCGAAGGCATCCGGCGCGTTGTCTTTCTCGAAAGCTTCCACTGCCGCGGCGGTCGGTGGCAGACCGGTGAGATCGAATGTCGCGCGGCGAATCAGGGTCCGCTTGCTGGCGCGGTTGGAAGGCGCGATGTGTTTCGCTTCGAGGGCGGTGAGGATGAATTGATCCACCGGGGATTGCGCCCAATGTTGTGGATCTTTGGCCGCGGGCGGCGGTCCCTTTCGCAATGTCTGGAAAGACCAGTGCTTCTTTGTGAGGCCCTGCGCAGCGCCGGCTTTAGCGGACGGATCATTTTCCGGCCACGGCATGCCCATGCGAATCCACTCGGACATCGCGGCGATTTGCGCGTCGGGCAATTTGTCGGCCTTTTCCGGCATCTTTGAATCGCCGATGTGCCGGAGCGATTTGATGAATCCGCTCTCCTCCGGTTTGCCGGGAACGATCACGGCACCGTCATCGGTGCCTTTCAAAATCGCCGCGCGCGAATCGACCCGCAGCGCGCCCTTTTGTTTGTCGGGGCCGTGGCATTTGTAGCATTGCTCCGCGAGCACCGGACGGATGTTCTTTTCAAAAAATTCCGTTTCCTGCGGAGTGATACCGCGGACATTCGGCAAGGCGGCGAGCAGGAACAAGCTAACTAGAAAAGGCCGGCGCATGAGTTCGGGAAAATAACCCAACGCCTGGGAAGTCGTTAGCGGTTTTTCAGAGTGGGATTTGCGGTAGGCAAAGGGGAGGAAGCGCTTTGCAGGGCGGTAGTGTGTCAGTTTGAAAAGGCGAGTCATCCTGAGCGAAGCGGAGGCGGAAAGGCGGGCGTAGCGCAGTCGAAGGATCCCGCGCATTCACGGATCGTGTCGCACAAGATAGCCGGGGTCCTTCGACTCCGTTCCGTCCCACCTTCGCCCGCACGGAACTCCGCTCAGGATGACACGATTTTAAAATCAAAGTGATACACAACCTGCGGGGCGCATCCCTTGCCGTCTGATTTTTCGAGTGATAGCCTGCGCGAGTTCATGCCGCCCCCCAAAGATTCCCTCATTCAGGAATGTTCGACTTGTGGTGCGCTAATCGATGTGTCGGGCGAGGAACCTTTCGCCCTGATGCACTGCCCGACCTGCGGCGCCGCTTTGCGGGTGCGCAGACACTTCGATCACTTTGAGTTGCAGGAATTGTTGGGCGTCGGCGGGATGGGCACCGTTTATCGCGCGCTCGATCTGAACCTCAACCGGTCCGTGGCGCTCAAGCTTCTCCAGCAGCAAAACAGCGCCTCTCCCGAATTCATCACTCAGTTCCAAAAAGAGGCGTCGATCACGGCGTCGATCAATCATCCGCACGTCGTCAAAGTCTATAGCACCGGGCGCGACCACGGGCTGTTCTACATCGCGATGGAACTCGTGGACAAAGGTTCGCTCGAGAGCTTGATGGACACCGCCGGGCGAGTCGCCGAAGCCGAGGTTCTCAATGTCGGCATCCAGATCGCGCAGGGGCTGAACGCGGCTCTCGAACGCGGGCTGATTCATCGCGACATCAAGCCCGGCAACATTCTTTTTGCGAACGCGACGACCGCGAAGATCGTGGATTTCGGATTGGCCATCCTGATGGAGCACGCGGGAGTCGCGGCAGGGGAAGTCTGGGCGACGCCATTTTACGTCGCGCCGGAGACGGTCGAGGGAAAGCCCGAGGATTTTCGCAGCGATATGTATTCGCTCGGCGCGGCGCTTTTTCATGCGCTCATCGGCCGGCCCCCGCATCCCGTCGAGAGCAATTCGATGAGCGAACTCGCGGCGGCCAAAAGCAAGCCGGTGAATGTGCGAGCGGTCGCACCGGATGTGTCGAGCCCGACGGCCTTTCTCCTCAACAAAGTGCTGAACCGCGATCCGGCGGAGCGTTACCAGAGCTACGGAGAATTGATCGAGCATCTCGAATTTGCGCGAGCCGAACTGCTGGAGCGCGATTCCAAAAACGGGGCGAAATCCGCTACCGCCGAGAAAGAGCGCGACTATGGCTGGCTCACTCTTGCAGTGACCGCCGTCGTCGTCCTGTCCGGCATCCTTTGCTTTGAATTTGGCGGGCGCTTTTTTCCCAAAGCTCCGTCGGCCATGCAGGAGGAAGAAGGCGCGCGCGATCCCGAAAGAATCGACGTCCGCTACGAGCAAACGCGCCAGGTTCTCGCGAGTGGGGACGCGGCCAAGGCGGCCGAAGCTTTTGCCCGTCTCGCTGGCGAGACGGACACGCCGCAGCCGCTGCAAAACTGGATCACCCTGCACGCCGGGCTCGCGGAATTGCTCGCCGGGCAGGCGGAGAAAGCGCAGGCGTGGTTTGCGGCGCTGGAAGCCCGCGGCCTGTATTCGCCCGATCCCGCCGAACAGCCGCTCGCAAATTTTTTCGTGGCGACTGCACACCGGGCGGCAGGCGCGCAGATTATTCCAGCCGCCGCCATCAAAGACGTGAACCGCGACAGCTACGAGACGATCGCGCTTTTCGTCTTCGCGGTGAAAGACTGGTCGCTCGGAGAATACGACGAGGCGTGGCAGCTTTTTCGGCAGTTCAGCCTTTGCACGCCGCAGGATCGCTTCGCCTGGATTTCCACCTACAAGCCGCTGTCGTCGCCTTATCTGGCGGAGATCAACGCCTATCGCACGGCCGCCGAAGCCACTCGCGCGGCAGGCACGCTGGAGAGTCGCAAACAGGCGCTCGGAGTCGTGAAGGGGGCGCGGGTGCAGTGCAAACTCGCGAGCCAGTTTCCCGCGAAGCTGGAAGCATTTGAGAACGACCTCGAGCAGAAGATCACCGCCGAAGAAACCGCACGCGCCGTGCGGCTCGCGGCGATCGAGGCGGCCGACGCGCGCACGCTGTCGGATGCGAAAACGAAGATCGCCGCGCAATGGCAGCAGTTCCGACCCGCTGACGCAGAGATCGTGGCGCGGGCCGTGCAAGTGACCGGCGAGAAAGGTCGGGCCGAGCGCGAGGCGTTGCTGAAAAAGATGGGCTGGCTCGCGAAGTTCAAGACGACTCTCATTGGCGATCTCAACACGATTGGTTACGCCGCGGCGGTGCCCAAAAAAAACGGCAGCCAGCTTCCGGGTCCAGTGCGGCGGGCCAGCGAATCGCAGGTCGAAACGATCATTCCCTTTGGTTCGGTGACGGCGAGTTGGACCGACCTTTCACCCGACGGCGTCATCGCGATGGGGAAATCTTTTCTCCGGACCGGATTGCCGGCGGACGTGCTCGCCGACCGGCAGTGGCAACTCGGTGTCTATGCCTTTCATTCGGGCAAAACGCGTGAGGGTCGCGATCTGCTGATCCTCGCGAGTCAGGCCAAGCCCGAATACCGGGGAGACCTCGACCTCTTCCTCGAAACCGCCTCGACGCAGTAGGCTGCGGTAGTGCTGGACAACCTTTTCTCCTCTGCTAACGTCCGCGAACCGAAACATCACTTCTGATAAATCCTCCGCAATGAACAACACAAACGACAACTCACTCAATCGCCGCACTTTCCTCGGCCGTTCGGCCGCCGCCCTCGCTGCCACATCCATCGCCGGCTTTCCCAGCATCGTCCGCGCGGCCGATGAAAAGATCCTCAAACTCGGCATCGTCGGCTGCGGCGGACGCGGCACCGGCGCGCTGAACAACGCACTTTCCGCCGACAAAAATGTCGTCCTCACTGCGATGGGCGATGCCTTCCGCGACCGCATCTACACGAGCTACGACAACATCAGCAAAACGAAGCCCGACCAGGTGAAGGTTGACGAAGGGAAAAAATTTGTCGGTCTCGATGCGATTGATCAAGTGCTCGCCACGGATGTCGATGTCGTCATTCTCACCACGCCGCCCGGATTCCGGCCTGCGCATTTGAAAAAGGCCGTCGCCGCGGGCAAGCACGTCTTCTGCGAAAAGCCTGTGGCCGTCGATGCGCCCGGGGTGCGCGATGTCATCGCCACCGCCGCTGAGGCGAAGAGAAAAGGTCTCGGTATTCAGTCGGGCTTTTGCTGGCGGTCGAACTACGCCGAGCGCGAAACCTTCAAGCAAATTCACAGCGGCACGATCGGCGATGTGCGTTCCTTTTACGGGACCTATCTCGGGAGTTCGCCGTGGGCGAAAGAACGCAAGCCGGAGTGGAGCGATCTCGAATGGCAGCTCCGCGACTGGCTCTATTATACGTGGCTCTCGGGCGATCATCTCGTCGAGCAAGCTATCCACACGGTGGACAAAATGAGCTGGGCTTTTAAAGACGTGAACCCGGTCAGCGTCACCGCGCTCGGCGGCCGCCAGCAGCGCATCGAGGAGCAGTTCGGCCACATCTACGATCACTTCGCCGTGTCCTATCAATATCCCGAAGGCCGCCGCGGCTTCGTCTATTGTCGCCAGCAGCAGGGCTGCGACAACGAGAACTCCGACGAGATCATTGGCGCGGATGGCACGGCCGTGATCAACGGCTTCCGCGGCCTGCACGCGATCAGCGGCAAAAACTCCTGGAAATACGAAGGCCCAAAAAACGACATGTATCAGACCGAGCATGAGGAAATGTTTGCCGCGCTCCGCAAAGGCGAGCCGCTCAATTTCGGTGAAGCGCTCGCGCACAGCACACTGCTCGGCATCATGGGTCGGATGTCGGCTTACACCGGCAAGACGATCACGTGGGACGACGCCCTCAACTCAAAGGAAGTGCTCGCGCCCGCTGAACCGCTGACGTGGGACATGAAACTCCCCACGCCGCCCGTCGCCATGCCGGGACGGACAAAATTCTTGTAAGCACTCGACGCGCTTTTCCCCATGAACCGCCGCACTTTCCTGCACACCACCACCGCCGCCCTGGCCGCTTCAGCACTTGCTCCGCTCGCCTCCGCCGAGGAATCGCCCGCCAAAAAACGCGCTCTGAAAAAAGCCGTCAACCTCGGCATGGCCAAGGCCAGCGGTGGTTCCGTGTCGGATCGTTTTAAGATGATCAAGGACGCGGGCTTCGACGGCATCGAACTGAATCTGCCCGACGATTCATTGACCGTGGACATCATCCAGCAAGCCAAGGCCGCGAGCGGTCTGGAGGTCGCAGGAATCATCTGCACACCGCACTGGAAATATCCGCTCAGCGATCCCGACCCGGCCAACCGCGAACGCACTGTCCGTGGCTTGCAACTCGCGCTGCAACAAGGCGGCGAGATCGGCTGCGCGCGCGTGCTCCTTGTCCCCGGCGTGGTCAATAAACAGGTCGATTACGCGCAGTGCTGGCAGCGCGCGATCGAAGGCATCAAGCGCTGCACCGACGCCGCGGAAAAAGCGAAGTGCCACGTCGCCATCGAGAATGTCTGGAACCAATTCATCATCGACCCGATGAGCGCCGCGCGCTTCGTCGATGAAATCAACAGCCCGTGGGTCGGATGGCATCTCGACCTCGGAAACCTCGTCACTTACGGCTACCCCGAACAATGGGTGCACATCCTCGGCCCGCGCGTCCGCAATCTTCACATCAAAGAATACAGCCGCAAATTGCGTGACAAGGAAGGCCCCTACAAAGGCTTCCAGGTCGAGCTCGGCGAAGGCGACAACGACTGGCCGGCGACGATGAAAGCTCTCGATGACATTGCCTACAAAGGCTGGGGCATCCTCGAAGTTCCCGGCGGAGATGCTGCGCGACTGAAGTTCCTCGCCGAGCGGACTGACCAGCTTTTCGCGAGCTGATCGAGTAACGCCCGCGCTCCGACGCTGGGAAAAAAAGTGGCTCGAAGAAGGGGCGCCGGGTCGTCAACTCTCCGCATCCGCATCCGGCGGTTTGTCGGCCTTCGGTTTGCGAAAGCGATCCTTCACCCGTTCACGAATCTCTGCCGGAATGCACAGCGCGACGATCACCAGCGCCGCGATGATCCAGTAAACCAATTGCGCCGGGCCGAGAAAGCGAAAGGGCGTGATCAGGCAGACGAACACCCAGCCCAAAAACGCTCCCATGCCGTGGACGAGCAGCGTCCAGATCAGAGCCGCGCGCGGATTGGACCACAAGGCGCGATACGCGATATTGCGCCAGGCGGGCGCCTCGTCCTGCGAATTGGATTTATGGAGCACCTTCACCGTCTTCCCGGCGAGGGCCAGCTTGAAGACCTCGACCAAGGGAAGGGGACCGCCGACTTCTTCATCCGCCGTGACATACCAGTCATCCCCCTTGGCCTTCGCTTCCTTGGTCAAAGCAGCATGGTCAAACTTCAAGCCCTGCAACTCGGCCATGTAGAGGATCAAAATCGTGAACGTCCGGAGTGGAGTTTCTGCCGCTTGCCCGGTGGTGGATGGTTTGTCGTCGGTGCTCATGGAGCTTTTCCCTCCCGCGAAAAAACAGCCTGTTAGGGACCGGCGAAAACACAATGAAAATTGCGGGTCGTGGATCCATCTGGCGAAAAGACAAGCTGCAGCGGCGGTATATGACCGCCGGGCAGTGTTGGTGAGGAGCCGCCTGACGCGACCCAAGCTCCGCGATCCCACGGGTGAAGATCGCTTTCACCCGCAGCAACCCCCATCGTGTTCGGGTGTTTGCACACGTCACCTCCATGAACCAAAAACTCATCCTTCTCCTTGCGCTCGCTGCCACGCTTGCCGGTCCACGCGCGGGCGCTGCACCGGCGCGGCCAAATATCGTCGTCATCCTCGCCGACGACATGGGCTTCTCCGACATTGGTTGCTTCGGGAGCGAAATCCCCACGCCGCGCCTCGATGCACTCGCCGCAAACGGACTGCGCTTCACGCAATTCTACAACTCGCCGCGCTGCAGCCCCACGCGCGCTGCGCTGCTCACAGGCCTGTATTCGCAACAAGCCGGCCTGGGCTGGCTCGACAGCATGGTGAAACCGGAGTCGCGCGGCTTTCGTGGAAAGCTGCTTCCGCGCTGTGTCACGATCGCCGAGGTGCTGCGCGACACCGGCTACTTCACGGCGATGTGCGGCAAGTGGCACCTCGGCCAGAACAACGGCACGCCGCCGTGGCAGCGCGGTTTCATGCGCGCGCTCAATTCGATTTACGGCGAAGTTTATTTTCCGAAAGAGAAGGGCGGGCCCGGGACGCAGAACCTCTATCTCGATGGCCGGGAAATATCGAAGGATTCGCCGGAACTCGGCAAGGATTGGTATTCCACCGATTTGTTCGTGAACTGGGGACTGAAATTCATCGATGAAGCGCGCGCGGAGAAGAAGCCCTTCTTTCTCTACCTCCCGCAGGGCGCCGTGCATTTTCCGCTGCGCGCGCCGGAGGATGTGATCGCGAAGTATCGCGGCAAATACCTGAAGGGCTGGGACCAACTGCGCGAGGAGCGCTACGCGCGGCAGATCAAGATGGGGATCATCGACGCGAAGTGGACACTCTCGCCACGTCCGGAAGATTCTCCGGCTTGGGACACGCGCGAGCCCGACAAGAAAGAGCGCTTCGACAACATCATGGCCGTCTATGCCGCGATGATCGAATGCCTCGACCGCAGCACCGGGATGCTGGTCGATGGCCTCAAGGAGCGCGGTCTGCTCGACAACACGCTCATCGTTTTCCTCAGCGACAATGGCGGCAACGCGGAAGGCGGTCCACCCGGCGTCACGAATGGCGAAGGGCCGATCGGCGGGCCGCAGTCATTTGTGCAGCTCGGGATGAATTGGGCGACGCTCGCGAACACGCCGTTCAAGCGCTACAAACACTTCACGCATGAAGGTGGCATCAGTTCGCCTTTCATCGTGCACTGGCCGGCGGGCATTCCGGCGGAGCAAAATGGGAAGCTCGAAAAACAACCCGCGCACCTCGTGGACATCATGGCGACAGCCGTCGATCTCGCCGGAGCAAATTATCCCGCACGCTTTCATGACAACGACATCCTCCCGATGGAAGGCGTGAGTCTTCGCCCGGCCTTCGGAGGTAAATCTCTCGAACGCAAACAGCCCATCTTTTGGGAACACGAGGGCAACAAAGCCGTCCGCGACGGCCAATGGAAACTCGTCCAGAAATGGCGCGGATCGTGGGAGCTCTACGACATGGAGGCCGATCGCACCGAGTTGCACAATGTCGTCGCGGAACATCCCGAAATCGCCTCGCGGCTCGAAGCTTCGTGGACCGGCTGGGCACAGCGCGCCTTTGTCGATGAGTGGTTCGGCCCTGATCACACCAATTGGGGACAGGACATCAAGGTCGTCGACGCGCCGAAGTAGCCGCTGCGCTTATCCGCGCCAGTGCGCATCTCGCAGCGCGGGAAAATCGCGTCGCCAGGATGTGACAATCTCTGGCTCGATCGCGGCGGTGAGGACGTGCTCACGTTCGCCCGCGTCGGCGATGATCACGCCGTGCGGATCGACGACGACGCTGCGCCCGGCGTAGGAAAAATTCGGCTCCGAGCCGACGCGATTTATGC
>JBBSDS010000136.1:0-12259 GCA_038240495.1 Chthoniobacterales bacterium | reverse complement strand
GAGACGTCCCGTCCGCAACTGACGGTAACTTTTCAGGAAGAATCGGGCGAAGCGCGTCCGGCAAAGACCGCCGCGGTGGAAGCTGTGGAGGAACTGTTCGCCGAAAAACCGCGCCATCTCAGCCGCAAATCGAGCGGAAAATCGCCCGCGCAATCGACCAAAAAGAAAGGCAAACCGGCGGCGGATTCTAAGACGGCGGCGAAAGCGACGAAGCTGGCTTCGAAAGCGAAGAGCGGGGCATTGCCGCCGGAGCCGATCTTCACGCGAGGAGGTAAACTGACGGTGACGCACGAAGGGCAATGCACCGCGACGAATGAAAAAGGAGAGCGACTGCTCGCGGTGTCGGCCTTCAAAGCCGCCGGCTTCCAGCAGGGCGAAGGCGATGCCTGGACTGCGGAAGTGCGCATTCCTTACACCTTCGTCCCGGCGCAGAATGCCTGGATCAATGGCGTGGACTTTGGCCGCTACAGGATCGGCATCGATGGAGCGGCCCCAGTGACTGTCTGCCTGCTCAGCGAACCGGCGCGTGTCCAGAAGCGGCTGGAGAATGGCGTGCTCGGCGCGATCGAATTTTGGTCGAAGGTTTGGAAAGAAAGCGGCGTCATTCCGAGCGGCTGGCATTCGCCGACGGTTCCGGCGGGATCATGGGAAATCAGCGATGCCGGCGGATACGCACATCTGATCAATGCCATGGCGCTCTGGCTCATTTATCAGGATGGAAAGCGAGAATGGGAAATCATTCGCGAACAATTTCCCGATGCCCCGAAACCCGCGCCCCCGCTTCCGATGAGCGTGCTCAAGGCGCAGGGAATCGGAATTGACCAATGAAGAATTTCCGCGGGATTTTCATTCGGGCTTTGGTCATTGGTCATTTTCCATGGGTCATTGCTTTGGCCGATCCGCAACCGGTCCCGCGCATGCAGGCGGTGCCGCAGCCGCACGACGAAGTTTCCTTTCAGCGCGACGGAGTCGAGATCGCGCGCTATCACGCCGGTCGCGACGGATTTCGACCTTTCGTTTTTCCCGTGATCGGGCCGGCGGGTCGCTCCCTGACACGCCTCGGGCATCCGCACGATCCCGTGACGCACAGCCACCACAATTCCGTCTGGCTCTCGCATCAGTTTGTGAATGAGGCGAACTTCTGGGAGGACCGCGCCGCGCGCATCGTGCAGCAAAAGCTGCTGCGCCTGGAAGATGGACCGGACGTGGCCTCGATCGAGACGCTAAATGCGTGGATGGACAAAGATGGCAGGACGCAGATGACCGAGCACAGGCGCACTGCGGTCCAGACTCTGGATCGCGGAGAATGGCTGCTCCTCATCGACGCGCAATTCGACGCGCTGCCAAATGCGCCGGTGACGCTTGGAGAGACGGCCTTCGGTCTGCTCGGCGTGCGCATGGCCAGGACGATCGGAGTCATCGACGGCGGCGGGACAATTCGCAACTCGGAGGGCGGGGTCGATGAAGTCGGCTGTTTTCGCAAACCCGCCCGTTGGGTGGACTACTCCGGGCCCATCACGCCGACCGCGAGCGAGGGCATCACGCTTCTCGACCATCCGCAGAACCCGCATCACCCCGCGATCTTCCATGTGCGCAACGACGGCTGGATGGGCGCTGCACTGACCTTCCCGGGCCCGATCGTCATCGAGCCCGGCCAACCGCTCCGCGTGCGTTACGGGCTCTACGTGCATGCCGGCATTCCACCGCCCGAGGACTTGCAAAAGCGCTGGGAAAATTTTGCGACTTCGACCTTCGCCGACTTCGGGCGAAAATAGACGCGTCGCGCGCGGCCTTCCTCTAAGGCTGGGATTGGGTCGTGGATCAGTTTGCTGGTGTAGGGTGGCTCTGTCACGCTTCGGCGACGTGCCACCTGTGGTGTGCAAAGGCGGCACGTCCTGTGGACAGAGCCGCCTCTACAGCGCGCGGTCCAAATTGAGTCACTACCCGGGATTGACACCGCAACGCGTAAGCTTCAATTATTCTTCATCATGTATGCCCCCGAGCCAAAAAAGCCGTTTGCTGTTAGGATTCAGGAAAAACTGGCGGCTTCCCGGTTCCTGACTTTTTCGGTACTTCTTCACGCGGTCCTGGTTTTGATGGGCGGCAGCGTCGTGCTCTTCAAGCAATACGTCGAACCGCCGGATTTTGCCGCGTCCGAGGGCGGCTTGGTGTCCAACGACGTCCAGGTGCAGGCGCCGCCGGAACAGCCGCCGGATCTCACCCAGCAAAAGTTCACTCCCGACGCGCCGACGCTCAATGCCCCAACGCTTTCGGCGATCAGCACGACCAATGTGAGCACGCCGACTTTTCAGGTCGCTGCCGTCGCGCCGGTGATGAAGGCGATGCCGAACGACATGAGCAAGGTCATGGATAACGCGGCGAAGAGCATGTCCAAAGGCGTGGCGAGCAATATCCCTGGAACGATGGCCAGGCGCGTTGGCGGAACGCAACGCGCGCAGGCCATGATGATGAATGGCGGAAAGAAGGAGAGCGAAGACGCGGTGATGCGAGGTCTGCGCTTCCTCGTGAAGACGCAGAACGCGGATGGTTCCTGGGGTGCAAAATTCAAGCCGGCCATGACTGGTTTCGCGATCCTTTCGCTCCTCGGTCACGGTGAAACTCCCGTTTCCTCAGAGTTTGGCCCGACGGTTCAAAAGGCGCTCGATTGGGTTTTAACCAACGGCAAGAAAACCGATGGCCGGTTATCGATGGAGGCCGCATTTTCGAACGCGGGTGTTTATTCCCACGGCATTCTCGCCTACGGATTGGGCGAATATTATACGATGACCAAAGATGAGCGGGTCGAGGAACTGCTCAAGAAAGCCGTGACCTACATCGTGAAGGGTCAGGCACCGGATGGCGGCTGGAACTATGCCTACAATCAGGAACCCAACAGCGACACTTCGGTCACCGGCTGGCAGATTCAAGCTCTCAAAGCCGCGCACCTGAGCGGTCTCAATATCGATGGCGTTGATCAAGCACTCGACAAAGCCATGCTTGATCTCAAGCGCGTGCAGGGCCCGAAAGGTGGGTTCGGCTATCGCAACAAGGAGGATCGCTATAGCCTGACGGGTGCCGGCGTGCTCTGTACTTACTTCTGGAAGCAGGAAAAAGACAAGAGCGTCAAGGATGGCATCGAGTTCATCATGGAGCAGACAAAGACCAATTTCCCGGTCGATTACAAGAGCGACAAGGCCAATCTCTACGCGTGGTATTACAATACCCAGGCGTGCCTGATGGTCGGCGGTTCGGCGTGGACCGCATGGAATCGGATGTTCCAGGAGCAGCTCATCAAGAACCAGTCTCCGGACGGAAGCTGGCCGCCGCTTGGCGGAAAAGCGGACATCGGCGGATTGCAACTCGATCCAGAAGGCGACGGACGATTCTATCGGACGAATCTCTGCACTCTGATGCTCGAGGTCTATTACCGCTACATGCCGACGACGAAGTAGCGGGCGGCTGACGCTGTTCGCGTCGAAGCTTTAGAGGATGGACCGCAATTCCAAGCTCGGGTGTCATCCTGAGCGGAGTGGAGGGAGCCTCCGCGACCGGAACGAAGTCGAAGCATCGGGTGGCGCCTGGAAGTCCCGCCGGGCCTGATCCTGCGACTCCGCGCCAGCCCGTGGCTTCGGCGTTGCGAGAACTCCGCCCTCCAGTCGAAAGTCCGAGGTTCAACTGCGTTTGGTGTCAATCCAACGTCTGTCGATAACGCTTGATTCCGACGGTCAGCATGACAGCCGCAAAGAGCGCGATGGGCCAAAGCTCGCGGCTGACATCAGACAGACCGTTCCCTTTCAAAAGAATGCCGCGAACGATGCGCAGGAAATGCGTGAGTGGGAAAACTTCGCCGATAATTTGAGCCCAATGCGGCATGCCGCGAAAGGGAAACATGAAGCCCGAGAGCAGAATCGACGGCAGGAAAACGAAGAACGTCATTTGCATCGCCTGGAGCTGATTCTTCGCGACCGTGGAGAAGGTGATGCCCATCGCGAGATTCGCGGCGATGAAGATGAGCGCGACGATGAGAAGCAGCGGAATGCTCCCGTGCATCGGCACATGGAAAAGAAAGTGCGCCGCAGTGAGGATGACCGCGACTTGGATGTATCCGATGATGATGTAGGGCGCGATCTTGCCGATGAGGACTTCGGCTGGTCGCGTCGGCATCGCGAGGAGGTTTTCCATCGTGCCGCGCTCGCGCTCGCGCGTGATCGCGAGTCCAGTGATCATGATCATCGTCATCGTCAGGATCACGCCCATGAGACCGGGGACGATGTTGTATTGCGTGTTGGTTTCGGGGTTGTAGAGCGCGTGAACACGGAGGTCGATCGGACCGGGCACGGTGTTGAGAAAATCGAGGGGCCCTTTGAAATCATTGCGCATCGCACCGCCGAGCAGCGTAGTGAGAGCGCCGAGAGCGATGCCGGTCGCGGCGGGATCGGTGGCATCGGCCTCGATGAGGAGCGACGGACGGTCGCCGCGCAGAAGATCGCGAGAGAAGTCTTCGGGAATATTGATGACGAATTGCACCTGCCCGCGCGCCAGCAAATCGCGGCCCTCAGCTTCGGTCTTCACCTGCTGCGTGAAATCGAAGTATGTGCTGTTTTGCATCGCGTAGAGCAGCGTGCGGCCTTGCGGCCCGTGATCGGCGAGCAGCACCGCAGCGGGCAAATGCCGCGGGTCGGAATTGATCGCGTAGCCGAAAAGCGTGAGCTGAAGCAACGGGATGCCGAGCATCATCGCGAAGGTGAGCCGATCGCGCCGCATCTGCGTGAACTCCTTCACGACAATCGCCCACAGCCGCTCCCGCGAAAATGGTGGGTGTCGTTTCATGCGCAGTCCTGATGAACGCGTAACCTCAATGGGAGGGCGAGCGTCCGCGCGAGCCGTCGCCTGTTCGAACAAAGGCTCGCGGGGACACTCGCCCTCCCGAGGCGGATCACGCGGTGCATTCTCATGACGCGAAATTGTCCGTTGAGTGCTCCATGAGATGAATGAACACATCTTCGAGCCCGGCGCGAATCTGCTGCCATTCGTAGGGCGCTTGGCGAAACGGCGCGATGGCCACTTCCAGCGCCGCCGCATCATCGCCGCTGACGTGCAGCATGGTGCCAAAGGCCACGGCTTGCTGCACGCCGGGCTGCTCGCGAAGTTGCACGGCGAGGTGGAGCAAGTCGGGGCCCGTCACGGACCATGTCGTGAGTCGGACATGGTCGATGACTTCTTTCACCGTGCCGTGCGTGAGCAGATTGCCGTACGAGATATAGGCGAGCCGGTGGCAACGCTCGGCTTCGTCCATGTAGTGCGTAGTGATCAAGAAAGTCAGCCCTTCTCCGGCGAGTTGATGGATTTGCTCCCAAAAATCCCGCCGCGCCTTTGGATCGACACCAGCTGTCGGCTCATCGAGCAACAGCAATTTCGGGCTGTGAATGAGGCACGCCGCGAGCGCGAGGCGCTGCTTCCAACCGCCGGAGAGCTGCCCCGCGAGCTGCTTCTGCCGGCCTGCGAGTCCGAGCCGCTCGATGCTTTGCCGCACAGCGTCGCGCCGGTTTTTCACGCCGTACATGCGCGCTAGGAAATCGAGATTTTCCGCGACGCTCAGGTCCTCCCAAAAACTGAACCGCTGCGTCATGTAGCCGACGTTCCGCTTGATCACTTCGCTCTCGGTGATCACGTCGTAACCGAGACAAGTGCCGCTGCCCGCATCCGCGCGCAGCAAGCCGCAGAGCATGCGAATGAAGGTCGTCTTACCGCTGCCGTTCGGGCCGAGGAAGCCGTAGATTTCGCCGGTCCGCACTTGCAGCGCGATGTCGTTGACGACCGTGCGATCGCCAAACCGCTTCGTCATTCCGCGCACATCGATCGCGAATTCCTCGCTCATGAGGCATCAGAATTGCACGTCCACCGGCTGGCCCGGATGCAGCTTCGCTGCGACCTGCGGCTCGAAGACCGCCTCGATCATGAAGACGAGTTTTCCGCGGCTCTCCTGGCTGTAGATGACCGGCGGCGTGTATTCCGCCTGCGGCGAGATGAAGCTGACTTTGCCGACGAACGGATCGCTGATTCCATCGACAAAAACGCGCACGCCGTCGCCCGGATGGATCGTGCCGACACGCCTCTCCGGCACAAACGCGCGCACCTTGATGCCCGCTGGCGGCAGCAGCGAAACCACCGGTTTTCCCGCAGCGACCCACTCTCCCTGCTGATAGAGCGTATCGAAGACCAGCCCCTCCTGCGGCGCTGCCTGGTGCTTTTGTGAAAAGTCCCAATCCGCCCTGGCCAGCGTCGCTTCGAGCGCCCGGACGTTTTCCTCTGCCGCGGCAATCTGGTCCGTGCGGGAACCGAGCTGCGCGGTCTGCAAGTCCGCTTCCAACTGCGAGACACGCTGCTGGTCCTGATCGCGCGCCGCGCGCGCGCGGTCAAACTCACTGGCGGCATTGGCACCTGAGCGAAAGAGCAACTCCTGCCGTTTAAGCTCCTTCTCCGAAAGCTCCAGCGCAGCACGCGCCTGCTTGAGTTGCGCTTCCGCTGATTCGATCTCAACCGGACGCTTGCCCTTCCGCGCATCTTCCAGTTTTGACTGCCCTTCCGCGAGCCGACGCTCCGCTTGTTCCCGCACCGCTTTCTCCGCACCGCATTCCAATGCGAAGAGCGAATCACCCGATTTCACCTGCGCCCCGCGCTGCACGGACAGCATCTCCAACGCACCCGCCATGGGCGAAGCAACATAGACAAATTCCCCTTCGACATAACCTTGCAAACGCGAACTCGGCGACGGCTTGCAACTCGCAAACATTCCCAATGAAAGCGCAACCACACTGCCTCGGAAAAGCGTCCAGCATTGACCGGAAAAGCGACAACCTTTCATCGCCTCGTCCCTCCCTCCCTCACGAGCACACCCTCGAGAAATACCGAGATGATCTGAATAAATCCGGTCCGCGGCGTCAGTCCAAGTTCACCCAACCGTGCGGGATTGATGATCGCGTCGACGGCTCCGACGAGAATCTCGATCAGCAGGTCAGTCGGAACGTCCTTGCGAATCGTTCCGGCCTTCCGTCCATCTTTCAACAGCTTCCCAAAATAACGCTGGATCAACTTCCGCCGGCCACCCTGCACGAGCGCAAACAACTCCGGCGCCTCCCGCTGCACGTCGCGAACGAACGCCGGCTGAATCTCTTCCGTGTGCTCGCGCATGCACGCGAGGAGCGCATGCAGGCGAGCTGGAAAATCCTCGTCAACTCCCGTCATCACGCGGTCCAGATCCGTCTCCACGCGGGTCAGCTTGTCGCCGATCACCACCTCCAGCAACGCCGTCTTGCTGGAAAAATGCGCGTAGAGCGTCTTCTTACTCATGCCCAGTTCGTCCGCGAGATCGTCCATCGTCACCCCGCGAAACCCGTGGGCAAAAAAATGCCGCCGCGCCCCGGCGACGATCCGCTGACGGGCGGCGCTCTCGCCATCGGATCTTGTTGTCCGATTCTTTTCGGAAGGTGACCTTGTCAACATGGTTATTGGAAACTGATTTAGTATTCCCAGTTTCCACAGCTACGCAAGTGGCAACCTCGATCGCATCCAATGATCGACCTTGCCATGAACGAATCATGGCGGCGCGCCACTTTGGCTGGCTTTGTAGCGCAGCCGCTCCGATTGCTAAGGCCGGCGGAACTCCTGCCCTGCAAGAAATGGCAAGCTGCACCAATACCCCGTAATCCGATGATCCTTTCTCTCGCCCGATCTCGCACGGCGAGGAAGAACAATTAGCGCGAAAGATGACGAGCTCGTTGTTCTTGGAAAACATCCAGCTTGCCTTGCAACGCTCGGGCATCAGCCCCCGTCAATCACTCGGGATAAAATCCCTCTGCCGCGCCTATCTTGGCTTTCATTTCCCAGCCCGTTAAACTCGCATCCACGGCTGGCCACTTCTTACATTGAACCATTGCACACCACACCTCCGAACACTGTTCCACCCCGAGTCGTGCGGAGCGTTTGCTCACGCGGCATTACCGATGCCATCCGTTTTCTCTCCACGCACGAAGCGGAGTTGCAGCGTGTGCATGATTTCCTTGGTTCACCGACACACGACTCGACTTTGGCTACTACTGCCGCGATGTCGCGGCACACTTCGACTACCCTCCACCGGACTTGCTCGCTCGCGCCGGGCGGAATCCGTCGCTCCCGGCAGCGCGCCGCCTTCCCCCGCCTGGGAATGCCTCCAGCCGCACTCCCGCCGCTCCTCCCGCCCTGCGAAAGTCGTCGATTCTTGTGGAATACGGTCTTCCCGGCGTGGAAATGCCTCGCACCGACCCCTTCACGCCTTTCCTCTGGGCCGTCATCCCTCCGACGTGCACCATCCCCCACCTTCCCGCGTATGAATCCTCGTTTCTTAATCGTCCGCACCCTCGCCTTGCTGGCGGCATGCCTCGTCTTGAGCTCCGCCCTGGCCGCACTTGCCGACGAACCGTCCACTACCCCCACCCTCCGCATCGAGGCTTGGACGCATACGAGCAGGATAACGAAAGTAGCCGTCACCGCCGACGGTAAGATGGCGCTAACGGTGTCCACTGACAAGACTGCGCGGCTTTGGGAACTGCCTAGCGGACGGCTCCTTCAGGTGCTGCGCCCGCCGCTATATGAGGGCAAGGTAGGCGAGCTCTTCGCCTGCGCACTTAGTCCCGACGGGCTTCTCGCAGCAATCGGGGGATACTGCGCTGAAAAGGAGAATGAGGAAGTAATCTACCTGTTCGACACGACCGACGGTCGGCTCAAGCAGCGACTCGAGGGATTACCGGATGCAATCCTCGGCATCGCCTTCTCAGCACGGGGGCACTATCTGGCTGCAGTTGGACACGAAGGGCAAGGACTACGGGTGTGGGAGGTCAGCAGTGGCCGGGAATTGGCCCGTGATCTCGACTATGGGCCAAGCGCCAGCACGAGTGTCGATTGGTATGGAGAAGAGCGATTAGTGACGGTCTCCAAGGATGGAAAATTGCGCCTCTATGACGTCGGGCGGATACTTCAGTCCGGCTCTTCCGAAAGAGCCACAATTTCACCCGCCCATTCGATCACACTCGCTGACCAACAGCCTCATCAGGCACGATTTTCTCCCGATGGCGAACAAATCGCCGTGGGTTTCAACTATCCGACAAAGGTGGAAATATTGAGCGGACATAATTTGCAGGAGCAGTTCAGTCCAGATATCAAAGGCAACTGGTCCTCATGGGACTCGATCCCCACGGTCGCGTGGAGCCGCGATGGTCAGACCCTGGTCGCTGGGGGAGGCCTAAAGATGCAGGGGGACGAGATCGCTTTGCGGTACTGGACAGGAGGCGGGCGAGGCGCGCACCGCGATGTGTTTGTTTCGACGGGGGAGGCGATCGATGAGATTCAAATGGGGCCGGGCAACAAAGTCTTGTTTCTCACGAGCATGTCCACATGGGGCCTGCTGGGCAATGGCAGCGAGCGAAAAATTATGGGAACGCCACCTACTGCAAACTATCGTTATGGATGGAAGAATTTCCTCGTTGCAAACGACGCCGGCAGAGTCGCCTTCGCTTTTGAGCGAGACGGTGAACGCCCGGCACGCTTCTCTGTGGCGGCGCGGCAGTTATCTATGGAAACGACTGAGGGTGCTGAGAGTTTCCGTCTCGCGACCGCAGAGTGGAAGCGACCTTTGGTTAAAGGTCTGCCCATTGACCGTTGGCAAGTCATGGGCGTGGCGAGGGGCGGGAGCATGCCTCCACCTACATTTGCAGGAACAGACCTCCCGCTGGAGGCCGGTGAAATCTCCAGAACCCTAGCGGTCGCACGGGCTGCCAATTTTTTTCTTCTCGGCACGACCTTAAATCTCCGCAGCTTCACGGCGCAGGGCAAGCCACTCTGGACGGTTCCCGCTCCAGGGACGGTTTGGGGCATTAATCTGGCCGATGATGACCGAGTGGTGGTGGCCGCCTACGGCGACGGCACCATCCGCTGGCACCGCGCCGACACCGGCCAGGAGTTACTCGCCTTTTTTCCCCACGCCGACCGGAAGCACTGGGTGCTCTGGGCGACCGAGCAACAGCAAGAGCAGAGACCGCGCATTGGGATCGGGTCGAAGGATGCGAACGGCCACGTGACCGTGAACGCGGTGCCGGAGGATGGCCCCGCCAAGGCCGCGGGTGTGCAAATCGGGGACCTTCTTCTCGCCCTCTCGGGTGAAGCGATCAACGATCATGATGCATTCTCGAATCTCGTGAGTAGCCACAAACCGGGCGACAAGGTGATCCTGAAAATTCGGCGGGGTGAGAAAGAGATGGAGATGCCCATCACCCTGGCCGTCCACCCCCGACTCCCCATTGGTCACCAAGGCCGTCTATTACGACTGCTCGCCCGGTGCGGAGGACCTCATCGGCTGGCAGGTGAACCAGGGAAAGGACCAGGCAGCGGATTTCTTCCCGGCGTCGCAGTTCCGCGAGCAGTTTTACCGGCCGGACATCATAGACCGCGTGCTCCAGACCCGCGACGTGGCGGAAGCCGTGCGGCTGGCGAATGAAGCGCGCGGCAGCAAGGCCGGCAAGACGGCTGACGCGGCGAGTGTGATCGCGGAGAAACGCCCGCCCGTGGTGGAGCTGGCCGCGGGCGGCGCGGCGAAGAAGCTGGAGCTGGCCCGCGGCGTGACCGGCCTGACCCTGCGCTACAAGGTGCGGTCCGGCACCGCGCCGACCACGCGCGTGCGCATCCTGCTCGATGGCCGTCCGTCCCTCATCGAAGCTCCGCTGCCGAAGGACGACGACACGTTGGCCACGGTGGACTTCCCCGCGCCGGAGAACGCGACGACGCTGAGCGTGATCGCGGACAACAAATTCGCCAGTAGCGAGGCGGCGACGCTGCAGATCGTGCGGCCCGATGGAGTGGCTCCGAGCGCGCAGAAAAAGCCACGCCTTTTCATCCTCGCCGCGGGCGTCTCCGACTACCTGCACGACGACGCGATCAAGGATCTGAAGTATGCGGCGCAGGATGCGAAGGATCTGGCGGCGGCCTTCCAAAAGCAGCAGGGCGGGCTCTACGAAAAGGTGGTTGCCCGAGTGTTGACGGACAAAGAGGCGACCGCCGGGAACATCCTCGACGGGCTGGACTGGCTGAAAGCCCAGACGACCGCGAACGACTTTGCCGTCGTGATGCTGAGTGGGCACGGCGGGAACGACGACTCGCTCCGCTTTTTTTATTGCGCGCAGGATTTTGACCCGGCGCGTCCGCTGCGGACGAGCGTGGGTTTTGAGGAAATTCAGCGCACGATCAATAGCGTGCCGGGCAAGGTGCTCTTTTTCCTCGATGCCTGCCACTCGGGCAATGCGCTGGGCAAGCTCTCGGGCGCGAGCGGGGTGGTGGCGGATGTGAACCGGGTGATGAACGAACTCTCCAGCGATGAAAACGGCGCGGTGGTCTTTTCCTCCTCGCTCGGGCGGCAGCTCTCGCAGGAAAGCGAGACGTGGAAAAACGGGGCTTTCATCCACGCGGTGGTCGAAGGGCTCAACGGAAAGGCCGACCTGCTGGGCAAAGGCCGCATCACCATCGCCAGCCTCGAAACCTACGTGGCGGCGCGGGTGAGCGAACTGACCAAGGGCCAGCAAACGCCCTGCGTGGCCAAGCCGCAGACGGTGCCGGACTTTGTGATCGCAGTGCGGCCGACGGGCGGGAAGAAGCGGTAAGCGCGAGGGCCTGCGCGCTGCGGGTTCCCGGCAGATCGAACGCGGAGGGTGAATTCTTTAGCGTCGGCGGCGTTTGCCGGAGCCGCCCCGCTTTGGCTGGCCGCCGCCTTTGGAGCGATGGGCGTGGGGTTTGGCGCGTTCCTGTAGGGGACGCGGGACCGGGGGGCGACCTGCGGGCGTTTTCGCGGGGGCTTCTTTCACCTCGCCGACAGGTGCGAAGTCGATCTGGCGCTTGTAGGCATCGACGCGTGCGATGATGACCTTCAACTCCGCGCCGATGCCGTAGCGTCGAGCGGTGCGGCGGCCGATGAAGGCGAGGCGCACGGAATCGAAGGTGTAGAAGTCGTCGGGCAGCGCGCTGACGTGAATGAGACCCGTGACGAGGCAATCCGGCAACTCGACGACGAGTCCATAACTGCGCACGTCCACGACGATGGCGCGGAATTCAATTGGCTGCCGCGACTCGAGTTGGCGTAGGAAGAACTCCATTTTCTTGAGCAGCGTGGAATCGCGCTCGGCATCGGAAGACGTGCGCTCAGTCGTGGAGATGTGTTCAGTGATCGCGCCCAACTCGG
>JBBSDS010000135.1:0-12360 GCA_038240495.1 Chthoniobacterales bacterium | reverse complement strand
GCATCACGTTACTGAGCCGCGCCTTTTCATCTTTCGGCTTGCCGCAGAGACCGCGCCATTCATCATAGCTGAGCGAGTAATCTTCCTTCAAATGCGGCCGATTGTAGTCGATGTGCTGACCGTGCTTGAAGCCCAGATTCTTTCCGCCCGCCAACAGGATCGGCAGATTGCTGTTCGCGTGGCTGTGACCGTAGCTCATGCCGCTGCCGAAGAGCACCATCGTGCGGTCGAGCAGCGCTTCGTCGCCATCTTTGACGCTGCGCAATTCGCCGAGAAAATGATTGAACTGTTCCATGATGAAGGCGTCGCTGTTGGCAAGGCGTTCGAGCACCACGGGGTCGCCGTTGTGGTGGGAAAGATTGTGTCGCGCCTGTGTGATGCCGATCTCGGGAATGGCCAGCCCGTTGCCTTCGCTGCCGTTCATGTAAGTGACCACGCGCGTGGTGTCCGTGCGCAGCGCGAGGACGATGAGGTCGAACATCGTGCGCCAGTAGTCGCCGGCGTGGGCCTTTGGCACATCGACTTGAAACGGCGCGGCGAGCTTCTTGTCCAGGACGGGCTTTGGCACATCGAGCCATGCGTCGAGCCGCTGGGCGCGTTGCTCCACGTCGCGCACGGCGTGCAGATATTCGTCGAGCTTGTTGCGGTCGTCGCTACCAAGTTCGGTGCGCAGCAATTTTGCATCATCCCACACCGCGTCGAGCACGCTGCGGCGCTTGGTCAGACGCGCACGCTGCGCTCCGATGCCGCCCTGCTCTTCACCGAACAAGCGATTGAAGATCGCTTTCGGATTGTCCTCCGCCGGGAGCGGCACGCCGTCGCGCGAGAAGGCGAGCGTGTTGGTGCCGAATGGATGACCCGTCCCCGATGAGATCGAGAGCTCGAGTGACGGAAAACGCGTTTTCTGTCCGGTCACCTCCGCGATGAGCTGGTCGCACGAAATCGTGTTCTCGTATTTGCGCCCACCTTGCGCGTCGATCTTTGCCCCCGTCAGCCATGTGTCCGCGCAGACGTGCGCCTGTCCGAGGCCGTTCGGATGGTGCAGTCCGCTGAAGACGGTGAAGTTCTCGCGATGCTTCGCGAGTGGCTTAAGCGACGGCGAAAGTTCGTAATCCCGGCCCGTCTTCGTGCATTGCCACGTCATGCCGTTCACGCCGTTCGGGATATAGACGAACACACTTCGGCGCGGCTTCTGCGCAGCGGCCGCGGCGCGGAGCGGTCGCATGGCATCGAGGAGCGGGAGCGCCATGAGGGCACCGACGCCGCGCAGGAAATGACGTCGATTGAGGAGCCAGCGTTGGGATTGGATGTTGGACATAAGTTCGAGGCAGTTGGGAGTGGGCGGTCGAGTGCAGTAAATCGTTTCCAGGGAGGGCTCAGTTCTTCACTATCAGAAGCTGAATAGCATCGATGATGACAAAGCCATCGGTGCCCGAGTTGTTCAAGGTGACAAGTGTTTCTCCATCGGCGGAAAGCGTCACGATCCCAGCGCTGCGGAATATCTCGTTCGCAGGGAGCGGCTGGGTTTGATCAAAGGTGAGCGAGGTTTCTTGTCCGCCGCTTTTGATCGTGACCGGCACCTTCGTGGCACGCGTCTTATGAGGCGAATAGGCAATGCGCAGATCATAGCGGCCAGTGTTGGGCGCTTTGAACCGGAAGGTGGCGGTGGACTTGCCATCGGCGCGGGCGTCGTCGTGAAGATAGCCCTTGCCGATATGGGGCTTGAAGCTGGAAGAGTGGGTCCAAGGTCCGGTGAGTTCGGCCTCGGCATCATCGAGGACGATGCCGGGAAGTTGCTTCGGCTCGACGTTGACGGGCGCGGCAGGTTCGGGCGGCGGCAGCGTGGGAAGTTCGAGGACTTGTTTCTGGGCCAGCAGACGCTCACGGAGCAAGGGATAAGGCAGCTTCTGAACGCTGACGTTTTTCCCGGCAGAGAGGGCAGCCGCGATGCCTGCGCTCTGGCCAAGGATCATCCAAGTCGGCTCCACACGGACCGAGCAATACGCGACATGCGTGACCGACAGCGCGACGGGAACGAGGAGGTTCTCGCATTCCTCCGGCCTCGGCAGGAGGCTGCGATACGGGATCTGATAAGCATAGCCGTGCTTCCGGTCCGGCATGCGGACGGGAATGATGGTGCCCTCATTGATCACGCCATCCTTCAAGGCGACGCGCTGACAGTCGTGGGAATCCATGGGGAACGACGAGACGATGATGGGATCATCCTTCCGGGGCTCTTCGAGGATGTCCTTCTGACTGACGACATACATCCCCTTCATGCGACGACCTTCGCGCACATAGAGCTGCGGAGACCAGTGGTCATAAGCCGGGAACTCATCACGACAAAGTCCGAACTCAGCGAGCTGCGTCCTCAAGTAATCCGGCACCGCAGGGTCCGTGGTGAGGAAGTGATAAAGCTCCAGCGTGTATTGCTTGTGCTCCTCCCAGATCTTTGCGCGGCCCGCCGAACCGGCTTCGCACCAACCATTGCCAGCACCCACCAACCCCATGGAGAACTGCTTCCCGATGCCGTTGTTGGCATCGAACTTCCCGCCGGGCAGCGGATAGAGATCCCAGAGCAGGATCGGACGCTTTTCTTCGGCAAAGTAACGGCGGACCACTTCGAAGCGCGCCGGATCGTAATGGGCCGGCGCGGGGAACGGCGCGCGATTGGCCGGCTCCCTGGTCAGGCAGAGACGGAAGCTGTAAACCATGACGTTCTTGTCGCCAGCCTCGGCGGGACCAGCTTCGGTGGTGGTGATGAGGGGGAGTGGCCTGCCGGCGGCATCGAAACCGGAGATGGGCATTTTGGACTTCGGGTATTGCTTGCCCGCGAGCGGTTCATCGAACTCCTTCCTGCCCTCGCGCCCGATGGTCCAGGTAACACCTGCGGCAGCCATGAGATCACCCTCATAGCTGGTATCGACGAAGACTTTCGCCTTGAAATCCCCGTCGCTCGTTTTGAGTTGGGTGATGCGCGTGCCGTCCTTGATCACCGACTTCAGAACCCGCTTCGTGAGCACCTGAACCTTCGCTTCGTCGAGCATCTGCTGCGTGATGCGCATGGCCACGCCGGGCTCATACGTCCAGTGCTTGTTATCCTTCTCGCTCACCTTGTAGGGCAGCGCGACTCCGCGTTGTTCGTAGTCCTTTTCAATGCGGCTGTGCCATTCATCAAAGAGCCCCATCACGGTGCTGCGCACGGTTTGGTTGGAGTCGCTGAAGCAGAGGCCGCCGGTGTTCACGCCGCCGACATGACCCGTCGGCTCCAGCAGCATCACGGAGGCACCTTCTCGCGCCGCTGCAATCGCCGCGCAAAAACCGCCGGGCGTCGCGCCATAAACGATCACGTCGGCCTCAACCGCGAAGATCGAGGCAGGAGTCTCGACCGCCAGGAAAAGGGCCAGGCCGAACACGAAATGCCGACGATTGAGGAGCCACGATTGGCGGAAGATGTCGCTCATGGTTGCAAGTCCAGCGGCGGCGGCCAGTCGCTCACGCTCGCAAAAATCGCGAGGCAAAGTGAGCAGGCGAGCGTCGCTGCTTTCATGGGCAACGATCAGCGTTTCAAAAACAGCTCGTTCGTGACGAGCGACTCGATCATCGATGCGAGTTGGTAACCGCCGCTCTTCGATTGCTCGACGACGGCCTTCAGCTCGATGCGATCGGTGAAAGTCATGCCGCGGCGCAGCGCGTAGGTGGCCAGTTTGTCGGCGAAGGCGGTGGCGAATTTGTCGGTGTCGTCGAGCAGACATTTTTTGAGTCCGCTCGCGTCGGCGAATTTGCGGCCGTCGAGCAATTCGCCGCTCGGGTCAAGCTTCGGATCGGCGCCGGCGCCGTCCTTGATCGTCTCGACGGTCCGCCAGCGACCGATTGCATCGTAGTTTTCAAACGCGACGCCGAGCGGATCCATCCGGCGATGGCACGTCGCGCAATTCGGGTCGGCGCGATGCTGCTCGATCCGCTCACGCACCGTCAGCTTCCGCTCACCGAGCTTCTGCGCGTCGAGCGCGGGCACATTGGCCGGCGGTGCGCCTGGCGGTCGGCCAATGATCGACTCCATGACCCACACGCCGCGATGCACCGGACGATGCCGCTGGCCGTCGGACGTGAGCGTGAGGATCGCGCCCTGCGTGAGCAAGCCGCCGCGATGATCCTCGGGCTTGAGCGTGACGCGTTGCAACTTGTCGCCGCGCGGGCCGGGGATGCCGTAGTGCGTGGCGAGGCGTTCGTTGAGCAGCGTCCAATCCGAATCGAGGAACTCGCTCAGGCTGCCGTTGCGCTTCAGCACATCGGCGAAAAATCCCTCGGTCTCCGCGACCATGCTTTGCTCGAGGTTCTCGTCGTATTCGGGATAGAGGATCTTGTCCGGCGGAAACATGCCGACGCGGCGCAGTTGCAGCCATTGGCGCGGGAAGCTCCCGGCAAACTGCGCGGCTTTTTCATCCGCGAGCATGCGGCGCACTTCGGCATGAAGCGTGGCGGTTTCGTGCAGCTTTCCGTCGCGCGCGAGATCGAGCAGGCGCTGATCGGGCATCGAGCTCCAGAGAAAATACGAGAGGCGCGAGGCGAGTTCGAAGTCGGTGAGCGTTGTCGAGGAGGCTCTCTGCGAAGCAGGTGCCGCCTGTATCTTGTCGGAAGTTGATGCGCTTCGCGGAACAGATGGAGGCGGCACGTCCGCGTTCGCGGACAGAGCCGCCTCTACACTGCCTTCCACGAGATAGAGAAAACTCTTCGCGCAAAGCGTGGCGACGAGGCCGGACTTCACAGCGGTCTCGAAGTTGTCGCCGAGCGCCAGAGACTTTTCGATCGGCTTGAGCAGGCGCTCCACTTCCGCCGGCTGCACGGGACGCCGCCACGCGCGCTCGGCGAAACGCGAAACGATCTCGCGCGCATACGCCATGTCCTTCGCCGCCTTTTCGCCGCCGAAGAAAATGCGCTGATGCGCGGCGGTCGGCCACGAATCCACGATGGGGCCGTCCCAATCCATCGAGTCGATGATCAGCGTCGGCTGGATCGGCTTGAAGTCGTCGTCGGTGAGCTTGAGCTGCCACGGCACACGACTGCGCGTGTTGGTGAAGGCGTTCGGCGTCCCGCTGTGGCGCGAGCGACGGCCTTCGGGATTCGGGCCGGGCACAGAGTTGATGATGCGGATCGGATATTTGCCCGCGATGAGATGCACGCGCGCCTCGACGGTGATCGGCTTGTCTTCCGGAGTGTCCACGTCCCGCTCGATCAATGTTTTGTCGATGCTCGACATATAGACCTTGAGCCGAGGCGCGCGCCCGCCTTCCGGTCGCAGGCCGCTGAGTTTCATGCGCACAAGATATTCGCCGGTGGTTTTGACGTCCAAATTCCATGTGTCAGTCGTGTAGTTGTTCGGCACGATTTCGATGCGCACCTGGTCGGCGATGCCGCGCGCTTCGTACTCCTCCTTGAAGCCCTTCCAACGGAAGTCGAACGCGCCCCAGTGGACCAGCTCGCGCTTCGGCTCGGTGCGGATCGACAGCGCTTCGTCGAGAGCGTTTTCGGCGGCGGCGATGTATTTCTCCACATGCGCCGGCGACAACGTGAGCACCGAGCCGATGCGCTCGAAGCCTTTCCAATCCGGATCTTCCGGCAATCCGCTGGCGCCTTTCGGCTCAAAGGTCACGCCGAGCAGATCGCGAATCGTGTTGGCATATTCCTCGCGCGAGAGCTTGCGAAACGCGACGCGCTCGCGACCCGACGCCTGCGCGGCCACTTCAGCCTCGTGCAACTGCCCCGCGATCCAGTCGGCGACGCGCGCGATGTCATCCGGCTTCGGCCGCTTTTCCACATCGTCCGGCGGCATGTCGCCCGAGTTGATGCGGTTCATGATTTCCTCCCAATGCCCCATGATCTTCGGCGAATCGTAATCGATCTTCAGCGTGTCAGTGCGCAGATCGCCCTTCTGCTTTTTGGGCCCGTGACATTTGTTGCAATGCTCGGCGAAGAACGGCTGGACCAGCGCGTCGGGCGCGGTCGGCACTGCGGCCTGAGAGGCGGCGGCGAGCACTGTTTGGACGATCAACGTAATGGCCAGAAGTCGTTCCATCAGCTGGTAGTCAAGGTTCGTTACTCGCGTCCGAAGAGCTGCTCTTCGATCGGCAGCGTGCGATAGACCCACGTCGCAGGCTGGACGATGACGGTGCGGCGCGGGCGGTAACCTTCGAGGAGCATGCTGCACTTCACGCGGAGCTGAATGCCGCTGCTTCCGGGGGCGGTGGGTAGGGTCTTAGTCTCGAGAATCTCGCCGCCTTTGCGGTCGTTCTGCGGGTCGTAGGTCAGAAGGCTGGGCTCGGCGACGAAGAGGTTGACGCTGGGTTTGGTCTTCGTTTCGGGCGGCATGTTTTTCGGCACGGGCGCGTCTAGTTTCAAGTCGGCGAACAGCGCGGGGTCTACGTTGTTGAAGAGCGTGACGGTGACGATCTCCTGTTCATCATCCACAGCGGAGACCCACGCGGGCAGGCCACGGTCGCGGATGTAAACACGATTTTGTTCGCGCTGCTGCGCGGTCGCGAGTTCGCGGGCTTCGGCATCGAGCCAGAGATCGGTGATGCGGCCGGGACCGTAGAGCGTGGTCCAAGTGAGGTCGAAGAGTACGTCCTGACCGGGCTGGATTGCATCGAGCCTGGCAATGCCGCGCCCTTGGAAAACGCGGGTGCTGGGATTGAGTTCGAAGATCTTCGGCTCGCCGATCGGCTTGCCATCCTGATGCAAGCGCGCGGTCAGTTTTCGCCCCGCGACATCCACCGACTCGATTTTCCAAAGCTGCTTCTGCCGCGTGTGAAAGTTGAAGTCGTCCTCGATGCGGAAGCAGCGGCGGAAGTCCACATTGGGTGTGACGCCACGGCGATACATGCCATCGGGTGGCGGTGTCTTGTCGGTGGGCGGGCGTTTGTAGAAGAGGCCCCGGAGGTGCGTGCCGAGCGGGATGTCGGACAGCGCGGCCAGCGAGCCGTGGTAATAGATGGACCCGTAGGGCAGCATCTCGGCCTCCAACGGCAGATCCCACACGCCGCGGTCCTGGCTGTCGTCGCGATCCACGCGGATGCGGAAGATGCGCTTCGGATGCTCGACGAGAATCAAGTCCCCGGAAATCGCGTGCGCGGAACCTTCGGGCGGGAACTCGCCATCGACGAGCTGGAACCACTCCAGCGGCTTGCCGTCGGGGCGCAGCACCTTCTTGTTCGACGGCCCATCCGCGTCAGTACGATACGCGTCCGATCCATGCAGGAGCAGCGCCGACGCGAAGAGGCAAACGAGCGAGGAAACAGCGCGGCGCATTCGGCCTCAGGCGACGAGTTGCTTGATGATGCCGAGGCTGTCCTGGAAACGCTCCGCCTTCACATCGGCGCGCTGCAACATCGTGAGGAGCAGGTTGCTCACGCGCGCGTCGGCGTCCACGGGGCGCGAGCAAATCTTGTAGTGGCCTTGGGAGTCGGCAGTGTTGTAAGCGCCGATCGTCGGAAGGTTGAAATCGATGTGCGTGCCATGCTTGTAGCCGAGCGCCTTGCCGCCCGCGAGGAGGAGCGGGAGGTTCGCGTTGCCGTGGCTGTGACCGTAAGCCATGCCGCTTCCCCAGAGCACCTGCGTCGTGTCGAGCAATGGCGTTTCGTCTTCCTGCTGTTCCTTGAGCTGGTCGAGGAAGTAGCTGAGTTGCTCGATGAGGAAAGTATCCGTCTGCGTGAGGCGGCGGAGCTGCTCGGGGTCGCCGTTGTGATGCGAGAGGCCGTGGCGCGTCTGCGAGATGCCGATCTCCGGGATGCCGCTGAGCTGCGATTCGCTGCCGATCATGCAGGTGATGACGCGCGTGCTGTCGGTGCGCAGCGCGAGCACCATCAGGTCGTAGAACAGCCGGTAATATTCACCGGCTTCGGCCATGCTGAGCTTGCGGGTGAGGCGGGCGATGTCGGCCGGCGACACCTCGGGTTTCTTCACATCGAGCCACGAATTCGCGCGCTCCGTCCGCTGCTCCACCTGGCGCACCGCGGTGAGGTATTCGTCGAGTTTGTTCCGGTCTTCGCTGCCAAGCTTTTTGTTCACGCGGTTCGCGTCATCTGCCACGAGATCGAGGATGCTGCCGCGACGCTGAAGCCGGCGGCGGATGACATCCTTACTGTCCTTTTCGACGCCGAAGAGCGTGTTGAAAATCGTTTGTGTATTCCGCTCCGAGGGAAGCTGGATGCCGTCGGGCGACCAAGCGAGCGAGTTACCCTCGATGGCGAGTTCGAGCGAGGAAAAGCGGGTCGTCTGGCCCTGCACCTCCGCGATGATCTGGTCGGCGGAAACCGTGTTGCGGAAAGGCCCGCCGTCGCCGGGCACGTTCGCGCCGGTGAGCCAGACCTTTTCGCAGTTGTGGTGCTTGCCGATGACCATCGGGTGGTGCAGGCCGCTGATCGGCGTTAGGTCCGCGCGATGTTTTTCGAGCGACTGGAGCGGCGCGGAGAGTTCGTAGTCCGCACCCGCCTTCGCGATCTGCCAGGTGAGCGTGTTCACGCCGTTCGGGATGTAGAGAAAAACGCTGCGCTTCGGCTTTGCCACGGCAGCCGCTGCGGCGGCCCGCGCGCTGGTCGGCAGCATGGCGTTGAGCAGCGGAAGGGCGATGGTCGCACCAATTCCGCGCAACATCGTGCGGCGGCTGATTTGCCAATGGTTCAAGTTTAGATTGCTCATGGTTGGATTGATTCCGTTTTGGGTTGGTTGTTAGGATCGCTCTGCCGCTCCTCGCGGCGAAATTGTTCGAGTTCCCGGCGAACGGCATGGCCGCGTTCCAGCAGAGCGGAATCGAATTTCGGCACAGCGATTCGTCTGGCCTTGAGCTCTTCCAGAACTTTGTGAAGCCGCTCGAAATTCGCCTTATCTGCGAGCAGCACGAGATCGATGTCCTTACTAACCTGCGCCGCGCCGTAGAACACGCAAGCCTGCCCGCCCATGAGCAAGGTCTGGACGCCATGACTCTGGATCGTAGAAAGGACTTGTCGGATCGGGGTCGGGATCAAGGCTGCCTCCCATCGCGAGATATTGGGCGAATATTTTTTCGCTCTCCCGGAAGCGTTCGATCGGCGTGAGGTCGAGCCATTCCTGCCATTCGTCGGGGAGCTGATCGTAAGTCATCGCCGATGAAGTTATCGGCACCGCCAGCTTCGGCAAGGCGCGCGTGTGCAGACTGGGTCATCGTTTCTGAAACAGGTCGGAGGTGACAAGAGCTGTGAGAATATCTTTTACGCGATAGTCGGCTGACTTGCCCGCGGCGGCGATGGCTTTGAGTTGATCACGGTCGTCAAAGGAAGTTGTGCGGCGCAGCGCATACGTGGCGAGTTTTTCGATGAAAGTGTGGTTGAAGGCGTCGAGGTCGGCGAGGAGGAGTTTCTTGAACTCTTCGGCGTCCTTGTAGGTCCGGCCATCGGGAAACTTGCCGCTTGGATTCACGGAAGGGTCGGTGCCGGTTCCCTCGGTATTTTCGGTGGTGCGCCAGCGACCGATTGCGTCGTAGTTTTCAAAGGCGAGGCCGAGCGGGTCGATCTTCGCATGACAGGCCGCGCAGCTTGCGTCGTGGATATGCGCTTCGAGTTTCATGCGCAGCGTGGCCTTCGGCCCGGCGGGATTTGTCGGGATGGGGTCCACATTCGCGGGCGGCGGCGGGGGCGATTTACCGAAGATGGATTCCATGACCCATACGCCGCGATGGACCGGGCGATGCCGCGTGCCGTCGGACGTGAGCGAAAGGACGGCCGCCTGCGTGAGCAAGCCGCCGCGATGATCCTCGGGCTGGAACGCGACGCGCCGGAAGGCATCGCCCTGCAAGCCGTCGGCGGGCAGGCCGTAGTATTGCGCGAGGCGCGCATTGGCCATCGTCCAGTCAGAGTTCAGGAACTCGCGCAGCGTGAAGCCGCCCATCAATACTTCGCGGAAAAACGCGCGCGTCTCGCCGATCATGCAGGCTTCGAGATGCTTGTCGTAGTCCGGATAAATCATCTTGTCCGGTGGGAACATTCCGACCTTGCGCAGGCGCAGCCATTGCGAGCTGAAGGCATCCGTGAAGCGCTGCGAGCGCGGATCGGCCAGCATGCGCTCGATTTGTCTGGCGAGCTCCGCCTTGTCCCGCAGCCTGCCCGCTTTGGCGAGGGCGAAGAGTTCCGCATCCGGCATTGTGCTCCAGAGCAGATACGAAAGGCGGCTGGCGATTTCCCAGTCGTTCAGCGTGGGGCGCATCTTGTCGGGATCGCCCTCGGCGAGGAAGATGAAGCTCTTCGCGCAGAGGATCGACGCCATGCCGGCCTTCACCGCGCTGGGAAATTTTTCACCAGCCTGCAGCTCCGCTTCCACGATGCCGACGAAGCTGTTCAATTCCTCCTCCCTCACCGGACGGCGAAAGGCGCGCGTCGCCATTTTACGCAGGCCTTCGTGCGCCTGCACGAGATCGCCGTCGGTCTTCGGATGGTAGTCGTCGCGAAGCTGTTTTTCCTGGTCTGTGATGATCGGCCCGCGCCACGAAATCGAGTGCAGGATGAGGAAGGGATAACGCGGACGGCCCTGCTCGTCGGTGAGCTTGACCTGCCACGGCATGCGACCGTCCGCGAGGCTGACGAATGGACGATTTCCGTGCCGCCCCGAGCGCGGCAAATTCGAGGGACCGGGCACGTCGTTATAGACCTCGATATTCGGCCGGCCTTTCGGCAAATGCGCGAGGAAGGTCACGGTCGTCGGCTGGTCCTCGGGCGCGACGATGTCCTGCTCGTAAAGCGTGCGATCGAGCTTCGACTCATAGACTTTGATCCGCGGCGCGAGGCCCTTTTCCGGCTTTAGTCCGCTGACCGTATAGGTGATCTCATACACGCCCGTCTCCGGCAGCGGCTCCTTGAGCAGCGAGTAGCGGAAGATGTCGCCCGGCCAGAGTTCATACGGCATTTTTTCGAGCACTCCCATCTGCCGCAATCGCTCGCGATGCCGCTCATTCACTTGATCGGGCAGGATCGCGGGCTTGGCACCGCCGAAGGGTTCCGGTGGCTTGGCGCCTTTTTTCAGCGGTGGGATTTCGGGATACGCTTCCGTCAGAATCGTCTCTGCCGCCGCGAGATATTTTTCCACATTCGAAGGCGAAAGCGTGAGCACCGAGCCGATGCGCTCGAAGCCGTGCCACTCCGGGTCTTCGAGAAATGCGCCCGGGTCCGTCGCGTTGAACTCCACACCGAGAAGATCGCGCACCGTGTTCACGTACTCGTCGCGCGTCAGGCGATTGTAGGAAACCGGCGGACGCAACGCCATGCGCGCCGCCTCGCCTTCCTTCATCCGCGTCGCGAGCCACTCGACGATCTTCGCGCTATCCTCCGCCGAGGGACGCTCCTTGACCTTCTTCGGCGGCATTTCGCCGGAGTTGATCCGCTCCATGATCTCCAGCCACTGCGGCGTGTTTTCGAAGCCTACTTTCGGCGAGAGATTATCCATGCGGAAATCTCCCTTCTGCGTGGTGGCGTCGTGGCAGTCGTAGCAATGCTGCTCGAAATACGCGCCGACCTTTGGATCGAGCGCCGCGACCGGCGGCGTTTGCACCGCGGCTTGCGCAGCGCTCGCGAGAAGCGCCGCGGCGAACGGCGGCATGCATTGGAGAAAAATTTTGCGCTTCGTCTTCATTGAAACTTCACATCCACTTTCGGCAGCAGCGCTTTGATCTTCGCCTGCGTCTCCTCCGGATAACTCTGCGGGCGACGGATCAGCTTTAGCTCTTTGAGAAAGGCGAACTGCTGGAGTTGCGGCAGACGTGTGTCGGGCAGATCGAGTCCGCCGAGTTCGAGCTGTTCGAGTTGCTTCAAATCCGCGGCGAACTTCAGCCCGATGTCGTCGAGTTTGCTGCAATTTGTCAGCGTCAGGCGTTTCAGCGTCTTGATTGGCTGAATAGCGGCGATGCTGTCCGGTCCCTCAAAACCTTCACCGAGCTGCAAGGACTCCAGCGGCAGTTTGTGGAGATTTTTCAAAGCCGCGGCGGTGGCATGCGCGCCGAGTTCGAGCCCTTTGAGCTTGGTGAGCTTCGCCAGATTCGGCGCGCCGGCGTCGGTGAATTTTGCATGCGCGAGGCTGATGTTTTCGAGATTTGGCAGATGTTCGCAGAGTTCCTTCAAGCCTTCGTCATCGATGCTGCTGCCGCGGTGGCTCACGCGCGTGACCTTCGTCCAGTCATGGCACTTGGCATAGGCGCGGCCCGTGATCGCCGTGCCGACGAACGAAAACCGCTCGAGGTTTTTCAGCCCTGCGAATTTCTCCATGCCCGCGTCGGTGAGCCTGCCGTTATTGGTGAAGCTCAGCACTTTCAGATTTGTGAGTTGCGCGAGCGGCGCGATC
>JBBSDS010000134.1:0-12362 GCA_038240495.1 Chthoniobacterales bacterium | reverse complement strand
GTGTAGAGGCGGCTCTGTCGCGCTTTTGCGACGTGCCGCCTGTGGCCAGCAAAGGCGGCACGTCCTGCGGACAGAGCCGCCTCTACAACGCTCGGCACCACCGGACGGGCCACACTCTTGCCAAGCGGTCGCGCTGTCCTATGCTGTCCGCACTCCCCATGAAAAACTCATCCTGCCCCGATTGTGACGCGGTCTCGCGCCGCGGATTCCTCAAGTCCACGCTCGGCGCCGCCGCCGTGACGAGCCTTGCCGGAGTGCCGATCATCGGCCGCGCTGCGGAAGCGACGGCACCCAAATCCGAGACGCTCGTGGGCACGCTTTTCAAGTCGTTCAACGAGGAGCAACGCAAGGCGCTTTGCTTTGCGTGGGACAATCCGCTGCGCACCGAAGTCGATAACAACTGGCACATCACCGACCAGCACATCAGCGCCTTTCTCACGCCCGATCAGAATGAAATGGTGAAGCAGATTTTCCTCGGCCTGCACTCGCCGGAGTACGCGGAGAAGGTCATGGGACAAGTCGCTTCGGATAGCGGCAAGGCGGGCTTCGGCGATTCCTCGATCGCGATTTTCGGCGAACCGGGCACGGGAAAATTCGAGTTCGTGCTGACCGGGCGGCATTGCACGCGGCGGTGCGACGGCGACTCGACGGAAGGCGCGGCCTTTGGCGGGCCGATTTTTTACGGCCACGCGGCGCAAGGGTTCAATGAGAAGCCCGATCATCCGGGCAACATCTATTGGTATCAGGCTCTGCGCGCGAACGAGGCTTTCCAGATGCTCGACGGCAAACAGCGCGAGATCGCCTTGCGACAGCACGGTCGGATGGAGCAGGGGGCGGAGACGGTGAAGCTCACGGGGAAGAGCGAGGGACTGCCGGGCATTGCGGTCGGTGATTTGTCGCGCGACCAAAAGGATGAAGTGCGCAAGGTGATGGCGGATTTGCTCGCGCCGTTCCGCAAAGAAGACGCCGCCGAAGCGCTCAAATACATCGAGGCCGCGGGCTTCGACAAACTGCACATGGCCTTCTACAAAAATCAGGACATCGGCAACGACGGCGTGTGGGACGTGTGGCAGCTCGAAGGGCCGAATATGGTCTGGTATTTCCGCGGCGATCCCCATGTGCATGTGTGGGTCAATGTCCGCGCCGAAGCCTGATCCACGATGACGTTCCGACCCGGTCTGCTATCCGCTGTGCTCGCGCTCGCGAGCTTGATCCTCCCTCCGCGGTCCGGCGCCGACGACAAAACGAAGAGGCCCAACAAACAGCCCGCGCAAGCAGCGACGGGCAGTATCTTGGAAGGCATCCGGGAGCAGATGCGGCACCAGGCGCACCCGCCTGCTCCGAGCGACACCGCGCCAGTCGCCAGCAGCCAACCGGTCAAAGTCCGCGTTCTGAATTACACCGGGCGATCCTTGGAACTGGTCGCGATGCGTCCGAACGGCGGGCTGCAAATCCAGGGGCTGGTGCCACCTGTGGAACCTGGCGGCGCGCCCGCGATCATCGACACCTACAGCGGGCGATCGTGGGCGTTTAAATCAGGCGCGCTGGTCGTCCAGACGTTCGTCGCCAGCAATCAGCGGCAGCAGGAAGTGCAGATCGGCCAGGCCCCGGCCATGCTGGATTCACCGCCGAAACCGACGGTTCCTGTGCCGCGTGCTGTGGCTGTCGCCGACCAAATGCCACCGCGCGCGCTTGCCGTCTCGGACCAGTTGCCACCGCACGTTCAGGGTGAGCCCAAAGCCGGCCCTGCATCGGCCGAAACCAACCCCAGGCCAGCCGACATCGGCCCGCAAGACGTGGAGGAGTTTCTTCGCGTTCATAATGGGGCTCGCGCGAGCGTTGGCGTGCCGCCATTGCGCTGGTCCGATGTCCTGGCGCGCATCGCCCAGGAGTGGGCGGAAAAGCTCGCCGCCACGGGCGCCTTTCAGCACCGAGACCTCGCCACGACCGGCCTCGGAGAGAATATCTACCGAGGCTTGGAGGGTCACACTCCCGCGGATGGCGCCCGCCTCTGGCTGGAGGAACGCGCCGCTTTTGAAGGCCGGGTGCATTCGCAAAAAGACCTCGGCATCACGGGCAGCATGACCGGCCATTACACGCAGATGGTCTGGCGGGAATCTACCGAGGTCGGATACGGCATCGCGTGGAGCGGCGGTCGTGTCGTCGTGGTCGCCAACTACGCGCCCGGTGGGAATCGGAATGGGCGAAGGCCCTACTGACGAAGATCGCGGGACGAACGGTGGGATCTGACGCGGTGTCCAAATGAAGCGGGACGCGCTTCGGCGCGTCGCGATCTGAAACCACTTTCGACGGCCTCAACTGCGGCATCCGTTCAAACGTCGCCTGCCGCTGCTGTGCGAACGCCCGCGAGTGTGTTGCCCCTGTCGAGCACCGCCAGCGCGTCGAAGTGTTGCAGGATGCGTTTCACAATGCCGGGATCGCAGTTGATCTTCCGCGCGGCGCGATAGCTCTCGATCGCGTCGGCGGCTCGGCCGGCTTCTTCACAAAGCGCCAGGCCGCAAAGGGCCAGCGCCTTGCTGTCGAGTGCCTCGTAGTTTTCGGAGTTTGCCTGCAGCATCCCGCTGGCTTCGGTCACCGCAGCCGCCAGGATCTGCTTGGCCGCAGAAGGATCACCCAGCCGGAGGGCGATCACTCCGCCGAGCGCGAATATGTAGAAATTGTTTTCTGGCGCATCACGAAGCCGGGCAGCCTCTGCTGCAGTTCGTGCGTCTGCGAGTTGTCCCGCCAGCAAATGCGCCCTCGCCAGCGAACCACCAGCATAGCTGCCCAGTCGCGGCGCTTGGATTTCCCCGCTGATCGCGAGCGCGTCCGACGCGTATTCGACAGCCCGGCGATGTTGACCTTCGTCCGCAAAGATGTCCGCCAAGTTGTGGAGCCAATATCCCTCGCCCGAGCGGTCACCGATGTCGCGAGCGATGGCCAGCGCCTGCTCGTAGAAGTCGATGGTGCGACTGGTCTGGCCCAAGTCGGAATAGCGGTTGGCCAGATTGCCAAGGTGCCTGCCCTCGCTGGAGCGGTCGCCGATGTCGCGAGCGATGGCCAGCGCCTGGTCGTAGAAGTCGATGGCGCGACTGGTCTGGCCCAAGGCGGAATAGCAGTTGGCCAGATTGCCAAGGTGCCTGCCCTCGCCGGAGCGGTCGCCGATGTCGCGAGCGATTGTCAACGCCTGCTCGTAGAACTCGAGCGCGCGCCTAGTCTGGCCCAAGTTGGCGTAGCAGTTAGCCAGCCAGTTGAGCCAAATGCCCTCACTCTGTCGATTGCCCGCCTTTCGGGCTAAGAACAGTGCCCTCTCGTAACAATTAATCGCTTCACGGACACGCCCGAGTTGGTAATAGGCGGTTCCAAGATTGCCGATCGAGGACTGCTCCAAATCCCGGTCATCGAGCTTGCCCCGGAGTCGTTCGTGAAGCCCTGCCATCAGGCGAAAGTGCCCCCACAGAAGCAGGTAATCGAAGTCGATCTCCAACACCACCGTCGCCGCCGTGTCGAAATCGTGCGCGGCGTAGCGCAGATCAAATTCCGCAAGTTGCGGAGCGAGGTCATCGAGCTTCTTCCACGTCTCGCGTGGAGACCGAGTTTTCTGGAAGTAATCCGCGGCGCGGTGCAGGAGCGCGAATTGAGTGAGAGGCACCGGCTCGAAGCGGTGATCGAATTCGTTTCCCCGGTCGATCCGCGCCAGAGCGTAGGCGAGATCCACCGGGTGCAGGTAGTAGCGCCCGCTCTCCTTCCGCGCGAATTGCATGTTGACCAGACGTCCGAGGACTGGCGCGCTGTTCACGCCGGCGAGGAAGGGCTGAAGGAGGTAATCCACCGCCGCAGGGGTGACGGGTCGCCCGTAGATGGCCAGCGCCTGCATGACGCGCTGCGCCGCAGGATCGAGGCGGCTGAAGGCTTCGCCGACGAGGTCTCGGACCACGTTGTCGGGCAGCATTCGCGCGGTGTCGGCCAGAAGCTCTTCAAGCGAGGTGTCGCGGTCGGCCGAGAGAATGGCAAAGAGTGCCTCC
Organism: Chthoniobacterales bacterium; assembly: GCA_038240495.1. Taxonomy (GTDB): domain Bacteria; phylum Verrucomicrobiota; class Verrucomicrobiia; order Chthoniobacterales; family Chthoniobacteraceae; genus Chthoniobacter. The sequence goes on along the minus strand of JBBSDS010000134.1, from coordinate 8,337 downwards.
AGGGCGCGCGGGTAGCCGCGGGTGCGCTGGCGCGAGGTGTCGAGCAGCGCGTCGGACGCGGACTTGAGGCCCACTTTCCCGTCGGCATCCATCGCCCGCAGGATGTTCTCCGCGAAGGGTGAAGGCAGTCCCTCGTCCAGGTTGAGGCGCATTTGCCGGCCGGGCTCGATCAGCGCCAGGTCCCGCGGCGCGATCCGCGTGGTCAGGATGACCTTTACCCCATGGTGCGGCGCCTTTAGCAGCGCGGGCAGGGCCTCCGCGAGCTCGCCGTCGGCGATGCCGAGAGTCTCTGGGTTGACGACATCTTCGAAGTTGTCGAGCAGCACGATCACCCGACTTTGCGGGAAGGCCGCGAGCAGCGCCTCGACCTTGGCATCGGTCGAGACGTTCGGATCGCGAAAGAGGGTATCGAGCTTTTCGGCGGGCTCGTCGGGAAGCAGCTCGCAGACGTCGGAGAAGAAATTGGGCAGGTTCACCCGCCGCGAACCGGTGGCACTGAGATAGACGATGCCATCCACGCTCAGAGGCCCGCCATCCTCGGGCAAATGCCCGCGTTCGAGCGATTTCAGCAGGCGGCAGATGACGGCCGTTTTTCCAATGCCGCCGCGACCGACGATGGTCAGGACGCGCTGCGCCTCGTTTTTCACGAAGTCGCCAATCAGCCCGGTCTCGCTGTGCCGATTCTGAAAATAGCTCGGGGTGAGGCCCGGCGGGGGATTGATGAACTTCGTGCGGGTGATGCCGCTCACCGGCTGCGCCGGTTGCCGTTCACGCTCCAGGGCGTTCGCGATGCTCTTCTCGACGCGCCGGGCCGCTTCCTCGGGATGCTCGACGATCCACTGCTGCTCGGTGATCTGCCGGCGGAGTTCGTTGAGGTCCGCCTCGATCCGCGCGCGCTCCGTGGCGTTCGCCGCCCGTGGCAGGTCGCGCTCGGCGTCCGCCAGCCGGTCGCGCAGCATTTCCAAGATGCCGGCCGGCGAGTTCAGCGATTGGAGATGCTGCCGGAGACGCGCGAGGGCCGAATCGTAGTTGTCCGTGAAATCGATGTGCTGCCGCGAGCCGAGCCGGAACGGGGTCTCGGCGTCCGGATGCCAGAGGATCGGGATGACCGCTTTCTTGTATTTCAGCGCGCTGGCCCACTCGTTCTTGCACTGCGAGTTCGCGCGGACGCTGTCCGGAGTCATGACGAACAGGAACGTCTCGCAGGTCTTGATCGCTTCGCTGATTTCCTCGTCCCAATCCCTTCCCGGCTTGATCTCCCGCACATCGATCCAGGCTCGCATCGTCGGCGGGCCGGCCTTCAGATCGTCGCACAGCTTGAGGGCGAAGTCGTTTGCCTCAATCCGGGAATAGCTGATGAAGTGATGGTTCGACATGCCGTGGCCTCCGCGCGCTCTTCAGTCTTCGTTCGGGGTCTCGTGTGGATAGCCGAAGCTGACACCTGTGCTCAAGCTGGATCGTTCGGTCTCGATTGGCTTGGCAGATCGCCGAGTACAGGTTGCCCCTTCGCCGTTTTTCTTCTGGCGCTTTTGCGCTACCTTGCGCGGCTTGTGAACCTTCAGCGACTCCTCCCAGCCTTGCTGCTTCTCGCCGTCGTGCGCCTTGCCGCGGATGACGCCGTGTTGCCAGCGAAGATCGACTTCAACCGCGACGTGCGGCCGATTCTTTCGGAGAACTGTTTCAAGTGCCACGGCTTCGACCCGAAGACGCGCGATAGCGGCCGGCGGCTCGACACGCGCGACGGCGCACTGGCGGAAAAGGACGGCGTGCGCGCGGTCGTGCCCGGCAAACTGGCCGAGAGCGATCTTCATGTCCGCATCCATTCCACCGACAAGGATGAGCAAATGCCGCCGCCGAAGAGCGGGAAGAAGCTGACCCCGCGGCAAATCGCGATCCTCGACAAATGGATCGAGCAGGACGCGCCTTACGCGGTGCATTGGGCTTTTCAGAAACCGGTGCAGGCTCCGCTGCCGGCCATTCAAAGTGCAAAGTTCAAAGTGCGAAACCCGATCGACGCCTTCATCGTTGCGCGGCTCGAAAAGGAAAATCTCCCGCAGTCCGCCGAGGCCGATAAATACACACTCGCGCGCCGCCTTTCGCTCGATCTCATCGGTCTGCCACCGACCCCGGAAGAAGCGGACGCTTTCGTCAACGACGCTTCGCCCGATGCTTACGAAAGGCACGTCGATCGGCTGATTGCGTCGCCGCGCTACGGCGAGCGATGGGCGCGCCACTGGCTCGATCTGGCGCGTTACGCCGACACCAACGGCTACGAAAAAGATCGCCCGCGCAGCATCTGGCCGTATCGCGATTGGGTGATCAATGCGCTGAACGCCGGGATGCCGTTCGATCAATTCACGATCGAGCAACTCGCCGGCGATCTGCTGCCCAATGCGACGCGCGAGCAACGCATCGCCACCGGGTTTCATCGCAACACGATGCTCAATGAAGAAGGCGGCATCGACCCGCTCGAGTTCCGTTTCAATGCCGTGGCCGATCGCGTGGGCACGACCGGCACGACGTGGCTGGGCCTCACCGTGCAATGCGCGCAATGCCACACGCACAAATACGATCCGATCACGCAGCGCGAGTATTACGAGTTCATGGCGTGCTTCGATAATGCCGACGAGCCCGAGCTCGACCTGCCGCCGCCGGACGCGTTCGCGCAAGAAAAAGATCGTGCGGACCGGCTGGTGAAGTTGATCGCGGAATTGGCGCAGAAATTTCCCGTCGCGGAAACGGAAGAAGGCGGGCGTGCAGAAATCGTGGAGCACAAATTTGAGGAATGGCTGGACCGCGAACGTGCGCGCCGCGTGCTTTGGACGCCGCTGCGTCCGATCGAAGCGAAGTCGAATCTGCCGCTCCTCACGCTCGAAAAGGACAACGTGATCTTTTCCAGCGGCGACATGTCGAAGAGCGATACCTACGAGTTGAAATTTATCAACGTGCCCACCGGCGTTACCGCGGTGCGCGTGGAAGCGCTCGCCGATGAGCGTCTTCCGAAGCACGGTCCCGGTCGCGTGTATTACGAAGGAGCGGCGGGCGACTTTTTCATCAGCGACATCGCACTGCTCGCCGACGGAATGAAGCAGCCGTGGGCACGGGCGACGCAGAGCTTTTCCAAAGAAAAATTTACGGCGGACAAAGCCATCGACGACAATTTACAGACCGGCTGGAGCATCGACGGCGGGCAGGGCCGCGATCACGAAGCCATCTTCCAACTGGCCGCTCCGCTGGCCGCGACGGAGTTCACGCTGAAGCTGCTCTGCGAGCGTTACTACGCGGCGGGGCTCGGGAAGTTCCGCATCTCCGTCACGACCGATCCGCAGCCCGAGGCCCGCACGATGCCGGAAACTGTCGCGCAGCTTCTCCTCGTGCCCGACGAGCGCCTGACCGCCGAACAGCGCCAGCTCTTGCGCGAGCAATTTCTCCTCGCCGCTCCGGAACTCGCGGCCGCACGGAAGGAGATCGATCAACTGCGCCAGCCTCCGTCGCATCCCACGACGCTGATCGTGCAGGAGCGCCCGCCGGAGAATTCGCGTCCGACGTTCATGCACAATCGTGGCGAGTTTTTGCAGCCGACGGAACGTGTCGCACCCGGCTTGCTGACGCTCGGGGGCACGCGACCGGCGACGGCTCCGGGCAGCCGTCTCGACTTCGCCCGCTGGCTCGTCTCGCCGGAAAATCCGCTGACCGCGCGGGTGACTGTGAATCGCGAATGGGCGGCGTTCTTCGGTCGCGGAATCGTGAAGACGCTTGGTGATTTTGGATTTCAAGGCGATGCGCCGACGCATCCCGAACTGCTCGACTGGCTGGCGGCCGAATTCATGCACGACGGCTGGTCGCTCAAGCATCTGCACAAGCTCATCGTCACCAGCGCCACGTACCGGCAGACCTCGCGTGGCACGCCGGAACTCCTGGCGCGCGATCCTGAGAACAAGCTGCTCGCGCGCGGGCCGCGCTTCCGGATGGAAGTAGAGATGATCCGCGATTCCGCGTTGCGAGCGAGCGGCTTGCTCTCGGAAAAAATGGGCGGGCCGAGCGTCCGCCCGCCGCAGCCGGATGGGGTGATGGAAACCGCCTACGGCAATGCCAAATGGACTGCCGATACCGGCGAAGACCGTTACCGCCGGAGCCTCTACACCTTCGCCAAGCGCACCGCGCCCTTCGCGCTCTACAACAACTTCGACGCGCCCACCGGCGAAGCCTGCCTCGCGCGCCGCGAGGTTTCAAATACGCCGCTGCAAGCACTCGCTTTATTGAATGATGTCGTCTTCCTGGAAGCCGCGCGCGCACTCGGCGGCAAGCTGGCGGCGGAGGACGGGTCGGTCGAAGATCGTGTCCGCACGGCCTTTCGCCGCTGCCTCACCAGACCGCCGACGGCTGGCGAACTCGACTTGCTCGCCAAATTTTTCACGACGCAAAAGGATCGCTTCACCAGGGGCGAACTCGACGCGAAGGCACTTGCCGGTGATGACTCTGGCAACGTGAATGAACGCGCCGCGTGGATCGCCCTCGCCCGCGCCCTGCTCAACATCGACGAAGTGGTGACGAAGAGTTGAATGCCGCCTTCGACGCACTGGTGTGCTCCGGCCCAAGCCGCCGAACGAAACCATCTATTTGCTATCTTCAAACCAACTGGCGATCCGGTAGTCGGTGATCGCTCCCGTCGTCGTCATAGCTTCGTCGTAATGAAACCTCTCCACGCCGGTCAGCTTTATCGTATCGCCCACTACCGAACCGAAAAAGGCTCCGCTGCTGCCCCCGCCGTCGAGGGAAACATCTGCACCGGGCGCATAAACCCCGGCTTCAATCTGCCCATTACCGGCCAAAGAGACCTGAAGCTTGTGGCCATCGGTGGGCGTAAGGCCGTAGATCACGACGTTTCCAGCGCGGTTTGCTGAGCTTGAGCTGGTTCCGTTCGAAATCCCGTTGCCCGCGATCTTCATATCGTCCTGCACGTAAAATGTGGCGATGACGCCATCTTGAACGATGATTTTCGCATTGCCACTCACGCTAATCCCCCCCTGGACCCATATCTCCGCATAGGTCGGGGTTCCCGATGGATTCCCGGTGATGGTAAAGGTGTCGTTGCCTGAGACGGAAATGCTGCTGATGATGTAACGAGCCGCACCTTTGACTGCGTTCGCCGCCCGCGTGCTGGTATTCGAAACCGGGCCGGTGTTACTTGTCACCGAGGTCCAGGTTGGATTTTTGACGAGTGGGACATCTTGATAAAAGTCCGTGCGAATGGTGCCGGTAACATTGGCAATGCCGGTCGCATTGCCGTTGTTGGTCGCGACGTCGCCGTAGATGTGGGAGTTACCCGCCGTGATTAGCGCGCCATCCGAAGCGACATCGCCGTTGCTCTGGCGTTTGTTGATATCATACTGGCCCGAAGTGGACTTGGCGGAGTCCCGCGAGTCGTAGCTATCGACGACCACATTCTGATCGGTGATGTTGATTAACCCTCGGGCCAAAATCGCGGCATTGAATGGTGACGCAGGTCGCGCGATGACTTCGATCTTCCGGGAGACTTGCGGCGACAGCACCCGGTTTCCAGAGAAGCGATCAATCTGCAAACTTAACTTGCGAAGGACCGCGTCGCGCTTTTCATCGGTTGTGCGAGGCGGCCCGGGCACGGTGTTAGTCCCGATGGCACGTATCCGGTAATACTGCCATCCGTTGGAATGGACCAATTCGCTGGGCGCATCCACATAGATTTGCATGGTCATTTTCGTCCCGCCTTCACCGGAGTAAGTAATCCCCGAAAGGCTGTAACTGGTTGTGCCATTGCCCGGCGCAACTCCCGACCAAGGCGACTGCCACGCCGCGGAGGGATTGGACAGAGACTTCCGCAATTCGACCATCGCGACATCGACTCCCGACTCAGCGGCAAGCAGCGATTCCTGCCAACTCGCGGCATGATAGACATTGCGATACTTATTTTCTACGAGGCGAATCGTCTCGCCGACAAACACCGAAAGAACAACGGCGCAAAGAAGGGCAAAGATGAGAGCGCTACCCGACGTGTGGCGTGATGGTTGTTGCATTAGTAGAGTCCTACTCCGGGCTTATCCTCGCGCGCATTGCGCAGCAGGGTGGTGTTGTAGAAGGTTGTGGCAGCCGTGGTTGCGGTGCTCGCTCCGGCTGTTTTGTAAGTCGGACTAAAGCTAATCCGCGTCTTAACCTGAGCCACTTTTCCGGCGAGGACGACCGGGATACTGAAATCCTGAGCGGCGTTTGGATCGGTAGTCGAATCAAGGACTGTCAGTTTGAAGTCCTGGACATTCACGGCCAAGGCCTGCCTGGCCCCGGCTTGCTCCCGGATCATCGCGGAGCCTGAGAGATAGTAGGCAACCGTCACTCTACTGACGGGTGTGGGGGCGCTGGAGTCGCGATAATCCACGCTCCCGTCCGATTTGATGGTCGGCATCCGGGTGTTTCCGTTGCTGTCGTAAAAGTTCGGAATGGTCAGCGTCACGCGTGTAGTCCCGCCGGTCCCGGAGATCTGCACGCTCAATGCACGGCGGAGATCCAGGGCTAGATAGTCGGAGATCCGCATTTCATCTCCATGGTTCGTTGCGTAATCCCGCGTCGAAGCGAGATTCCGCTGCATTGCCACAAAGGCCATTGCAACCCCGCCGGCGATCATGGCGATGACCGCTGCGGCAACCATTGTCTCGAGCAAGCTTGCGCCCGAGGTTCGCGGCAAGCGGTTCATCTATTTTGCCACGCCTCCCAAGCCAAGGATCGCTACGTTCTGCCGAGTATGAATGCGTCCCTTTGGCAGCCCCGACCAAGTGACTGTCCAAGTTACTTTGATTGCCGATTCGGCAATGAGAGACGAATTTCCACCGTTGGCTGTGGCTGTACCGAGAGTTCGGGAGAATTGGTTCGTCGCGGTGGTTAGGCCGTTGTACGGAGTGATCGAAATGCCTTCGATGACGCCTTGGAGATTCGCCGAACCGTCTGCATCTTTATTCAGGATATTGTCGCGAATCCAAGTGGAGCCTGTGATCGCCTGCCAATTGGCGATGCGCAACTGTTCGATGCGCTGTTGAAGAACCTGGCTGGCCCCTGCCTCGTCACGCCCCATTCTTAAAATCGACATCGACTCCGAATTGGCGGTGAACGTCCCGGCGAGAAACAGGCAGATGACGGCACAGGCGAAGACATTCTCCAAGAGTGAAAAGCCGCCGGTGCGGTGTAGGGTTTTGCGCATGGTAGAAGCTTTGAACATGATGCATTTCGCGTGCCTGAATTATGGTATTTATAAATGAAATCCGATTGGAGGCTTCTGTCGGTTTCGCCAAGTTTGGGCGCGCTTCACTTGAATCTGATCCCGCTGGCGCGAGGCGAGATATTCGACAATACCGCGGTCCTCCCTAGAGTTGTTTCCACGCCCCGCCATGTCCCCCGTCCATACCTACTGCCAGCGCATCACCCGCCGCCATTTTCTCAGCGACTGTGGAGTCGGTCTCGGCAAAGTCGCATTTGCCGGAATGTTGACGGAGGCATTTTCGCCCATTGTTACCGCTGCGGTCGCGACGAATCCGCTCGCGCCGAAGCCGCCGCATTTTCCGGCAAAGGCCAAGCGCGTCATTCATCTCTTCATGGCGGGTGCGCCGAGTCAGCTTGAGCTTTTCGATTACAAGCCGGAACTCGCGAAGCTCGAAGGGAAGCCACTTCCGCCGTCGGTCATCGGTGGGCAGCGCTATGCGTTCATCCGGCCGGATGCGGCGGTGCTCGGGCCGCAGTTCAAGTTTGCCCGACATGGTCAGAGCGGCGCGGAACTTTCCGAAATGCTGCCGCATCTGGCGAAAATCGCGGACGAGATTTGCCTGATCAAGTCGGTCACGACCGATAAGTTCAATCACGCGCCGGCGCAGCTTTTTTTTCAAACGGGATTTCAGCAACCGGGTCGTCCGGCACTCGGCTCATGGGCGCTCTACGGCCTTGGTGCGGAGACGCAGGAGCTGCCGGCTTTTGCGGTGATGAATACCGGCAGTGGCTTGAGTGGCGGCGCGGCGCTGTATGCGAGCGGGTTCATGCCGACGCTTTATTCCGGCGTTCGCCTGCGCACGCAGGGCGATGCGATCCTCGATGTCTCCAGCCCGCCCGGCGTGGATGCGCAACTCCAGCGCGACACGCTCGATGTCGTCGGTGCGCTCAATCGCCAGCGCCTCGCTCGCGACAACGACCCGGAAATCGCCACGCGTCTCGCGAACTACGAGATGGCCTTCAAACTCCAGACGTCCGCGCCGGAACTCATGGATTTGAAAAGCGAAAGCCCGGAGACGTTCGCGCTCTACGGCTGCGATCCCGCCAAGCCGT
>JBBSDS010000133.1:0-12380 GCA_038240495.1 Chthoniobacterales bacterium | reverse complement strand
TTCACAATCATTCAACCGCGCTCGCACGCAGTTTTCGGACAACTCGTTTCGGCGCGGGCGCCGCTTCCTCTCGGCGGAAAGCCGCGGCCAAAGCTCCGGCTCATCGCCCGCCTTCATCCAGCCGGATTGGTCGTTGCCTCCGAACGCTGATTTCGCCAGCCTCAGAGGACTTAATTTTCCCTCGAATCGTCCATGCGCCCTGAGCCTCTGTCCTTCAATCGCCCCTCGTCGCGAGCAGGCTTCTGCTCCCGATGATCAGGGCGCTCGACCTCTGGCTGCCCGCCTGGCTGCGGCGCAAAAGGATGGCACCGCACGCCCTGGGCACGCGCCATGTGATGATCGCCGTTTGCGATCACTTCGAGCCGCTGCATGGGGTCGGCAAAGCGGAAGCGCTGGCGCGGGTCGATGAATGGCGGCAAGGCTTGCCAAAGCTTGTCAACGAATTCCGCGGCGCTGACGGAACGCCGCCGAAGCACACCTTCTTTTATCCGATCGAACAATACGAGGCGGACATCGTCGGCAGCATGGCCGAGCTCTGCCGCGAAAGCGGCAGCGAGACGGAAATCCACCTTCACCACGACAACGACAATGCGGAGAATCTGCGACGGACGCTGGACCACGGAAAGGAACGTTTCGCCGAGCACGGGCTGCTCTCTCGCGATGCGGCGGGTGCGCTTCGTTATGGCTTCATTCACGGCAATTGGGCCCTCGACAATTCGCATCCGCAAGGCCGCAACTGCGGGGTGCGCAACGAACTGCGCGTGCTCTGCGAAACTGGCTGCTACGCCGATTTCACGCTGCCCTCGGCGCCGGAGCGAACGCAGACTCGCACGATCAATCGCCTTTACTACGCCCGTGGGACGGAACATCCAAAGTCGCACGATCTTGGCCGCCGGGTGTGCGCCGCGCGCGAACCGCAATCCGTCGATCCAGACGAGCTCTTGCTCGTGCAGGGCCCGCTCGCGCTCAACTGGCAGCGGAAAAAATTCGGCGTACTTCCGCGGATCGAAAACAGCGATCTGACGGCGGCCAATCCACCCACCCGCGAACGGCTTCGGCTTTGGCTCGATTGCCGCATCACGGTCGAAGGCCGGCCCAACTGGCTCTTCGTGAAGCTGCACACTCACGGGGCCAAGCCGGACAACACGCGCATGCTTCTCGGTGAACCGATGCGCGCCTTTCACCGCGCTCTCGCGGAGATTGCCGCGGCGGATCACGCCCTTCGTTTCCATTACGTCACCGCGCGGGAAATGGTGAACATCCTGCACGCCGCGGAGGCTGGCCATTCCGGCGATCCCGGGCGGTTCCGTGATTTTCGCTATCGCCGCGAGGCTTCATTCGCTCCCCGTGAATAGGCCAAAGCTGATTTTCATCTCGAATCTTTTCCCCGACACGCAGGAGCCCTATCGCGGCCTCGACAACGCCGCCGTGCTTCACCACCTCGCCGTGCTCTGGGACATCCGCGTGCTGGCCGCGCGCCCGACGCTGCCCTTTTGTAAAAAAGTCCGCACACCGCGGACCTGCGACGCCATGTGGCAGCCGCGCTACATCACCGCGCCTTATCTGCCAAAGATCGGCAGCCGCGTGAACCACACTTTGATGGCGCGAGCTCTGCGCGAACCAGTCCGAGCGCTGAGACGCGAGTTTGCCTTCGATGCCGTGCTCAGTGCGTGGCTCTATCCGGATTCGTGCGCCGTGGCGCAACTCGCGCGGGAGTTGGGATTCGTTTTTGTCGCAATCGCGCAAGGCTCCGATGTTCACCAATACCTGCGACACCCCGTCCGGCGGCGGATCATTCAAGAGTCGATGCCGCAAGCGACGGCGATCATCACGCGGAGCGCGGACCTCGCGCAACGGCTTGCCGAGGCGGGGCTCAATCCGGCGAAACTGCATCCGATTTACAACGGTCTGGATTTCACCAATTTCGCTCCGGGTAACCGGCACGCGGCACGGCGCGAGTTGGGTCTGCCAGAGTCGGCACCGCTCGTGGTTTTTGTTGGGAATTTTTACCCGATCAAGAATCCGCTCTTGCTCATCGAGGCTCACGCAACGCTGTGCGCGCAGTCGGGAATGAGAGAGTGCCGGCTCGTCATGATCGGCGGCGGTCCGCTGGAAAGCCGCGCGCGTCAGCTCGCCAATCAACTCGGCTTCGGCGCCCAGGTTTTGTTCGCGGGTCGGCAAGACGCGTCAAGTGTTGCGCAGCATCTCCGGGCGGCCGATGTGCTTTGCCTGCCGAGCGACAACGAAGGCGTGCCCAATGTGATCCTCGAAGCCTTTGCCTGCGGGTGCCCGGTCGTCGCGAGCCGTGTGGGCGGAATCCCCGAAGTGCATACCGGCGACTTTCTCGGCAGGCTCGTCCCACCGCGGGATCACGCCGCTCTCGCTGCGGCGCTGGGCGAGGTTTTGCGGACGCCGCCGACGCCGGAACCCATCGTCGCGCACGCCCGTCAGTTCACATGGGAACGGACCACTGCGGCCTATGATCGGCTGCTCAGGGAGGCCGTGGCGTGAGGATCGTCTACCATTTCCGAACGCGCGGATCGGGTGCCGAGGCCGTCCACATCAGCGGCGTGGCCGGAGCCTTCGAAGAGTTGGGGCACGAGGTCGAGTTCTTCAATCCCGGCGGTATCGATCCGCGACGGCGAGTGAATCCCTACGCGGCGCTGAACTCGCCGGGATTCTTCGGAAAAATCTCTCGCGCGTTACCGCGCTGGGTCTTCGAGTTGCTCGAGATCGGCTACAATGCGTGGGCTTGGTGGCCGCTTGCGCAACGACTCACCGGCGGGAAGTTCGACCTGATCTACGAACGCCACGCCTTTTTCCTCATCGTCGGTGCAAGCGTGGCGCGGGCTCGGCGCGTGCCTCTGATCGTCGAGGTAAATGAACTTGTCGGCGACGAACGCGTGAGCCGCCAACCGTTGCTCGCAGGACTCGCGCGGGCTTGCGACCGGTTCGTCTTTCGGCGCGCGGATCTCATCGTCGTCGTCTCCCCGCACCTGCGACGCCGGATTATAGAACTGGGGATCACCGGGGAAAAAGTGCTCGTCCAGCCAAATGCGGTGGACTGGCGGCAGTGCGATCCGCCGGCAGATGGATCAAAGGTGCGCGCGCGACACGGCCTGGCGGAGCGCGTCGTCATCGGATTCGTGGGCTGGTTCGTCCCGTGGCATCGCGTCGAGCTGCTCATCGCCGCCTTTGCCGAAGTGCATCGGCAAAGGCCGGAGACGGCGCTGCTGCTCGTCGCCGAAGGGCCGCTGCTCGGCGAACTCGAAGCGCAGGCCCAGAGTCTCGGCGTGGCGGACAGCGTTTGTTTTGTCGGAGCGGTCGATCACGATTCCGTCCCGGAGCACATCGCCGCGATGGACATCTGCGTGGTGCCAAATAGCAACGCGTATCGGTCACCGCTGAAGCTCTTTGAATACATGGCGCAAGGGCGCGCGGTCGTGGCGCCGCGGGTTGAGCCGATCGAGATGGTGCTGCGCCACCGCGAGAACGGTTTGCTTTTCGCGCCCGGCGGATCGGCCTCACTCGCCGACGCCTTGCGCACGGCCGTGGAGGACGCCGCACTCCGGCAGACGCTCGGCCGGCAGGCGCGGGAAGACGTGCGTAAAAAGCATACGTGGCGGGAAAACGTCTCCGCCATGCTGGCCGCGCTGACTGCCACGCAGGGGAGAAGTTGAATGATGCCGTGTTCTCCCATATAGCTGCATCTCCCCTTTCCACGATCATGCCTGTCCCTCCGCCAAGTTCCCACGTCGAAGCCGAGCAGCTCTTTGATCGCATCGCGGAGGACTACCAGGCCCGCTCGGCCGGCCAGGTTTTCAATGTGAGTTCGATGAGCTTCGCGCGCCGGCAGGAACTGGTGACCGAAGAAATCGCCATCCTGCCGCGCGGAGCCACGGTGCTGGATTATGGCATGGGACCGGCGGTCTTTGGCCCTCCCTGTGCACAGCGCGCTTTGCGCTACGTGGGCATCGACATTTCCCCGCGCATGGTCGAACTGGCCCGCGCGCAAAATTTGTCGCATGCCGAGTTTCACATCGGCGATCTCGATTGTCTGGTCCGGTTCCAAGCATCCGCCGACGCCGTTCTGCTCATCGGGTTGATCGACTATCTCGCCGAACCGGCCGACGGGCTCACCCGACTGGCCGCTTGTGTGAAACCCGGAGGCCGAATGGTGATCTCCTTCCGCAACCACCGCTCGCTGCCGCGCTGGCTCCGCAATACCTGCAAGGCGATCTGGTCCCGCCTTCATCCGCAAAAGCCGGACAAGGGTGAGACAACGGCCTTTGCAGCGCCGGTGTTGGAAAACTCGTTTGTCCCGCAGCGCGATCTCATCCCCGTGCTCCGCGAAGCAGGATTCCGCTCCTTCGACGTGCGCTATCTCGATTGTTCGCCGGTGTTTTTCAATCTGCCGCTTCCCCGCCCGCTCTGGCGTATGTGGAAATGGGCGGACGGCGTGCTCGCACGGCCGGTACTCGCTGGCTTCTGCGCCTCCGGCGTGCTGGTGGCTTCAAACAAGCCCTGAGGCGGTGCCGCCGGCCAAGGCCATGCCGTTCGCCGCGCTGATGTATCACTCGCTGTCGGACGGACGTTTTCCCGACACGCAGCATCTCAAATACACGACCACGCGCGCGCGTTTCGACGAACACCTCCGCGTGCTGATCGGAGAAGGTTTTCAACTCGACTCCGTCGCCGGATTGCACGCGCGCATCGCCGCTCGGGAGGCGTTGCCGCCGAGATATTGCGTGCTCACTTTCGACGACGGCCACCGCAGTTCCCTCGACCTCGCAGAAATCCTCACAAGACACGGAGTGTCCGGGACGTTTTTCGCGACGATGAAATACTGTCGGGAGTTGCCGGATTTTCTTCGTGAAAGCGAGCTGCGCGAACTGGCGTCCGCGGGCTTCGATCTCGGGACTCACGGCGTCACCCACCGCGCGCTGGCCCATCTCCCGCGCGAGCAGATGCGAGACGAACTCGCGACCAGCAAAGCGTGGCTCGAGGACCTTCTCGGAAAGGGCGTGGAAAGCATGTCGCTGCCCGCCGGAGAGGGCGACACGGAGGTTTATCGAAGCGCCACCGCCGCCGGTTATTTGCTGGTCGCCAATTCGCGGGAACGGATGAACGATGCTGGGGCAGCGCTTTCCATGCTCGATCGCTTCGTGGTGCTGGCGCATTGCGACCAGCGCTTGCTCCGTCGGCTCGCCACGGGCGATCCGACTTACATTTGGTCACGCCGCTTGCGAGCCGCCGCGCTGGCCCTGCCCAAAAGAATCTTGCGGAGTTACGACGCCACTCGCTCCTGACGGCTTCCGCTCAAGGCCGCTGGCTCACGGCCGTCTCGTTGGGAAATTTCGCGGGCACCTTTTGCGTCACCTGGCCCGTCGCCGCCCACTCAGTGCCGCGCTGGAGCGTAGTGGCAAAGCCGACGCAATTTGTGGCCTCGAGCGCGTGACCCAAGGCGGTGTGAAAGACGCGGCCTTTTCCATAGCTGATCGTCATGAGCAACGGCTCGTCCTCGCCACTGCCACCTTTCGCCGGATCGGAAAAGGCGCTGGCCAGCACGGTGACGTTTTGCGCCGGACCGCGGAGATGATCGTAAAGCTCGTCCTTGCCGTGCATCCATTTGGCCGGCAGCCCAGCCATGATCGGATGCGACGGCGCACGCGTAACCATGAGGAATTCATGTTGCGGGCCGTGGTGTCCGGCGCTGCCGGCGGTCGTATCGGCAGCCCACTGACCGTCGCGCAGACGGAGGAGCGGCCCGGACTTTTCATTGCGCCCGCCCCAACCGCCGACGCCGATCATTTCGTTGTAAGCCTTCCATTCGGAGAAGGAATTGTTCGCCGCATGCACGCTGACAAAGCCTCCGCCGCCGCTGACGTATTTTTCAAATGCCGCCTGCGTCTCCGGCGCCCACAGCGCGCCATTGTAATTTGAGACGACGACTTGATAGGCGGCAAAGTCGGGCTTGAACTTGCTCATGTCCTCGCCCTTGGCCGGCGACGTGGCGACATCGACCGTCGCGAGACCATGCTCTTCCAAAATGGTTTTGAGGACCGGAGTGGTTTGCTGCCAGGCGTGATTGTTCTGACCATCGACGAGCAGGACTTTGAGGGGAGCGGCGGTCGCTTGGAAACCGAGGGCGGCGAGGATCAGGGGCGCGAGGAGGGATTTCATATCTTGGGAATGTGGGTAGACGGAAATCCTGAGCGGCAGCGCGGCGCAAAGCGATGGCGGAAATGGAGAAATTCGCCTACACCGGAGCCATGCGCCTCCCATCCATCGCAACTCTCGCCATCCTTTTCGTTGCACCGTTCGCTCACACCGCCGAGCCGGATGCGCCGGCCAAAGTATCCGAGTGGCAGGGTTACGAACGACTCGACTTCTCGGTCGCCGGTCACGACGCGTTGCTGGTGAAACCGAAAACGCCCGCTGTCGGAAATCCGTGGATTTGGCGCACCGAATTCTTCGGACATGAGCCGCAGGGCGACGTGGCCTTGCTCGCCGCCGGCTGGCATGTCGCCTATTTTAAAGTGAGCGACATGTACGGCGCGCCGTCGTCCATCGACTTGATGGCGCAGTTTCACAACTACGCGACCCGCACCTTCAGCCTCAATCAACGTGCCGTGCTCGAAGGCTTCAGCCGCGGCGGGCTCTACGCCGTAAACTTCGCCGCCACGCATCCCGACAAGACCGCCGCGCTTTATCTCGACGCGCCCGTGCTCGATATCCGCAGTTGGCCGGGCGGCAAAGGCACCGGCGCGGGCAGTAAGACGTGCTGGGATCAGGCGTTGAAAATTTACGGACTCACGGAGGAAACCGCACCGGCTTTTAAAGGCAACCCGCTGGACAAACTGGATCCGCTCTTCAAGGGCGGCATTCCGATTCTTTCCGTCTGTGGCGACGCCGACAAGACAGTGCCGTATGCCGAAAACACCGCGCTTCTCGAACAGCGTTACAAGGCGCTCGGCGGCAAGATCGAAGTCATCCTCAAGCCCGGCGTGGATCATCATCCACACAGTCTGAAAAACCCGCAGCCGATCGTCGATTTCCTGCTGAAGAATGCCTACGCGCGCTGAGCTGCGCGCTTACTTTCCGCCGGGGCCGTAGCCTGCTTTTGGCTTGCCGTCGGCGTCGAGTTTGTCGCACGCCCAGAGCACGCCGTTCGTCACCAGGTTGAGGTAGCGGTCATCGGACACGGTGTCGTTGTTGTGTCCGATCGTGGTGCTGAAAACGCGCGTCTTTTTCGGGCCGTATTCATTCGTCCACGCAACCACAGTCTCCACTTCCTTGGTGCCGCTGACGACATCCTTGCCGTCCGGACCTTTCGTCTTCACGGGCTGTTTTTGTGTGCCCTTGGCGAGCGCCTTGCCGGTGAGGATCTGGATGTTGTTGTAAAGTTCTTCCTTCACCGTCGTCCAGTCCGCGAAGCCTTTCGTGATCGGCGATTCCTTGTCGGTAAAAGCGATGGCGATCGGCTCTTGCGGACCGTGGCCCGTGGACTGCAAACCGAGGTATTGATACCAGTGCGCATTCTCCGCGTCGGCAGGGACAGGCTTTTGGAAATCGCCGAACCGATAGCAGTGCATGGCGCAGTGCAGGTTCACGCCGGGAATGCCAGCGCGATGGGGCGCGAGCACCGCATCGATGACCGGGAGATCGGTCACGCCCGCGGAACATTCGTCGTGGATCACCAAGTCGTAACCCTTGGCGTAATCAGCGTTGCCGTAGATCGGCAGCGGCGGTTTCACGCTTTTGTCGTCGGTATGAATTTGATCGACGACGACATTCGCGCGCTTTTCGAGACCGGCCTTGAGGATGTCTTTTTGCGCGGCGTAATCGTGGCAGCAGCCGCCGGTGATGAGCAGGACTTTGAGCGGCTTCGGCGCATCGGCTGCGTGGAGCGAGGCGTACGCAAAAGTGAGGGCGAGGAGTGCGGGGAGGAGACGGATTTTCATGGGAAATTCAGCGGAGCCTAAGCGGTAAAGATGGCGAGTCGAGGAATGTTTGACCACGGCCGCGGCCCGAAAAGAGTTCGTCCCTTCGGTTGTATTCGTGGGTTTCGGCTGGGAGACCTACAAGAAAGTCTTCGCCGAATACCGAGACTTGCCCAAGGAGCAGCGGCCAAAGAGCGACGATGAAAAGCACGACCAATGGCTGGTGCGCTTCTCCCGCGCGTGCGGGAAAAATCTCGCGCCGTTCTTCGAGGCGTGGGGGTGCCGACGAGTACGACCGCGCGCGACTCGATCAAAGATCTGCCCGCGTGGATGCCGGCGGATTGGTCAAAGATGTAAGTGCGAAGGGACAAACCGAGAGCCAACTGGACGCGCGGACAGATAGAACCTGGCGCGCAGCGCTGCATCGAAAAAGCTATCCTGAGCTTGTCGAAGGACCTCTAGATCATCGGCCAAACTTCATTTCCAGAATCGCGTGTCATCCTGAGCGGAGCGGAGGCGGAAAGGCGGGCGGAGCGGAGTCGAAGGATCGGGCGGGCTGAACGGCGACGGGATCCCTCGACTCCGTTCCGTCCCACCTTCGCCCGCGACGGAACTGCGCTCAGGATGACACCTGCTTATTGGGCGGAGGCGGCGCGGAACAGGCCCACGCCGCCGCTGCCCACGGGAGTTAGAGGTTCTTCGACAAGCTCACGGTGGCGTGGTTTCGATCACTTCGCGCGCAAGAGCATTCCAACTGCGGAACCCGCCCGCCAATTTCTTCGCCAACACCTTCCCACTCTGCCACTCTCCGACCATGAAACGCATCCTCCCCATCCTGCTCCTTTCGCTTACCGCCACACTCGCGACCGCCCAAATCCCAGCAACGACCTACACTCGCACGATATTCTCCGATGACTTCTCCGGCACGGAGTTTGGTAAACGCTGGGGACACTACAAGAGCGGAAGCATCATCAAAGATGGCGTGCTTGTCGGCATTACACCGGAGGGCTCGGATCACTCGGCAGTGGACAGCGTGCGCATCGACGCGGAGCGCGATCTTGAAGTATCGGTGAAGTTCCGCTTCTTCAGCGACAAGGCGAAGAGTTTCAACGTGTGGTTCGACGACAAGGACTACAAAGGCTCGCACGCGGGTCACATCTGCAATGTCAACGTCAGCCCCACCAATATCTCCATCGGCGACGCGAAGACCGGCAACTTCCGGAATGACATCTATGAGAAGAAAAAGGCCACGCCCTCAACGCTGACTGACGAGGATAAGTCAATGCTCGCGACGAAGAACAAGATCCTTCCCGCGAAGCTAACACTCCAGGACTGGCACACGCTCCTGATCCGCACCAAGGCCAACGAGATCGAAGTAAGCCTTGATGGAAAAGCCGTGGGCGCGTTCAAATCCGAGGGCGTCGGACATGAAACGAAGACACTCGTAAGCCTCACCACCAATCAAGTGGACGTGCAGTACGACGACTTCAGCATCAAGGCAGTAGCCAAACCCTGAGCCGAAACGATGCAGGGAAGGCTGCAGTTAATGGGTAAAATGCAGAGGCGCAGAGGGTCGAGCGTTGAAGCTCATGGCCCTCGCCAAATGGTGCGCAACTCTTCGTCACGCCTTTCTCCTCCGCGACCTTTGCGTCTCTGCGTCTCTGCGTTTTCAAAAATCCGTGAACTGCATCGTTCCGGCCAAGGCACGTTTGTAAACCTCCCTCGCGTGTCATTCTGAGCGGAGTCGTCGCGGGCGAAGGCGGAGACGACACGGAGTCGAAGAATCCCGTCGCTTTCATGAGCAGTGATCGCCGGCTGTTCGACGGGATACTTCGACTGCACTTCGGTCGCAAAGCTCCCTGCGCTTCGCTTAGAATGACTCGTAGTTATGGAGTTACCGAGCGAAACGTTGAGACGGGCGATGACTCAGTCCGCAAACTGTTCGAGGCTCTGCTTCTAGCGCAGCTTTGTACCGAAGGATGACTCCAGAGTAAGTTAAACCGATCCAATTACTCGGAATAGCACGCGCGATTACTCTCGGAGATTCCCGTCCGTTCAAAACGAACCGTCAGCATCGACAAACATCTGGTGCTTCAACTCCTCAGATAGACAGGACTCCAAGCCTTTCGGCCCGGTTCTCCACCCTCTCAGTTCACGCTCTTATGCGACGCTGGCGAGAGCCGGCGGGCTGGCGAATGCCTGGAAAATGGCCTGGCGAAGTTCCACATGGCTGACCGGTTTTCCGACCACGAGATCAACTCCGGGAGGAAGTCCGTCCTGCGCCAGCATTTCCTCTCCGAAGCCCGTCAAGAGAATGACCGGCGTCTCCGGGGCCATCGTTTTAATGGCGGTGGCAAGCTGCACACCATTCATGAACGGCATTGACTGGTCGGTGATGACAAGGTCATACGAGCCTTTTTGAAAGGCCGCCAGCGCTTCATCTCCGCGAAAGGCTGTGCCGGTGGTGTGGGCATCTGCATGCAGATACTCGGCGATAAGTTCGCAAATGATTTCCTGATCGTCCACGACGAGAATGTTCAGCGAACGGTCGATGTGCGCGATCTCAGGAATAGGCGTGTATTCCTGTGCGACTGTCGCCGGGAAAAGTATCTCGAAAGTGGTTCCAACGCCCTTCTGGCTCCTAATCGTAATTCTCCCCTCGTGCCGCTGGACAATGCCATAGACCACTGACAGCCCCAGCCCGGTGCCTTGCTCGCCTTTGGTTGTGAAGAAAGGTTCGAGGCACCGTAGCCTTTCATCTTCCGTCATCCCCATGCCGGTGTCGCTGACGGAGATGACGACTCCGTTTTCCGATTCCCCAGTCTTAACAGAAATCGTTCCGCCGGACGGCATCGCATCCACGGCATTGAAGATCAGGTTGGTGAGCACTTCCCGGAGTTCAGCCCCATTGCCGGCCACCGGCGAAATATCATTCAGGTCGGTGGCCACTTCGATCTGCACGCCGTCTGCCAGGCTCCGGCCTTTCCATTTGGGAGATGTCATGGAGATGACGTGTTCCGCTACGTCGTTCAAATCCACTGGCATGCGGATTTCGTTGTTTTCCGCAGGCCGGTAAAAATCCCGCAGACGACTGACCACTTGCGTCGCATCCCGAGCCGCCGAGACCATGTGTTCGAGATATGTAAGTTCACGCGGCGTCGCGTGCTCGGTCAGCCAGGGCAGTAGTAATTCGCCGTAGCCGAGCATCATCGTCAGGGCGTTATTGAAGTCGTGTGCGATGCCGCCGGCCATCATCCCTAGAGCGCGGAGCCGCTCCTGTTTGACGACTTGCTCCTGCGTGGATTGCAACTCATGTAGCGTCGCTTCGAGTTGCATCGTCCGTTCCTGCACCTCCTTTTCCAGGACGGTGTTCTGGCGTTGCATTTCGAGGCGCAGGAAGCGATTTTCGATGAGATTGCGGATTCGCAGCACCACCTCGGACTGGTCGATGGGTTTGGTGAGAAAATCATTGGCTCCCCCGGCCAGGGCACGCCTCTTCGTCTCGACGGTGATATCCGCCGTGAGCATGAGGATGGGGACGTATTCGTCCGCACCCGCAGCGGCCTTGATCCGATCCAGCACGGTGAATCCGTTCAGATAGGGCATGTTCACGTCGAGCAGCACAATATCCGGCTGGAAATCGAGAAAGAGCGCCAGCGTCTGGCGGGGGTCGGTAAGGCACTGCACGTGGCTGCAACCGGCGAGTTTGAGGATGCGTTCCAGCAACCGCACATTTGCGGGTTCGTCATCGACGATCAGGACTCTGGCCTGGCTGAGGTAATCGGTTGGCATGAGAGAGCGCAAGACACTCGGCTTTCGGCCGCATCTTGAGAAAAATTGTGACGCCAAAGAATGTCAGCACATGTTATGCCTTTGGCGCAATTTACCTCAATTTGAGAATCGACTCCCGATCGCACCCCACCATGCCCATGACCGAAGGCAAAGGACCACTCGTCCGCGCGATGTTTGCCGCGATCGCAGACCGCTACGACCTCGCCAACCACCTGCTCAGCGGGGGTCTCGATTTTTTTTGGCGAAACAAGGCGGCGCGAATTGTTCGCGCGTGGCACCCGGGGCGGATTCTCGATCTTGCGACGGGGAGTGGCGATTTGGCGCTGAAAATCCAGACCGTTTGTCCTGGGGCGCTGGTTGTCGCGGCGGATTTTTGTCATCCGATGCTCCGTGTCGCCCGAGGCAAGGGGGTCGCGCACCTGCTGACGGCCGACGCGCTGAAGTTACCGTTTGCCGATGCGACTTTCGACGTTGTGACGGTTGCCTTCGGCCTTCGAAATATGGAGTCGTGGCCGCGTGCACTCGCGGAAATGCGCCGGGTCCTTAATCCCGGCGGCCATCTTCTGATTCTCGATTTTTCCATTCCGGGGCCGTCGCTCCGCTGGGCCTACCGGCCATATTTGCACTATGTGCTCCCGCGGATCG
>JBBSDS010000132.1:0-12393 GCA_038240495.1 Chthoniobacterales bacterium | reverse complement strand
TCCTGCGTGCCATTGCCGTGATGCACGTCCCAATCGACGATGAGCACGCGTGCGAGACCGTGCCGCCGCTGGGCGTGCCGCGCGGCGAGTGCGATATTATTTAGGATACAGAATCCCATGCCACGATCCGCGGACGCATGATGTCCCGGCGGCCGCACGAGACAGAAGGCGTTGCCCGCTTTTCCGCCGACTACCATATCGACAGCCGCAAGCGAACAACCGGCGGCGCGCTGCGCGGCATCCCACGATTTCTCCGAGACCGCGGTGTCGCCGGTGCTGAGTTGGTGAAGGCCGGAGCGAATCTCGTGTTCCGCCACACGCAGGTAGTTCTCGTCATGGACGAGCAATAAATCTTCACGCGTCACCTTCCGCGGCGCAGCCAGGACGAGCTTGTCCAGCAGGCCCGCGTCCTTCAGGCCATTGAAAACCGCCGCAAACCGCGCCGGCTTCTCCGGATGCCCAAATCCGGGATCATGCTCCTGGCAAATCGGATCAGTGGCAAACGCGGTCATTTCGCTTTCGACACTATCCGCGTGCGATAGCTTTCGGCCAGCTCGCGGCGGTTGATTTTTCCGCGCTCCGTCGCGGGAATCTCCGCGACCACCCACACGTCGCGCGGCATCTGCCACGGGCTCAGGTGCTCCTGACAATGGCGGAGCAGCGCCTCGCTGACGAAGCCTTTGTCCGCGACCACGCAGGCCACAGGCTCTTCGCCGCGCAATACGGATTTCACACCGAAAACGACCACCTGCCTGACGCCCGGGAACTCCGCCAATCGCACCTCGACCTCGAGTGGATTCAGTTTGCGCCCGGCCACGTTGATCAGGTCGGACGTTCGCCCCAAGAGATACATCCCGCGCTCCGTGCATTGAATGAGATCCCCCGGGATAAAGCTTCTGCCACCGAGCACTGCCGGATCTTCGTCTGGAAAGTAGCCATCTCCCACCGCGGTGCCATACACCGTGATTGGGCCGGGTTCGTCCGACTCCGATTCGACGCTCACACCGTTCAGCGGTGTGCCGACAAAACCATCTTCGTAGCGCCTGGGCTCGGTCGCATCGTAGCCAATGCCGCCGCACTCCGACGCACCATAGAACGTGTGAACCTTGAGTCGAAATTTTACGCTAAACGCTCCAGCCGTGTCGCGCGAAAGTGGCGCACCGGCCGAGATGCAGAGGCGCAGTTCGGGCACCTCCTGCGGCTTCTCCATCTCGGCGAGCTTTTGGAAGAGGAGCGGCGTCGCGGGAAAAACAGTCGCGCGGGATTGAGCGAGACCGTCGAGGATCGCCCGCGGCAATCGATCATCGCTGACCACGAGCCGCACCCCCAGCACGAGCAACGGCAGGATCAGATTACTAAAGCCATAGCTGTGCGAGAAGGGAATGACGCCGAAGTTGATGTCGTGACTCGAGATGCCCATCGTGCCGCAGATTTGTTCGCAATCCGCGAGCAGTTGGTCCGCGCGAAACCGCACGGCGCGCGGCGCGTTTGTCGTGCCCGAGGTGAGTTTCAAAAAATCCGGCACCGGCGCCAGCCACTGCGCCGCGTCGTCGCCCACGGGCCGCCGGTGAACGATTAGCGGCCCTCCGTCGTTCGTCACCAGGGCCGCCACCCGGCAGGTTCCGAGAGTGACGGCGAGTTCCGTCGGACCCATATCACCGAGCGGCAGCGGGATCAGATTGCGCCGCCAGAGCGCGAGCACCACCTCGGGCCACCGCTCGCTGTTCCCAAGCTGGATCGCGACCACGGACTTCGGCGGGATGCGATCGAGAAGGCGGGCGATCTTCACCGCTTCCAACCCAATTTCCAGAAACGTTCGCACCACCTCACCTGTCGCGGAATAGATTGCCGGGGTCATGCCGAAGCGTCCCAGCGTTTCGAACCACGCGGAAAGGATCGCATTTTCGGGTGGGGATTGGGTCACGGAAAAATGTCGGAGTTTTTGATTGCGGGCGCGAGTTCGGGGGCTATGGTCCTACTCCCTTTTCCGAGCCATGAAAGCAGATATTCATCCCGACTATAACCCGACTTCGATCCACTGCGCCTGCGGTGCCGTTTACCACACCCGCTCGACGAAGCGCGACATCAAGGTCGGCATCTGCGCGGCCTGCCACCCTTTCTTCACCGGCGAGCAAAAGTTCGTCGATACCGCCGGCCGCATCGAGAAATTCTCTCGCCGTTACGGCACCGCGCGTAAGAAGACCGCTTAGATTGCCAACTGAATTTCCGGAAACGGTGAAGGTGCCTCGCGCATCTTCACCGTTTTCTTTTGTCGCATGGACTTCGCTCCTCTCATCGCCCGCAAAGCCGATCGCTTCCGCGAAATCGAAGCCGAGATTTCTTCCGCAAATCTCTACGACGACCCGCGGAAAGCGCGTGAGATCTTGCGCGAACACACGCGGCTCAAGGAACTGCTCGCGCAGTGGGATGTGCTGAAAAAATCGCGGACGGAACTCGCGGAAAATCTCGAACTGGCAAAAGGCGACGACAAAGAGTTCGCCGAGATGGCCGCAGCCGAAATTCCGGCGCTCGAAAAACGCATCGCGGAGACCGAGCAAGCCGTCCAATACGCGCTCCTCCCGCCCGATCCCAACGAAGACCGCGACGCCATCGTGGAAATACGCGCCGGCACCGGCGGCGACGAAGCCGCGCTCTTCGCCGCCGATCTTTACCGGATGTACACGCGCTTTGCGGAGACGCACGGTTTCAAGCTCGAATCCCTCGAATCCAGCACCGGCGAACTCGGCGGCATGAAGGAAGTGATCTTCAAGGTCACCGGCGATCAGGTCTTTCGCACGCTGCGCTACGAGAGCGGCGTCCATCGCGTCCAGCGCGTTCCCGCCACCGAGACGCAAGGACGCATCCACACGAGTGCCGCGACCGTCGCCGTGCTGCCCGAAGCCGAGGAAGTCGATCTCGAACTCAAGCCCGACGAAATCCGCATCGAGGTGTGTCGATCCGGCGGACCCGGTGGCCAGGGCGTGAACACGACCGACTCCGCAGTGCAGGTCATGCACATTCCGACCGGCACCATCGTCCGCTGCCAGGACGGCCGCTCGCAGACGAAAAACAAGGAGAAGGCGCTGACCATCCTCCGCTCCCGCCTCCTCGAAGTGAAGCAGCGCGAGGAAGCCGAAAAATACGCGGCGCATCGCAAGAGTCAGATCGGCACTGGCGACCGCAGCGAAAAAATCCGGACCTACAACTACCCGCAGAACCGGGTCACCGATCACCGCATCAATCTCACGCTCTACAACCTCGACCGTTTCGTCGAAGGCAACATCGCCGAGATGATCTCCGCGCTGCAAAATGCCGATATGGCCGACCGCCTTGCCGAGGCGAATCTCGCGGGTTGACGCTCAATGCGCCCGCGGCGCGAACAACTATTTTCCAGCTTTTGAGTTCCGCGAGGGGCGACGGTGGCGCGGAACGGAGTCGAAGAATCCACGGTATTTGGTGACTCCACGGGATTCTTCGACTGCGCTTCGGTCGCCAAGCTCCCTGCGCTTCGCTCAGAATGACACGCTATTTTATACAGTCCGGCCTCGCTTCTCAGTCCGGGAAATCCTTCGCAGAGGCTTCTATTTCCAATTTCTTTTTCCGACGATCGAGGAACCACACGATCCAGATGCAAACCTCGTAGAGCATGATCACCGGCAGTCCGAGGCTGATGAAAGTCATCGGGTCCGGTGTCGGCGCGATCACCGCCGAGAGAATGAGGATGATCGTGATCGCCCACGGCCGCGTCTTCGAAAGCAGCTTGAAATCAACCAGGCCGAGTATAGCGAGCACCACGACTCCGACCGGCAACTGGCAGAGCAGCCCGAAGCCGATCGTTAGCCACGTGCAGAAAGAAAGGTAATCCTTCCAGGTCCAGAGCGTCCTCACGCCCAGCCGAGCCGCGTAGTCATGAAAGAAGAGCAACGTCTTCGGGAGGATGTAATAATAGGAAACGAGGACCCCTGAGCAGAAAAGCAGGAAGCTTCCGAAGATGCCGGGGAAGAGAAACTTTTTTTCCTTCCGCGTGAGCGCCGGCAGGATGAAGGACGCGAGGAAATAGACGAGGAACGGCAGCGCGAGGACGATGCCCGCGAAGAAGGCGAGTTGGATCGAGATGGTGAGCGAGTCGGTAATGCCTGTGGTGATCAGCTCTCCCGGCAGATGCGGATCGATGGCGGCGAGCGGCGCCTGGAGCAGTCGCATGAGATCGCCGACGAAAAAGAACGACAGGATCATGCTCGTGACGACGACGATGGCGATCTTGATCAGCACCCAGCGCAAGTCTTCCATGTGATCGAGGAAGGGCTTCACGACGTCGCCGTCAGACTTCTCGCGGAACTTAAAAAAGGAATGCAGCCAGGACATGGGGCGGGAAAGATGCAGAATTCAGTGCGTGGGCGAAAGGGGGAAGTTGCGGGAGGGCGGCGGCCTACCAAATCGTCATCCTGAGCGGAGCGGAGCGGAGTCGAACGACCTCTCGCTATTTCCGAGCGTCTGACGTCCGGAAAAAGTTAGAGATCCTTCGACAAGCTCAGAATGACATTTCGGTTGAGGCGTGCAGCACGCCTTCAAATCAACCCAAGGGCGACCATTCGCGCAAAAGCCGACAACGTATTGGCATCGAGAATTTCTCCACGCGCGATCATCGCCCGAAACTCCGCTGGCGAAAACGCCCGGCATTCGGTAATCGCCTCGGCCGCATCGGGTGCCTGGCCGAGCGGACTTGGCGCGACCGGGCGCGCAAGCAGCAGATGGCTGTGCTCGTCGGTGAAACCGGCGCTCGGAAAATAATGGCCGAGCGAAATCAATTCTCCGCCGGGCGCGAGTTCGTAGCCGCTTTCCTCACGAAGTTCGCGCAAACCGGTCGCCTTGATGGCGTCGGCTTCCTCCACGTCGTCAATCTGTCCCGCGGGAAATTCCCAGATCGTCGCGCGAATGGGCACTCGTTCCTGCCGCACGAGCAGGAATTCCCCCGCCGTTGTCATCGGCGCCACGACGACTGCGCTTTTGCGATGCGCAACGGTCCACTCAAATGGTTCCGCGCGGGTGGGAGATGTCACCGTCACGCGATGGACCGCAATATACGGGTTGGCAAAAAGCGCCTGGTCGGTCTGCGTTTTCCAGCCATCGGTGTCGCGGATAAAATCGTGAAATGACATCCTCGCGGCATCGCGCAGGCGGAGCGCAAAGGCAAGGTAAAGCGATCCGGCGTATGCAGCCTAATCAACCTCGGTTTTTTCAAACTCCGATCCGAGTTCAGTGATGCTCGGAGCCTGCTGCATGTTGGCTTGCAGTTGCTCGGGTGTGACTTCGTTTTCCCAACGGCTGACGACGACCGTGGCCACGCCATTGCCAATCAGATTCGTGATCGAGCGGCACTCGCTCATGAACCGGTCGATACCGAGCAGCAACGCGAGTGACTCGATCGGAATGCTCGGGACTGCGGCCAGCGTCGCTGCGAGCGTGATAAAGCCCGCGCCGGTCACTCCGCTGGCACCTTTCGACGAAAGCATGGCCACGAGGACCAGCGAAAGTTGCTGCCCGAGACCGAGCGGCGTGTTCGTGGCCTGCGCCAGGAAAACCGCGGCCATCGTCATGTAGATATTCGTTCCGTCGAGGTTGAAGCTGTAGCCCGTTGGGATGACCAACCCGACCGTGCTTTCCGCGCAGCCGAGCGCGCGCATTTTGCGCAGCATTCCTGGCAGCGCCGTCTCCGACGAACTCGTGCCGAGGACGAGCAGCAGTTCTTCTTTGATGTAGGCGAGAAAGCGGAAGATCGAAAATCCGGCGGAGCGCGCGATCAAGCCGAGCACGACGATCACGAAGATCCCCGCGGTGATGTAAAACCCGAGCATCAATTTCAACAGATTGCCGAGCGCGCCGAGGCCGTAGGTGCCGATCGTGTAAGCCATCGCGCCGAATGCGCCGAGCGGCGCGAGTTTCACGACGATGCTCATGATCCCGAAGAAAATTTTCCCGCCAGTCTCGATGGCCGCGAGCACCGGCTTGCGCCCCTCGCCGAGCGCGGAAATGGCAAATGAAGCGAGCACCGAAACGAGGAGCACCTGGAGTAAATCGCCCTTGGCGAACGCGTCGAAAAAACTCGTCGGGATGATGTTCAGCAAAAACGCCACGGTCGTCAGTGAGTGTGCCTGCTGCGTGTAGGCTTTGGTTGCCTCCAGCACTTTGGAGTCAATCGCCGCCGGCGCGCTGAAGCCGTGACCCGGCTGAAGCAGATTCACAACGATGAGCCCGAGGACGAGCGCGACGGTGGAGACGATTTCGAAATACAGGATCGCCTTCCCGCCGACGCGCCCGAGCTTTTTCACGTCGGCAATCGAGGCGATGCCATGCGTCACCGTGCAGAAAATAATGGGCGCGATGATCATCTTCACCAGCTTGATGAAACCGTCGCCGAATGGCTTGAATACAGCTTCCGCAGTCGGCCACACGTATCCAAATGCGACTACGCCCGGCTTTGGCCACAGGGAGCCGACGACGATGCCGAGAGCGACCCCGAGCAGAACCTGAAGGTAGAGAATGCGATACCAAGGTGTCCGGGGAGCGGAGTGCATGCGCGGTCGTTGTAGGCGAAGCCGGCTGCATCCCGCACCAAAAATTTGCGCTCGTCACTGCCGCGGAAATCCAACCGCTGTGAGGCCTGAAAAAGGGCGCGGCAATTTACACATCCTTAACAACAAACCGCTTGGGGACTCATATTATCTTTACAGCTCTCGGCGACCTTGTGCGGAGAAAGCCACCAATCACGGTTGGCCTCCACCTTCAAAAATCCGCACAGAATATGAAGCTTCACCCCCTCCTCAATCTCCCCCTCTTCCTCGCCGCGCTCGCCATTTCCGGCGCACCGTTGGCTCGACTCGCTGCCGCCCAGGACGCGCCGGCCAACGAAGGCAAATCGCGGGCGCGGCGGCCACCTCATCGTCACCAAGGTGTGCCTCCGCACGCCGGGGGACGTCTCGGTGATCCCCTGCCCGGCCTGACGACCGATCAGCTCGCAGCCTTTGCCGCCGGGCTCGGCGAGTTTGAAAATGTGGAGACGCCGGAGGGCGGTCTCGGCCCCATCTTTAACAACACTTCCTGCGCCATCTGCCATTCGGTGCCAGCCGTCGGCGGGAGCAGCGCGACTCTCGTCACACGTTTCGGCCGCAATGACGCCGGGCACTTCGATCCGCTGACCCAACTCGGCGGTTCGCTGCTTCAAAACCAGGCGATCGATCCCGGCGTCCTCGAGCTCGTCCCCGCCGAAGCCACGATCGTTGTCCATCGCCAATCGACCCCGCTCTTCGGAGCTGGTCTGATCGAGGCCATTCCGGACGCCGACATCCAGGCACTGGCCAAGCGCAGGAAGCCCGATGGCATCCTCGGGCGCGCCGCGCTCATCGAAGACGTGGCCACGGGCCAGACGCGCGTGGGCCGCTTTGGCTGGAAAGCCCAACACGCCACGCTGCTCAGCTTCGCCGGCGACGCCTACCTCAATGAAATGGGAATTACGAACCGCCTTTTTCCCGAGGAAAACGCACCTAATGGCGACACCGAACGCCTCGCGCAATTCGATCATGTGGCCGATCCCGAGGATCAAGTCGATCCCGCCACCGGCAAGAGCGACATCGATATCGTCGCGGACTATATCCGCCTGCTGGCGCCACCACCGCCGCCGCATGTGAACGCCTCCGTGCAGTCGGGATACGGCATTTTTGTCCGCCTCGGCTGCGCCGCATGTCACACGCCTTCGCTCACCACCGGTCCGAATAAGATCCGCGCGCTCGACCGAAAAGTCGTCCTGCTTTTTTCCGACCTCCTGCTGCACGACATGGGCGCGCTGAACGACGGCATCGACCAAGCCGACGCGCTCGGAAATGAATTCAAGACCGCGCCGCTTTGGGGGCTGAAATTCAGCGCACCGTATCTCCACGATGGCCGCGCGCCGACGATCGATCAGGCGGTCCAGGCGCACGACGGAGAAGCGTCTGTGGCCCGTGACCGTTACAACAAGCTCCCGCGGTCGCAAGTCCACCAACTGCTCGATTTCCTGAACGCAATCTAGGCCGTGTTCACGAATTTTTTGGCTGGTTTGTCGTAGCCCGTAGCGAAGCAGCGAAATTGTTTGAACTCTCCGCAAGTGGACTGGCTGCGCGCTGCTGAGCAAGCATCTACGGCGCAAGTTCCGCCTCATTCCACGCCGGCCCCCACGAGCTGTGGCCGATGCCGGGGATCTCGGTGTATTTCATCGTGCGCCCCGCTGCTCTCATCGCGGCGGTCATTTCGCGCGAGCTGCAGAGGCCGTATTTTTCATTTTGCCCGCGCCGTGCAGGCAGAGCACGAGCGGATACTTCTTCGCTTTGTCGTAGTGCGGCGGCAGATAAACCTGGCAGGGGGTCCGTGGTGCCGTCCGCGTCCTTCCACTCGCGGGTGATTCGGCCTGCTCCTTGCGCCGGGTGTGGCGGTCTGCGCCTGTGCCGGGCGGACAGCGGGGAAAATGAGCGCACAACCCAGCAGGGCGATCCGCAGGACAAAGTGGCTGGAGAAGGAGTTCGTGTTCATGTCGGGGTGTGCGTTCGCGGTTGGGAATCAAGTCTGCGGAATCCGCCGCGTCCGCCGCGGGAAAAATCCCGCGGCGGACGGACAGCGCTCATCGTGTCGTGTGCGAGATCAGATTCACATCGGCATCCGCGACTTCTTTGACCACACCGACGCCCCGGGCGTAGAACTTGTATTCGACGGTGCCATCGGCGAGCCGCTCCTCGACCTTCACACAATTGCGGTATGTCCCCGCCGGGACCGTCACGCTTTCGGAGACGGATACCACTTCGTCGTTCTCGGTGATCGCGTTGGACACGTCCTCGGACTTGAACTTGTCGCCCACCTTCGGCTTCCCCGGCAGGATGATGCCGGGCGCGGGCGTGTCCTTGCCAAAGAGCCACGCGCCGGAGTGGCCAGACACTTTGCCGTCTTTGTATTCGTCCACGTCCTCGCCGAGGTAATAGACCGTGCCGTTATCGTCCTGCGCGAAATAATCGAGCGTCACTTCTTCCAGTTCGCCGTCCACGAATTCGCTGTCCTGCACGACCAGTGCCGCGATGCTCTGCCCGCCGATTTTGAACATCTTGGTCACGTCCGGCAGGATCGTGCGCTCGATGCGGACTTTCTTTCCGCCTTCGTGGCCTTCGAGGATGTCCTGCTTGAGCGAGGCGAGCGGGAGGAAGGGGTTCGTGATATCACGCGGGTGGGAGAATTTCGCGCCGGCCAGGATCTTCGCGGCGCGCTTGGTGCGTGCTTCGTCCACTTCCTTCTCGCGGTCGGCGGCATCGTCGTCCTTGGTCGTCACGAGCTTCCCGTCTTCGGTGATGACGAGGTCCACGCTCTTGCCCGCCTTGTCCTTGCCCAACGCTTCATAGACCGGCAGGCCGCCGATCTTGTGGTTTTCCAAGTCCACCGTCCCCACGTCGCCGCCATTGGCGAGCACCGTTTTGCGGACGGCTTCGGGAACGTCCTCCCACTTCTTCGGTTTGCCCGCGAGACAGTCGGGCGTCAGGACGCCATGAATGGCGAGCAGCGCGGTGAACGTCGCCGCTTTGAGCAGGGTGCGATGCCGTGATGTTTTGAGATGAGGCAGTTTCATGTTTTTCTCGGATTGTTTGTGGTGTTGGGTTCTTGTGTCTCGCGAGCCGGATGGCCCGTCGAGACGCGGACCTTCGCAAATCCAGCATGATGGGGAGATGATGCCGCGGAAAAGTTCGGCCCGTTTATTTGCCGCGGATTTTTTCAGTCATCATTGGCTTCTCGGCCGCGCAGAGCAGAAGAGCGCTGGCAAACCACAGCCCGAAGTCGACGCACCGAGCGAAGCAAGGGAAAATTCTCATGCGGAGTTTCATGGTTTTGTCGATGGCTTGACTAAGTCGCTCGGAGTAAAAGCCTGGCGATAGAATTCCCAGTTTGCTTCGCCAAGGGCATTAAGTAGCTGCAGCGCGCTGTGCGCGACTTCGGGCAGTTCTGTGAAGTGGTGCGGGATGCCGATTTCCGCTAGGTGCGCGGCAAACTTGCGATTGAGATCCGCGGTGAAGTCCTTGCTTCCAACGGCAATGCGAACTCGCGTCTTGTCGCGCACGTTTGCGGCGTTCTGCTGAGCGATCACCCATGGGCTTTGCGCTTTGAAGCATTCGATGTCGCCACCAAATGTGGTCTGCAAAATCGCTTCGCGCTCCTTGGGGTTACTGGTCGCGCGCGGTCCTCGGAACTCGGGATCGAAAGGACCGCCGGCGAGGATGGACACCGCTGCAAAGGAAGCCGGGTGTTTGAATCCCAACCGTGCCGCACCATAGCCGCCCATGCTGAAGCCTTCGATGATGCGACTTTCGCGTGCGGCCTGCGTCCGAAAGGTGGCGTCGATGCGCGGGATGAGTTCCTTGATCACGATCGTTTCCATGGGCACTCGGCCATCCTGCGAGTCGCACCACATGCTCGACACGAGTCCATTTGGGAACACGACGAGCATCGGTGGAATTTTCCCGGCGCGAATTGCCTGATCGAAAAATGCCGACACCGGCGCGATGCCTGGCAGCCCGCCGCCCGTTCCGTGCAGCCAGTAGAGCACGGGAAAGCGGCGCTCTGGTTCGGCATCGTAACTCTCCGGCGTATAAACAAAGCAACTCACCTTCGCCTTCACCGCCGCGCTCTCAAAAAGCACCCGCTGCACGCGAGGCGCCGTGACATCAGGCAGCACCCAGCGCGGGCCGGCGGCGTCCAGCGCCGCGCCTCGGACATCCTCCGCATTCGACGGAGCAGGCAAGAGCCCAGCGAACAAGAGCGCTGACGCGAGGGAGTGAAGCAGTCGATCTTTCATGGCATGGTGCGGGTGTCCAAAGTGGGGCAACAATTCAGCGAAGCCCAGGAAGCTTCGGCGGAAGATTTTCAATCGGCCCGTCGCCGTCGGGTTCATGCACGAGCGGCGGGAAAAGTGGTGGGACGAGTTCGGCGTCCCACTTCACGCGCAGGGCTTCGAGCTTCCTCAATTCATCCGGTTTCGCGGCGGCGAGATCGTGCTGCTCGCCGATGTCCGCGCCGAGATCATAAAGCTCCAGCTTGCCGTCCTTGCGGCGCACGAGCTTCATCGCGCCACTGCGCACGGCATAGAGCACGCCGCCGCCGGAGCGCCAGTAGAGTGCTTCGTGCGGCGCGCCGGATTCTTCTCCGCGCAAATGCGGAATCAGATTCACACCATCGAGCGGCTTCACTGGCTTGCCTCCAGCGAGCGCGAGCGCGGTGGCGGTAAGATCGAGCGAGATCACCGGTTGATCGTAGTTCTGCCCCGTGGGCAGCGTGCCTTTCCAGCGCAGCACGAAGGGCACGCGGATGCCGCCTTCATAGACGTTGAACTTGCCGCCGCGCAGCGCGCCATTGCTGGAGCCGTTGCTCATGTAGCCGGTGGGGCCGCCGTTGTCAGAGAGGAAACAGACGAGCGTGTTTTCCTCGAGGTGAAGTTCGGCGAGTTTCGCCATGAGCACGCCGACCGCGTCGTCCTGCGCGATGACCATCGCGGCATACACGCGGCGTTTCTTGTCAGTGATGCTGCCGCTCACGCGCCGCAGATATTCCTCCGGCGCCTGCAACGGACCGTGCGGACAATTAAACGCGAGATAGAGAAAGAACGGCTCGCGCGCGTGCCGTTCGACGAACGCGACCGCTTCATCGCCGAACATCGACGTGAGATAGCCGCCCGTCGCCGCCTGCTGCGCGCCGTTGCGCTCCAGCGGCGTGAAGTATTCGTCGTCCGGCTTCGTGAGCTTGTCGGCGAAGTATTGATGCCCGCCGCCGAGAAAGCCAAACGCATCGATGAAGCCGCGCTTCAGCGGATGAAAACATTCCGCCGCGCCGAGATGCCACTTGCCAATCCAGCCGGTCGCGTAGCCCGCGTCGCGCAAAAGTTTTGGCAGCGCGGTTTCTGTCAGGGGCAGTCCGGCGACAGTGTCGTCGCGATTGAAGAGCGGATTGTTCTCGTGGCCGAAGCGCTGCTGGTAGCGCCCCGTCATCAAGCCCGCGCGGGTCGGGCTGCAAAACGGATGCGAAACATAACCGCTCGTGCAGCGCACGCCGGATTTCGCGAGCGCATCGAGATGTGGTGTGGCGATGTCCGTGCAGCCCTGAAAGCCCGTGTCCGCATTGCCCATGTCATCCGCGACGATGAATATGATGTTGGGCTTCTGCGCGGGCGCGGCGTGCAGCGTGGCCAGCGGCGCGAGCAGAAGGGCAGTGAAGATGGTGAGGGTGTGTTTCATCGGGTATCTTTTATTGGAACGATGCTCTGCCTGATCATTCCCAGTTCAAAATGAGCAAGGAGACAGCTTGCCTCGGCAGATCGATCTTCATTTCTGCTTT
>JBBSDS010000131.1:0-12420 GCA_038240495.1 Chthoniobacterales bacterium | reverse complement strand
GTCGGCGGTAGTGGATCAGTTTGGGATTGGAGCGGCGGTCTGTGACTGCCGACTGAGGCTGCCTCGCAAGTTCACGGCGGTCATAGACCGCCGCTACAGCTCGCCTTTCGCCAAATTGAGACGCTACCAAGGTCGGCCTCGGCGTCGCGGGAGCTTCGCCCTCCAGGCGAAGGTCCGAGGTTCAACTGCGTTTGGTATTACAAACACTCGGAGTGCATTTTGCTGGAAGGATGCCCCTCGAAGCTCCTGCGCAGGCGCGATGAAATTCGTTCGGTCATTCTGAGCGAAGTCGAAGAATCCAGTCAGAGGGGCGGCGATAGCGCGGTTTGAAGCGGCGGGATTCTTCGACTTCGCTGGTCACAAAACACCCTGAACTTCGCTCGGTGTGAGCGGACGTTTTTAGGTTTGTCAGCGCGTCAAACTGGCGTGGATTGACTCGGTGATCGCGGGCGTTACGCTCGCGGCGATGCTCTCCAAAATGCGCTGTTTCGTTGTCTTGGTTTCCGTCATTTTCTCCGTTGCCGCGGATGCGGCGCCATCTTCGGACCAGTTGATGCGTGGAGAGAAAATCTTTCTGGAAAAATGTGCGTTGTGTCATCAACCGAGCGGGCTCGGTGCTCCGCCGGTCTATCCGCCGCTGGCGCAAAGCGATTGGCTGGCGGCTGATCGGGAGCGGACGATCAAGGTGCTGTGCGAAGGACTTTCCGGGCCGATCGTCGTATCCGGGCAGCGCTACGACAACCTGATGCCGGCGCAAATCCTTGACGATGCGCAAGTGGCGGATGTGCTGACTTACGCGGCGACTTCGTGGGGGAACCAAGGTGCCATTTTCAAAGCGGAAGAAGTGGCCTCGGCACGGCGCAAGTCGAAGTTTCCAACCTACGCCAAGCTCGTCGAGTCCGCCGCGTACCAGCCACTGCCGAAGGCGCCGCCGGGATTTACTTTGCGCGAGGTGGCGCAGTCGCCGGAGTTCTTCACACGCATCGCTGGCGATGCGCCGCGCAAGGCAATCTATGCGCTGGCGACGAATGGAAGTGTTTACTCCCTTGATCTCGCTGCGGGGGCTTTTGTGCAGATTGTCAAACAGTCCGATTACCTCGACGCGACGCGTGGTGACCTCGCGGCCATGGGGATGACAGTTGATGGGCAGGGCAAGCTTTGGGTGGTGAGCAACCAGAAGCTGACGCAGAGTGTCCCGCATCTCAGTGAAGTCGTAATCTGGCGGTCGAGCGAAGTGGTCGATGGGCATCCGGCCAAGCTGCTGCCTTGGTTTCGGACCACCTATCCTTACGGTATCGGGCCTTATAACCACGGCGTGAGCCATCTCGCTTTTGGGCCCGATGGGTTGCTTTATGTGAACAGCGGATCGCGGACGGACGGCGGCGAAGCAGGCAATGACCCACAGCGCTCTCAGGGCGGCGAAGTGGAGACGACTGCGTGTATATGGCGCCTCAATCCGCGCGACGCGGAACCGAAGATCGAAGTGTATGCGCGAGGCATTCGCAACGCTTACGGCTTCGCGTGGGACGACCACGAAAATCTGTTCACTTTCAGCAATGGCCCGGATTACAACGCGCCGGAGGAGATGGATTTCATTCAGCAGGGCCGCCACTACGGCTTCCCGTTTCAGTTTGCGGATTGGCCGGCCAAAGCGGGCTTTCCTTATCCGCACACGCCTGCGGCGCCGGCTGGATTGGAGTTCACTTTTCCGGTGGTGAATCTCGGGCCGGATGGTGGTGGCTCCGCCGCGGGTCTGTCCACATTCGATCCGCATTCGTCGCCGGGCGGAGTGATTTGGTGCGGTGCAGATTTTCCTGAAAGTCTTCGCGGCAGTTTTCTCGTTTCACGCTTCGGGAATTTGCTGGGTCCGCCCGCGGCGCCCGAAGACGTTGGTTTCGACTTGCTCTCGGTGCGGGTCGAGAAGCGCGAGGACGGGCGATACGCGGCGCGCGTGCAGACGGTGCTGGCGCCGCTGGCGCGCCCGCTCGATGTGCTGGCCATCGGTGGAGGACGCGTGCTCATTCTCGAATACACGCGGCCGACCGACTTCAAGAACAAGCTCGGCTGGCTCCCCGGCCGTGTTCTGGAATTGGCTCCGAGCGCACTGGCCAAATGAATTCCGGCCTTGGTATATGATCTGACCGCGATGCACCACTCCACACGCCGAAAACAGGTTGCCTATCTATGGCTCGCCTTTATTGGATGCGCGCTGTTGGTCGCGCATTATTTTTTGTTCCGGTTTAGCTTTCATCCGCTCAACCCATTTCCCGTCATGCGGGGAGTGACTTTTGGCCTCGCGCTGTGGACGACTGCGCTGATGGTCGCGATGTGCATGCGCCTTAATTGGGCGCGTTACGTTTTAATCGCTTTACTGAGTTCGGCCATCCTTGGGTTTGGACTGGGGGCGATCATGATGACGACGGAATCGGTGGGCGCCTTGCCGGCGCCGGTTCCCGCGGCGATTGGCGGTCTCGGATTCTACGCCGTGGCTTTGTTCCCGCTGGGTGCTTCCAACGCGCTGCGCCGATTTCTGGCACCCCGACAAGCCGGACAGTAGCGACTGCTCAACAGAGCGTTTGCAGGCAGACCGTGAATTTGGCTCCGTTGCCGGGCGAGGACTGGATAATGACAACCCCGTGGGCTTCTCGAACGAGGCGCTTGACGATGGAAAGTCCCAACCCGGTGCCGTGCTCAGGCGGCTTGGTCGTAAAGCGATGCTCAAACATTTTGCCGAGGACTTCGGGACTGATGCCCGGACCGTCATCCTCGACAGTGACGGTGAGAATCGGGGTGCGGTTGGCGAACTCCTCGCGATTGATCACGCGCTGGGTCGTTCCGTCCGGGTAGTCGTCGATCGGAATCGCCGTCGGATGCAATTCGCAACTGACGGAAACGCGATGCGGTTCGCGCGTGCTCTGGAGGGCGTTGATCGTGAGATTGAGCAGAATTTGGAGAAAGTCGGTCCCGTTGATTTCGGCGATCACGTCTTGCTCGAGTCCGCTGACCGAAAGCAGATTTCCTTTGGCGCTAGGGTGGCGGAGGAGCAGTTCCTTCAGATCGCTCATGATCTGGTTGGCCCCGACCTGTGACTTTTCCGTCGTGTGGGTATGGAGAAAACTCAGGTAGCGGCGCGAGATTTCCACACAGCGTCCGACCTGGCCGTTGAGTCGATTGAGGTCGTCCTTGATGGTTTCAAGTTGTTCGCCTTCGACCCGCGCGGCGTTCTGCATTGAGCGGTTAATGAGCTCGACGAATCCGGAAATGATCGTGAGCGGGCTGTTGATGTCGTGCAGAACGCTCGCGTAAATCTCGCCCTGGGTGCGGGCCATTTCCTCCCGGACGCGCTGGTCTTGGATGACGCGTTGCAGATCCTGCAATTGCTGATTACCGGCTTTGAATTCCAAGGCCGCCCGATGCTTTTGGGCGGCGTGGGCGACGGCCGCGCGCATCGTTGGAATGTCGAAGGGCTTGTTCAGGTAATCGCTGGCCCCGTGCCGCAGCGCCTGCCGCGCCGTCTCGATCGTTTCAAAAGCGGTGAGCATGACGACCTCGATGGTCGGGTCGATCTGCTTGAGTTCTTTGAGAAGGTCCACGCCGGACATGCCGAACATCATGATGTCGCAGACCGCAACGCAGATTGAGTGCGAGCGAGCCAGCATGATCGCCTCAATGCCGTCCGAGGCGAGCAGCACCTGATAGTCGTTCTTAAAAACGATGCGCAAGGACTGGCGAGGACCCTCCTCATCATCGACGACGAGCAGGATCGGCTTGCTGACGGCGTCCGAGGCGGGAGACCGCGGCGGCTCAGTAATCGTATCCGAGCGTGAGGGAGACGGCGTGGCTGTCAAAACGATAGACGCCGTCGGCGACGGTTCCTTGGTTGACGTTGCGGCTTGGGCCATAAGTGTACTGGTAGGCTAGGTTCCAACTAAGATGCGTATAATGCTGGCCGACGCCAGCGGTGAAAATGTGACGGTTCGAGTCGGGGATCGTGGGGTTGAAACTTTCGTTGGGAACCGAGTTCTCGCTGTAGATGTAGCCGAGGCTCGCGTTGAAGCCGTGGGCGAATTTCTTCGTGACGCCGAATTCGTAGAAGAAGCTGGACCGCCAATTGAAAGGCAGTGCGATGTCGCCGGACGGTTGATGAAGAGTGACGGTGTTCAGGCTGTCCCAATCCGTCCAATCCAGGTTAAACTCAAAATTCCAGTCCTCCGCGGGACGAAAGGAATATCCGAAGACGATTTGCTGCGGGAGGTCGAAGGTGGCATCGGCGTCTTCCCGCCGATCGAGGCCGGGTACTTTGACTGGGCCGAGGAGGGTGGGCACGGTGAAAGGATCGGTATGCACCGAGGAATGACCGCTGAAGTCGAGCCGCGTGGCGCTCCGGTAGGTGAGTCCGAAGTGATGCATGCGATGCGGATTCCACATGATGCCTGCATTGTAACCGTAGGCCACACCGTCGCCCTTGAATTGGAATTCATCACCGACGGCAATGACACCGCGCACGAGTTCGGCCTTGCCGTAATTGATGGTCGGGCCGGCGGCGACTGAGAGCGTGTTCGTGATTTGCCAGGCGATCACGGGATTGATCGTCACATACTGGATGCTGCCTTCGCGGGCGATGGTGCGGAAAGGCGTGTCATCCGGATATTTGACGGAAAAACCGTAGGGCGCGTAAACGCCGAGGCCGAGAGCGATCGGATATTGCTTTGGTTTGTAAGTGAGGAAAAACTGCGGGGCCGCCTGCAAATCGGTATTCGTGCTGGAGAAACTGCTATTGCCGCCCGGCACGTTTAGGTCAACGCGTTCTTTGAGGGTGATGGCATACGCGCCGAGCAAGGCTCGTGTGCCTTCCAACTGGGTGATCCCGGCCGGATTGTAATAAACAGCTGATGGGTTGTCGGCTGTGGCGGTGAAAGCGTTGCCGCGAGCCGTCGCTTCCGCGTTTTGATCCCCGATGCGGAAACCGAGCCCGAAACAGGGAACCGGAACAAGCGTGATCAGCGCGAGCAGACTTGAGATGATGGGGGGCTTCATTCGCGCCAATGAGAAAGCAGAACCAGTGCCTTGGCGAGCCTCAAAAACTCAGAGCGCGAGGTATTTTTCTCAGTCCTGAAGCGGCAGTGAGATGCGCACGAGTCCCGACTCGCCTTTTCGAGGGAGCGGAATCTCGATTTTGCCATGATGACTCTCAATGATCTTGCGTGAGACAGTCAGCCCGAGCCCGAGTCCGACATTGCGTGTGGAAAAGAACGGCTCCGGCGCCCGCTGCGCCGTCTCGACATCGAAGCCTGCACCCGCGTCCCGCACTTCCACGCAAAGTTCGGCGAATCCGCTCTCATTCTGCGAGAGATTGACCGCCACGTTCGGGTCTTCGGGATTCGCCTGGAGCGCATTGAGGATGATCTCCGAAAAGGCGTGGCGCAACGCCTTGTGGTCGCCACTGATTTTCCACGGCGAGATGTCTTTGTTGAACTGGAGTTGGGCGAGTTTCTTGCCCGGGTGAAAAGTGTGCGCCTCGTGGAACGCCTCGACGATGATGTCGGAAATCTGCACCGAATCGCGGAAGTCGCCCTGCCATTCCCGAGCGAGAAAGATCATTTGATTCGAGAGCCGGGAAATGCGTTTCACGCCCGAAGCGAGAACCACCGAGAGCGACTCCTGAAATTCTGGGTCGTTGATCGATTCCTTGAGCAACTGTTGATGGGTCGAGAGCGGCACGAGCGAATTGCCGATTTCGTGCGCGAGATGCTCAGCCATCGATTTCACGAGCCTGAGATTCGAGGCCTCGATTTCGAGACGCTGCGCCCGCTCGTGTTCCGTCACGTCTTCGATGATGAGCAGCGCGGCGTTTGTCGAGGTCGCGTGCTGGGTGCGGAAAGGGAGAATGCACACCCGAAACGCGTTTTGGGGCGAATGCGTGAGTTGATAGCGGAAGGGCGGCATGCCGACACCCGTCTTGATCACCGTGAAGACCATGCTGCCGATGGCCTGCGGCAGATCGGAGAACTCGAAGCGCGTCTTGGACGGCTGGTCGTGGAGGAAATAGCGGAACGCGGCCGCATTCGTGTGGAGTGCCGCGAGGTCTGCGCCGATGACCACGCAGCCGCTGCCCAAGTGGCTGAGGATGTCGGCGATCATCTCATGGTTGGCCGCCAATTGATCGTGCAGCCAGGTGTTGCGGATGGCCATGCCGACTTCCTCGAGCATGTGAAAAATGATCGCGAGTTCCTCGGCGGCGTAGCCTTCGCCGGTCAAGCGTTCGTCGAAAACGACCACGCCGAGGAGCGACTCGCGATCGAGAATGGGAATCGCGACTTCGCCGCCGAGGAGCTGGAATTCCTTGGCGATCTCGCGGTTGCTGTGCGCCTCGTGGCTGCTCGCGCGCAGGATGCGGCCCTGCCGGTGCAGATGGCCGCCGATGCCGGCGCCGAGCGAGAGCGCGAAGTGCTGGAGCACGCTCGCGTCGTGTCCGATCGCACACGCGGAGCGCAGCCAGCGATCTTCCTGCGCGAGCGGACTGTTGCTCAGGACGCCGGAGGGCTTGCGCAGAAAAATAATCGCCCGGTTGACGCCGATGATTTCGCGCAGCAGGAGGAGGAACTGCTTGAGGAGCGCGGCCGAATCGAGGCTGTGCGCGAGCACCCCGGAAAAGCGCCGCAGCGCTTCGAGCGCACGGGCGTGATCGACGTAGGGCCGAAGCGCGGCCGGTTCCGGACTTGCGCTCGTGGCCGGGACGAGCGCCCGGAGCGACTCATGCTCGGGAAACATCCGGTCGAGGAGCGTGTTCAGGAGCCGGCCGCGGACGGGCTTGGCGAGGACGTGGGCGACGCCCAGCAGGTAGGCGTCCTCTTCCCATTCCCATTGCTTCTCGCCCGTGATGATCAGGATGGGGCCGCCGGGGGCGAACATCTTCAGTTGCTCGATAACCCGGATGGCGCGCGCATCGGTCAGTTCGACATCGAGGATCGTCGCGTCGATCGCCCCACGCGAGAGCAGAAACTCCGCTTCACCGACCACCTCCTTGGTGATCAGGCGGAATTTTGCGGGGTCGAGCAAGGACTGCACGGCGGTCGCCAGCGACGGCTGTTTGGTAATGAGGAGAAGCGTGCGCATCTATGCGGGGGTCGGAACCGCGGGGACTGAAGGTTTGCTTTGCCGACTTGGCAAATCGAACTGCACGGTTGTGCCCTTTTTTAGCTGGCTGGCAATCGAAAGATGACCGCCGTGGAGATTTATGATCTTGCGGCAGATGGCGAGGCCAAGTCCGAAGCCGCGATTTTCATCGCCGCGGTTCTTGGTGGTAAAATAAGGGGTGAGAATCCGGCTTAAATTCTCTTTCGGAATGCCTTCCCCGTGATCGATGATGCGCACCCGCAGCCATTCGGGATCCGTTGCCTTTTTCACGAGGCGTTCGAGCTGGACCTGGATTTTTCCGCCGAATGGCGACGCGTCGATGGCGTTGGAAATGAGGTTGGCAATGAGCCGCTGAATGAGCACTTCATCCATTTCCACGGGCGCCTCGCCAGGCGTATCCGCGATGATTTCGACTTCCTTTTTGCGGCTCGCCCGGGCGAGGTCGGCAGCCTGCCGCACGACGAGATCGAGCCGCGCGAGTTGCAGGTCGGGCCGCAAATTTTCCGAAAAGAAAAGCGCTTCCTTGATGTAGGCGCGCATCGTCTTGACGTTGCGCAGCGCCACGGGGAGCAACTCGTTGTCCAAGGGTTCGACGTTGCCGCTTTCGGTCGTGAGCTGGAGCAGGGTCCACACGGGTGTCAGAAGGTTGTTCAAGTCGTGCGCCATGCCGCGGGACATCTT
Source organism: Chthoniobacterales bacterium (assembly GCA_038240495.1). Classification (GTDB taxonomy): domain Bacteria; phylum Verrucomicrobiota; class Verrucomicrobiia; order Chthoniobacterales; family Chthoniobacteraceae; genus Chthoniobacter. The sequence goes on along the minus strand of JBBSDS010000131.1, from coordinate 4,602 downwards.
GCCAAGCAGGTCGAGTTCCTGCGCGTGGAGGACCTGCATCTTCAGGCGGATTTGGTTCACGATCAGACTCAGGCTTTTGACGAGGGTGATGAGCAGGCTGATGTCGTTGGCCGTAAATTGACCGCCCATTTTTTCGCCGACGAGGAGCAAGCCGAAAGTCTCGCCTTCCGAAGCCAATGGGATGCAATGCCGCGCGTCGAAAGAGGCGAGCTGCTCGCGCGACTGCCGGGCCAGCGGGAGACTGCGCGTGTAAAGGTCGTTGGGATCCAGCGGAAGATACTCGCTCTTGGTCCACTCGAAATATCGGAAGACGGGCGACTGCGGCTTCAACTCCGGGCAGGACCGGAGAGCCTGCGCGGGGCGCGAGCGCACGAGTTCAAAGAGCCCGCTCGTTTCGTCGCGGAGGATCAGGCTGTAACTCTCGAGTTGAAACGCGCTGACAAATAGTTGGTCGAGGTCGTTGAGCAGCAGATTCATGTCGCTGTACCACGTCATGTTCTCGATGAATTTCCGCACCTGATCCTGGTACTCGAAGGTGTCGCCGAGAATGCGGCGTTCGACGCTTTCGCTGCTTTCTCCGAAAAGCCGCGGGAAGAGGGCGGCCGCACAGACGGCGCCGACGATCAGCGCGCCCAGGCCCGCGAAGAAGGAGTAGAAGGTGAAGCCCTCGGCGTGGACGAGCCACGCGACGAGTTGCACGCACAGGCCCGAGAGAAAGATGAAGAGGACGCGAACGGCCTTGGCGCCGCTGCGGTTCATCGTCACGCGCACGTCCAGCAACTGATATTGGAGCACGCTGTAGCCCACGATCACGCCGTAAAAAATCACCGCAATGCTGCCGAACGGATACACCTGCTTGTCGGTGTACGGGTAATAGTAGATCCCAAGAATCGGCAGCACGTCGTTGCATCCGAAGATCGCAAAAGCCGTCTGCGCAATGATCAGCGGCGTGAGGCGGCGTTTGCTGAGTGGTGGGAGCTTGCGCCGGTAGCGGATCAAAACGAGGACCGAAACCCACATCAGCGAAAATACGCCGCTCAAGATCCAGAATCCTGTGCCAGCAACCGAATACCACGCGTAGCCGACGTTTTTGACACCGGACAAAAAGAAATTCGTGAAGTTGCTCAGGAAAAGAAAAACGTGCAGCGAATAGGCGATCCAAACGACGGGTTTAGGGATGCGAATTTCCGCGATGAGAAAGGAGACGTGGCAGAGGGTCAGGGGGATGAAAATGACTCCGAACTGAAGAAAGCGCGCCCAGTAGAGTGCTAGTGCGTAGTATTCCTCACCGGCCGGAACGCGGAACATCCAGAACGTGCCGTAGTTCCAAACGGTAAAACACATCCCCAGAAAAAAATAAACGCGCGAGACCGCCGCGCGCGGATTTTGAAAGAGAACGAAGAATGCCAGCGAGAAATTCAGCAGCGCCCCGATGAGTGGAATCAGCTCGCCGAAGAGCATCGTTAGTGCGGATAGCGGCGCATCACGAGACAGGAATTTTTGCCGCCAAAGCCGCTGCTCAAATTCAGCGCGACGCGAATCGGGTAGGGACGTGATTGCTGCGCGACGTAGTCGAGATCGCAGCCCTCGCCCGGCTCGGTGTGATTGAGCGTCAAAGGAATCTCCTGGTGGTGCAGCGCGAGCGCGCAGACGACGGTCTCGAGCGCGCCGGTCGCGCCGAGCAGATGCCCCGTGACCGGCTTCGTGGAACTCACCGCCAGGCGGTAGGCATGCGCGCCAAACATCCGCTTGATCGCCTTCGTCTCGACGATGTCATTCGCGTCGGTCGCCGTGCCGTGGGCGTTGATGTAATCGACTTCCTCGGGATCGATGCCCGCGCTGCGGATGGCTTTTTGCATCGCGCGAAAATAGCCGATGCCATCGGGATGCGGCGCGACCGGATGATAAGCCTCGCAGCTTCGCCCGTGGCCCAGAATCTCCGCGTAAATGCGCGCGCCGCGATTCAGCGCGTAGGACAATTCCTCGAGCACGAGATAAGCCCCGCCTTCACCGAGAAGGATGCCGTCGCGCGTCTTGTCGAAGGGGCGCATCGCGGCTTGCGGCGTGTCGTTGCGCCGGCTGAGCACCTGCGCCAGACACAGCGCGCCCCAGATGTGCGGCACGATCGGCGCCTCGGAGCCACCCGCGACCATCACGTCCACATCCTCGTGGCGGATCATGCTCACGGCATAGCCGATCGCGTCGTTTCCCGAGGCGCTGCTCGAACTGAGCGTCGTCGAGTGCCCGTGGATATTCAGCTCCTTCGCAATCTCGCCCGAGCCCGCGCCGCTGTAGCCATTCAAAAGCGCGAATGGTCCCACGCCCTTGTAACCTCGCTTCAAATAACCTTCATCCGCCTTCGACGCCGTTTCATTGCTGCTCGCCGAGGTGCCTTCCACGATGCCCACGCGGTCCGCATCCACTTTGGAAAATTCGATTTTGGCGTCCTGCTGGGCAAGCCGTGCTGCGGCCACTCCATAGCGATGCGAATAATCCAACCGGCGCGCCATCTTCGCGTCCATGTATGCCGACGCGTCGAAATCATTGATCTGCGCGGCGATGAGCGTCGGCGCGCCGCCGGGCGGAAAGCGTGTCATCCGCGTGGCACCGCTGATGCCGCCGCGGATGCAACTCCAGAATTTGTCGAGCCGCTGGGCGGGCGCGGTGACGACGCCCATGCCGGTGATGACGATCCGCCGGCGGGTGGAAGCGTCTATTTCGCGGACGGCCATTTATAAGGAATGAGCATCGGGACGCGGCGTTGATAATCCCGATAGGTGTCGCCGAATTTTTCTACGAGGGCCGGCTCCTCCAGCCGCAAGCGAAGGATCAGCGCCGGGATGAACGCGAAAGGAACGATGAGCAACATGAACCATGCGCTGCAGATCAACCCGAACGCGGCCAGCTCGAGGACCATCGAAAAATAAACGGGATGGCGCAGGAAGCGAAAGGGTCCGCTTTGCACGAACTCATGGTTGTCGCGAATCTCGACGTGCAGGCTCCAAAATCTTCCGAGAGCCGCGATCGCCGCCCAGCGGATTTTAAAAGAGAACACCGCGCAGGCGACCCCGGCGGCGAGGGCGATCCACGAAAAATCTCCGCGCCGCAGAAAGACGTATTCCGCGATCGAACCGAAGGTCATGATCGTCCCGATGAGCACAAAAAGCCGGAGCGTCAGATTCTCCCGCACCGGCCCGGCCACGGTATCCCGCTTCGTCTTCACCTCCGCGATGCGAACGAAGTACACGACGGCAGCAGTGATGATGGGAACGTAATAAAGCATGCGCTAACGCTCGCAGATTTTAGCCCGGAGGCCAATCCAGCTTCCGCCCGCCGAGCAAGTGGATATGCAGGTGCGGCACGGCTTCGCCAGCATCGCGGCCATTGTTGATGACCAGCCGGAAGCCCGTCGCGGCGACGCCGAGTTCAGCGGCAATCTTCGGCGCGGCGAGCAGCATTCTCCCGAGCAGTTCCGCATCGGCGTCCGTCGCTTCGGCGATGCGCGGGATGACCCGCTTTGGCACAATGAGGACATGCACCGGCGCCTGCGGATTGATGTCATGGAACGCGAGGAAATCGTCGGTTTCGTGGACAATTCGGGCCGGGATTTCCCGCGCGGCGATTTTTTCAAAAATGGTCATGCCAGGGAAAAGGAAACCTCCCCGGAGGCCGCCGCCGTGCCGGTCTGCTCGCGCGCGAAAGAAACGATCTCGGAACGCAGTGCATCGCAATCGCGGCTCCAAGCCTTGCGCGACCGCAGGAGCTTCACGCAACGTTCAAGGCCGAGCAGTTCAAAGCACGAACTTTTTTCCCGGCACAACTCCTGAATCCGCCGCCCGAGCATTTCAAAGAAGGCGAGTTCGTAACCCGTCCCGGCTTCCCGCGCGAGTTCGACCAGCGAGACCTGCACTCGTGGTGCCGCCGGGACGAAATGCTGGCCGACTTCCGCGTAGCCGATGACTTGCAAGACGGCTTGCACCGCCGTGGTCAGCCGCTCGACGGGGAGCACATTGATCTCCGTCTGATCGTGCAAATACGACGTCACACTTTCCGCCACGTGCTCCGCCAGCCACCACTTGGCATATCCGGCGCGGGCCGCGGCTTGAGCGAGCGAGCGGATCAGCCAGTCGCGGTCGAAAGCGATGGCCTGCCCGGTCGTGAGTTGGATCACCGGCAGATTATCTTTGAGCGAGATCATGGGGATGCGAGGGGGTTATTTGAAAAGTTCGGGCTGGGAGACGCTGCGCTTGGGTCGTCGCTCCAGGGATTGGATCTCCTCGAGGAATTCGCCAATGTCTTGGAAATGACGGTAGACAGAGGCATAACGGACGTACGCCACTTCATCGAGCTGATGAAGTTTGTCCATGACCTTGGCGCCGATCACGTTGGAAGGAATCTCGCGGCGGAACTCCGTCTCGAGTTCCTGCACGATCTCCTCAGCCGCTTTCTCCAGCACTTCGACACTGACCGGGCGCTTTTCGCAGGCCTTGATCATGCCGCCGAGGAGCTTTTGCTTGCTCAAGGGCTCGCTGCGACCGTCGCGTTTGACGACACGGAGGTCAGCGCGTTCGATCTCTTCGTACGTGGTGAAACGGTGGCCGC
>JBBSDS010000130.1:0-12428 GCA_038240495.1 Chthoniobacterales bacterium | reverse complement strand
GCAAATCGGCGGCGCAATGGGCGTCGGCATTTGCTTCGCCGCGGCGCGGCCGCGGGCCCTTGACCGGACGGGTGCGAAGGGCTCGCCCGGAAATTTTAAAACACGACTCCGGCGAGGCGGACAAGATCGCGCGCCCGTCGAGTTCGAGAAAGGCCGCGTGCGGCGCGGGCGAGTAATGTCGCAGTGCTTCATAAAAGGCGAAGGCATCACCCTGCCACGGGGCAGTGAATTGGTGCGCCAGGTTGACCTGATAGATGTCGCCCGCCGCGATGTACTCCTGCGCGCGGACGACCAACCGGCAGTAATCCTCGCGTGTCATCCGGGGCGCAAACCGTGGGCCGTCGGCAGGCGGCGGCGGCGGAACCGGGCGCAGATGCGGGCGAAGGTCACCGATTTCAAACCAACGCTGATCGGCATGTGAAAAAATGAGCGCGTCCTCATAGAGCCCGAAGGCGAAGGTGCCCTCGTACTCGACAAGACCGGCGGCGAATCCGTCCGGGAGACCGTCATCGCATCGGGCGGAACGAGTCCGGGCCGCGATCGCTCCGCGCAGTAGCTCCCAGTCCGCAGAGGATCGCCCGCGCACGATTTCAACCGGGCGCGCGGCCACGATCGAGATCTGCGCAGGCTCGCGGCCCTCGAGTGCAGTGTCGAAGAAAACGCGTCCCGGCAAATGGCCGCAGGCGGCGGCGACTTCCGAAGGCGTAAGATCGAGCGCGATGGGCCGCGGTGCGCGGGCGAGGATCGACATGGCTTCCGCTTGCGCGATAACCGGGCGCTTTTCAAATGATATTTTGCGATTACGCTCCCGTCTTCACCGCCATGAAAAATACGCCCGCCCTTTTCTTCGTTTCACTTCTCGCCGCGCCCACACTCTTTGCCGAGGCGCCTGCGGAACCGGCGAGTGTGTTTGGTCTGGCGCCCTCCGCGCAGCCGTCGCAGACGGCCCCCTCCCCGGCGTCGCTCATGCCCGAGGAGCTGCCACCTTTGGACAAATCTCCGCTGGGCAAGAAGGAAAAGACGCGCCCCGACAAGACCGCAGTCGCCGAAGACGCCCTGAAGCAGAAGATCAAGATGCGTGAGGTGAAAACGAAAGCTTTGCGCGACCCGGCGGTGCAGGCGGAATGGGAAAAAGCGCGCGTGGCAAAGACCGATTACGAAAAGCGCCAGATCATGACGAATTACTACAAGCTGCTCTACGGACGGATGGAGCAGATTGACGGGTCACTCAAGACCGAGATCGAAACCCTCCGCGACACGTACATCTCCGACGTCACGCAAAGACGGATCGCTCCCACGGTGCCGCCGGAGACAGCGCGCGCCAGCCGAAATTAGGTCGGCGAGATTTCAATTGTCCGGGCGGTAAGCGAAGGCTAGGGTGCCCGCCCTCTTCAAAAACGGCGCTATCGTCTAGAGGCCTAGGACACTGCCCTCTCAAGGCGGGGACACGGGTTCGAATCCCGTTAGCGCTACTTGTATGTATCAGGGTTTGCGGGCTATTTTAGATTTTGCGTGACAAAAACGTGACAAATCGCTAGGTTTCCCCCTGTGAAAGCGAAACGCATCGAAGTCAAAGAGGGGAACATCTCAGTTCCGATTTACGAGTTTTCCGACGGACGCTACTGCGTCGATATGATGCTCGGGGAGAACCGGAAGCGGATCACTCGCGCGTCGCTTGACGCGGCGAAAATCGAAGCGCGGAAGCTCATCGCCCAAATCGCCTCGGGTCGGGCACATGAGGAAGTGATGACGCTCGCGGAAGTGGAGGATTACCGCCTCGCAAAAAACAAGCTCGCGTCGTTCAATGTGTCGCTGCTCACGGCGGTCGAGGAGTGGATTGCCGGGCGCGGGAAAACATCGAGTATGATCACGAAAAAGGTTTCGGAAGTAGTCGATGAATTCCTCACGTCGAAGCGAGTCGAGGGGGTGGGCTTTTTCCATTTGGAGGACCGGAAATACCGGATGAACAAATTCGCTGCCGCATTCCCCGGCCGCATTGATCAAATCGGCACGCACGAGATCGAGGTCTGGCTGAACGGCCTCGAAGTCAGCGGGCGCACGCGCAACAACTACCGCAATGCCGTGCTTCAGCTTTTCCGCTACGCACGCGGCAAGCGTCATCTGCCCCGAAACGAGCCGACCGCCGTCGAGGATGTGGCAGCGGCCAACGCCGGAGAGGGGGCCATTGAAATTTACACGCCGCAAGAACTGCGATTGCTACTCTCCAATGCCCCGGCAAGGCTGCTGCCGTTCTTTGCCATCGGCGCACTGGCGGGTCTGCGCAGTCAGGAAATCATGCGGCTCGACTGGAGCGATCTTCGTTTCGAGCAGGGCTTCATCGAGGTTGCGGCGGAAAAGGCGAAGACCGCCTCACGTAGGCTCGTGCCACTGCTGCCGTCGCTCGCGGCATGGCTGCTGCCGCTGCGAAAAGAATCCGGCCACGTCGTCGGCTACACGCGAAACAATACGCTCTCCAAGGCGCGGATGCGGTTTTGCAAGGATGACATCAAATCGGGTGATGAAGCCATTGAGTTCATTTGGAAACCGAACGCATTGCGGCACAGCTATGCGAGTTACCGACTGGCCGACATCAAGGACGCTGCCCGCGTTGCGTTGGAGATGGGAAATTCGCCGACGATGCTTTTCCGCAACTACCGCGAACTGGTAACGGAGAAGCAAGCGGCGGAATGGTTCGCCGTGCTGCCGAAAAGAAATCCGCCTCGGAACAACCGACGGACGAAGAAGTCGCCGCAAGCCGCTTAGGTTCGCGATTTAATCAAGAACTCCTCCATAAATACCTCCAGTTCCTTGAGCCGATAGCGAACCAGGTGCGAGCTAACCTTGCGCGGGTGGATGTAGCCGAGCCGCACCCATTCCTTGAACTGCGATTCACCGACGCAGAGATATTTGCAGGCTCCTTTTATATCCACGTAGCCGCTGAACTCGTTAATCCGCGAGAGCTGTCGTTCGACCGCATCGCTCACGGCCCGGATTAGCAACTCATCTGGAATTTCGACACGGAGCATGAAGGATTTTCGGCTGGTCGGTTCAAAGAATCCCGAGTGGTGCTTTCCCGCCGTCGCTCACGTCGCGGCCATTTCGCTCGCTGGTTCTTTGTTCAGCAACTCGGCGAGTCCTTGGCGAATGGTCTTGTGCGGATTGAGTGGCGGAAACAATTCCTTCACGTCCACCCGCAACACCTGGCGCAGATAGCAAACCTCGCGGTCGCCAACTTCCAAAAGCTGCGCTTCCATTTTGGCGATGCCGCTGCGGCTGATATTCCATCCGGCGAGTTGAAGGTGAATGGCAAAGTCAGCCTGCGACCAGCCTCGCTTGAGGCGCAAGCGGGTGATGGCAGGCCCAACAACATTACGGTGAGTGAGAGTCTTCATGATGCGACGAAATTAGGGCTACTTCACCATTCCTGTGCGCTCAATTCGGCGCAGGATTTCGGCAAATTACATTGGGCACCCTCGCAAATTCAGAATCGTCTCCGGGCTTGTTCTGGCGGCGGCAACCGGCGCGGCGAGGACACCCCCAGAAAGGTGTCCGGCTCTAGCCGCGCCGGTTGTGAAGAACTCGTCTGCGAGTTATTCAAGCCGCCGGAAACAACCCGTGAGTGCGTCGATCTTCAAGACCGGTCGCATCATGCGATTCGCGGGGATTTCGCATTCACACATATTCTTGGGGAAATACCTTCCCATTTTGGCCGTCATTTTTTGGAGGCAATTCGCCGAATGGACGGCCTACGCTGGCACGCCATTGAGCGATCACCCGAGTCTTCAAGACGTGCGCATCGGGTGCCGCAGAACGTCGACAAACGACAGGCAGTGCAACGTCCGATTCATGTTGCGCCGGAACGGGCGCACCTTCCGAAACCGCTGCCAGTATTGCTTATGCCGCAAGCAGCGGCATGCAGTATAAGAACCTCATTGGCCCGGAAATCATGAAAAGGAGAGACCGCCTCGGTTGGAGCCAATACGACTTGGCGGTGAGGTTGCAACTCGCCGGTTGGGACATTGATCGCAGTCAGGTTTCCAAGATCGAATGCCGCTTGGTTCATTTGAGCGATTTTCAGCAATTGTATTTCGTCCGAATATTCAAAGTGAGCCTCAGCGACCTTTTTCCGAACGTCGATCCCGACGAAAAGATCGGTGATTTTCTCACCAGAACGATGGAGAGAAAGAGAAAGCCAATCCCTCGCGGTAAAAAACGCCATGCGCCGAGCGGAGGAAATCGTTCAAAGAGAAAAAAGTAGTCGCCCACGGTCCTCGCCCTCATTTTTTGCGCACTCGCGTTTCAATCGCGACACGGCGTCGAGCTTTGGCGCGGCCGGATCGGTGGTGCTGCTGTTGCTGTGGATCTATTACGCGTCGTGCCTCCTGCTCTTCGGTGCGGCGTTCGCCCAGGTCTATGCGGGCGAAACCGGCCACGAAATCAAACCCATAGCCGGGGCGGTGCCGGCGACGGCGGACGCGCGGGCGCAGCAGGGCCTAGTGCCGAGCGCCGTGATTCAGGCTGATTCGCATCCACCACAGCCGCTAGTCATCCCGGTCGCTGCAACTCCAGCGGGAGTGAGTCCCCTCGGCGTGTTGCTGGCCGTCACGGGCGGCGCCTTTCTCGTGGGCCTGCTCGCCCGGCGTCACGCGGAGGAAGCGGAGCAGCCGGTCGCGCGTATTCGCGAAGGCTTCGCCGGCCTCGGCGAGCAAGCCACGGACAGCCTTGGCGCTCTGCTCCAGCGCGCCCGCCACGAAGTCGCGCGGCGGATCGGCTGACGCGCGAATTTTCCTAAAGCGCAGGCGCGACTCGCGCGGGATGACGATTCAGATCAAGAGGCGGGGCGTGCGGCTGACCGGCTCAGGTAGCGGTCCTTGACCCACCGGAGCAGCGCGGGCTTGGCGAAATCGAGGGCGAACTTCAAGGCCGTCAGAGCGAAGGCGGCTTTGCCGGCATTCGCGGCTGGCTGGGTGCGAATGGCCGGGCCGTGGATGACGACTTTCCGCCGCGCGGACGGCAGCTTGGGAATTTGGTGTTCTACCTCTGGATTGTCCCCTCAGTTTATGTCCCATTCCCCAAAATTCTGTTGTTTGATTCGCAAAAATTCCGAGGCCCGTCAAATTTCAGATCGTTGACGAAATTACGGCAGTGGAGCCGGTCTTGAAAATCGAAAGTGCGGAATGGACTCATTTGGACAGGACTGGCCCAACTCTGTAGGGATGGGATTTGCGAGCACGTTTGGGCCGACTGCGAGACGCTGGAGCGAATGAACAACCTCGGACGCGGCACGTTGGTCGTGCTCGATCTTTGTGCCGGAACTCGGTGCGCCGAGCTAGCAGCGGCGACGGACGACGATGGAATTGCGGCTTCCCTGTGATGCGAAGTTTACCGGCGAAAGCACGCGCTCAGTGCCGATCAACGCCATTTGCCTCGCGCTGAGTGTGAGCGTCGAAGATTACGCTGATGGTTGACGATCTACCAACGGTTCCGAGAGGCGAACCGGGCACTCGGCTGCGATTTCTTCGAGGGCGTCGTGATGAGACGTGTGGATTCGATCCGCCCGGTGCACGTGCGGGGGACGCGATGGAGGAGCGCGCGGGTCGAGCAAGCAGCGGTTCGTGGTGCGAGCGCGCCCGGTCGATAGCGAGAATCGCGAAGTCCCTGGCAAGGGTGATGGGCGTCAACGGTCCGGCTTGATCGCAAGAACTGCACATACCGGCATTGTCCAAATCTCCAAATCCACGCGCTCGGCAATTTCAAAGCCTGTCTCCGTGAGACGCGCTGGGGCATCAATCGGACGGCAGTCGACGATGTGCGGAAAATGGCGATGCATCCAAATGTATATTTCTTCCAGCGTGCTGGGGTGCTGACCTGGCCCGACTTTGGCCATCGAGACGTTGCTGAATCGTCCACCGGGACGAAGTACGCGAGCTACTTCACGGAGCGTGAATTCAATTTCATCCGGTGGAAAAAGCTCCAAGGTGAAGCTGCTGTAAGCGGCATCGAAACTTTCATCGCCGAAGGGCAACTCGCGAGCGTCGGCAACGCGCAAATCGACGGCCGCCGACGGGTGAGCCTTCGCGATTTTGCGCTGTGCCACCGCGAGCATACCGGGCGAGATGTCAATGCCATGCACCGCTCCCGTCGGACCGACGGCGGCAGCGAGGTCGATAATCTCGTTGCCCGTGCCGAAGCCCATTTCCAAGACCGTCTTGCCGGGATTCAAGGAAAGTTGGCGAATCCCGACGAGACGCGCGGCGCGTTCGCTCGAGTCAGCAATAAGATCGTAAGCTTCGCTGATGCGATCGTAGAAGGCCCGGTTGCTTTCGTGTAAAGACGTTGAATCTGACATCGGATGGATTCTCTTCGAGTGGATGACGAAAGTGCAGCTTTGATTTGCGGAGCAATTCTCGATCGTTTCAGTTCGCAGCCGCGCAGCCGTTCGTGCCACAGTTGCCGCGATGAAATGCGCTGTCTTGGTTTTCATGATCTCCATCGCACTTTCGGTGCAGCACGCGTCCGCGCTGACCGATGCGGATTCGGTCGCGCTCAAACAGCTCACCAAGGAGTATGCCGCGTGGGATTATTCAGGGCTTCCGGTGAAGTTCCGCGAGCGTCTCGATTACGAATCCTACGAAGAGCAGCGTGGCATTTTGCTCCTGCTCGCCGAGCGCCAATGGAGCGGCTTTTGGGGCGACTACTGGCGCAAGCGGGAAGTCGGCGATCTCAAGACGCTGCGCGCGTTTTCACCGCGCGATTTTTGGCTGCGCTACCACAGCGGGCTCGATCCTTTGCGCAGCGATCCCGACACGACGGGCAGCGGTCGCGCTTCCATCGACATCCATGCCATCACCGAAGCGCGCGGCCTGGCTTATGTCATCTATCAGCTCCGCGGGGCCGGTCGCCGGGCACCGAATGAAGACGCATTTCATGTCCTGCGGGCGCGCTGGGATGGCCGCGAATGGCGGCTCGTGGCCTTCCCCCGCATCACCGCTTTCCTCCGCCAGCAACTCAGCCAGCCGGCTCGACGCGCTCGCGATTGATGAATCTCCGTGCCTTGCTCTCCGCTTTTCCCACTGCGGCGCACCGCGCGCTCGCGTGGCGGGTCGTGAAGCTCGCGGCTCGGCGCTTCTTCAAAGACGACAACGCGAGCTGGGCCGCGGCGATCGCCTATTACAGCCTGCTCTCGCTTTTCCCGCTGCTCCTCGCGATCGGGTCAGTGGCTGCGTTTTTCGTCGATCCGCAATGGGCGGTCAGCCAGGCGACTCATTACCTCGGGACGCTGCTGCCGCGCGGTCCGGTGGCGATTGATCGCATCGTCGTGCAGACGCTCTCGACCGCGCGCGGCGCTGGCTTGATCACCCTCATTCCGCTGCTCTGGACCGGCTCGCTCGTCTTCGGCGCGGTGACGAAGGCGGTGAATATCATTTTCGAGGCCGACGAAGATCCGCACTGGGGAAGACGGCTGCTCGCCAGGCTGGCGATGCTGCTCACGCTCGGCGTGATGTTTCTCGTCGCGCTGGCCTCGCCGTTCGTTTTTCAAATCCTGCGCTGGATCTTCGGCATTCTGCCGATCGGCCAGGAGACGCTTTTCCAGCTCGTCGTGAACGCGCTGCCGCCGGTCTTCGTCCTCGCCGCATTTTTTCTCGCTTACCGCTTCGTGCCGCGGCGGCAGCCGCACTGGCGGCCTGCGCTGGCGGGTGCCTTGCTCGCCGCCGTGATTTTCGCCGCCGCGAAACCGATCTTCCTCGGCTACCTGCACTGGCTGGCGCGCTACAACGTCGTCTATGGCTCGCTGGCCGGGATCATCGTCGTGGTGCTTTGGACATGGATCGTCGCGATGATCGGCCTCTTCGGCGCACAAGTAACCGCGCACGCGCAGGCGGTCTTCATCGAAGGCGAGTCGATCGAGGAAGTGGAACGCCGGCACCTCCAGAAGATTCAGAAGCGAACCCGCAGCCCCACACCCCAGCCGTAGTCGGAGTGCCATTGGCCGAGGATCGAAGCGTTCTTGTTGAGCATGTAATCGAGATGGACGCGCTCTTCCCAATAGTCGTGCGTGTCGTAGCGGACTTCGCCGCCGAGCATGAGGCGCGGCGTGAGCGGGATGTTTTTCATCACACGCACGCGCGCTCCGCCGTCGGTATCGACCCATGCATCCATATCGATATTCAGCGGCAGCTTATACATGAGGCCGAAGACCCCACGGTTGCTGTCGCCGTCGTAGTGGAGGGGACTCGTGGTCACGACGCCTTCGCTGTTAACGCCCGCCATAAGGCGAAAGAAGCGATTGAAGTAGCGTTCGTAGAGGAACGTCGTTTCGAGCTGCGTATCCGGCACATTGTTCCAGCCGGCTTCCCATTCGAGGTTGAAGATATTCTGCGTGTTCGAGAGCTCTAAGTAACCTTGAGTCATGTTTGTGAGCACATCCGCAGTGCCCCAAAAGTAGAATGGGTCGCGATAGAGCTTGGGCCGCAAGGCGGCGGTGTCGGGAGAGGGCTTGAAGCCTTCGTAATGCACCACGCGGGCCATGCCGCTCGCGAGATGGTAGAGCAGATGGCAGTGGAAGAACCAGTCGCCCACTTCGTCCGTCTCGAACTCGAAGACGGTCGTCTCCATCGGCGGGACATCGACGGTGTGCTTGAGCGGAGAGCGGTCGCCCTGGCCATTGATCACGCGAAAGAAGTGCCCGTGCAGGTGCATCGGGTGATGCATCATGGTGCGGTTGATCATGATGAAACGCACGTTCTCGCCGCGCTCGATCTTGATCGAATCGCTCGCGAAGAGCGGCGTGTTATTGAGCGACCAGACGTAGCGCTCCATGTCGCCATCGAGCGTGAGTCGCACTTCGCGCACCGGGTTCTTTGAGGGCAGCGCGGTGTTCTTCACGGCGCGCAAATCCTTGTATGGCGGACCGGGGCGCTCACCCATGCCATCCATGACGAGTGGCTTCCGCGACGAGACGTCCGGGCCGAAAAACGCGAAGTCCGAGGTGTGTTTCTTGCCGGAGTGCGGGTTCGCGGGCGTGTCGTGATCCATCGTCATGCTGCCGTGGTCCATCAGCATTCCTTCCATCTTCATCTCGCCTCCCATTTTCATGTCCCCACCCATCGGCATGTCGTGATCCATTCCTTTCATCTTCATGCCGGGCTTCATGCCCATCATTTCCTCCATCGTCATCATGCCGCCCATGACACCGGGCTTGTCGAATTTGCCCGCGTTCACTTCGCGAGTCGGCATCCCCATTGTGCCGCCGGGCGTGAGAGCGAAGATACGCGATGGCTTCAGCTCACCCATCGCGTTGTAAAGATTGGCGGACGGCACGTTCAGCGCGGGATGCCGCTCGCCGTCGCCGATCCAGATGGAAGTCCACGCCGAACCGTCCTGCGCCGTGGCGCGAAGCTCATACGCACCCGGTCCCGGCGGACGCACCAGCACATCGTAAGTCTCCGCGACGCCGATCAGCACGCGGTCCTTTTTCACCGACTGCACGTCCTGCCCGTCCGCGGAAACGAGGGTCATCGGCCCGCCGGCAAACTGGAGATAAAAGAACGTCGATGCCGAGCCGTCCACGATGCGCACACGGACATTCTCCCGGGGTTTCGCAGCGATGCGGTGCTCGGGTTCGCCATTCGCGAGGAAGCGGTCGTAGGCCACATCGGAAAGATCCATCGGCGGCATCCGCAACAGCTCGCGCTTCCAGAAATCGCCAAGCTTCCCGACCCGCATCGCGCCGAACATCGACTGCGCCGTCCCGCGTTGGAGCGCCGGCCATTCGCTGCCACGTTTGAGCCAGCGCAGGACTTCGTGCGCACTTTCATCCGTCCAATCCGAGAGCACCACCGCGTTATCGCGATCCCCGCTCACGCTCCCTCGGCGCGGGAGGATGACTATCGCGCCGTAGAGCCCCTTCTGCTCCTGCAGCGCCGTATGTGAGTGATACCAATACGTGCCGCGCTGCCGGATGCGGAACTCGTAGGTGAAAGTCGCGCCGGGCTGGATCGGCGGATAGGTGATGAACGGCACGCCGTCCATGCGGTTCGGCAGCAGCATCCCATGCCAGTGAATCGACGACTCAACCTTCATCGCATTGGTCACATGGATGCGCGCCAAATCGCCCTCGCGAAACGTCAGCGCCGGCGCGGGAATGCTGCCATTGACTGAGACGGCACTTCGCGACTTGCCGGTGAAGTTCACCGCTTTCTCATTGATCGTAAGATGATACTCCACCATCGCCGCAACGGCCCGCACCGTGCCGAGAGCGCTGAGTGCGATGAGGACTGTCAAGAGTGAGTTTTTCGGAAAGCGCATGGATCGGATGATTGATATTTTCCGCGGATCGGCGGCGCCTGAGTGTCATCGAACGGCGGTTCCACTCAAGCTCGCAACTTACCATGTCCGGCAAGTTGAACCGGGGTCGCTTCGCGTGGCACTTGTCCCGCGGGCCGTCTATTTTGCTGTGCCTTCGCTACGCTCCGGTTCCGCAAAACAGGCGCAGTCCTTGCTTTGATCGCACCACCGCCGTTGCAACGCGGATGGCCGCCAGCGGCGGATGCGCGGTCGAGGAATTCATTGGCGCTGTCCGGGCGCGCTGAGAACATTCGAGACATGAACGAGCCGCGATGAACGCGGCGATGCCCTACTTCGAGTGAAAACGCTACGCACTTAAAACCGAACCGGCCATGCACTCGCTGCTAAACCTGCTGCTTCGATCCGCATTTCCGGCCGAAATTCGTGACTGGATTCTCCTTCTTGCCGATGTGTTGGCGCTGGCCACGATTCCCTCAGTGCTCGTGCGGCGGAGCGGTCGGCCGCTGGCGGCACTGAGTTGGATCCTCGCCCTGCTGGCAGTCCCGTTTGGCGGCGTGATCGCGTGGTGGCTGCTCGGGCGGATGCATCTGCAACGTCCGGCCCGGGAGCGCAAGCGGTCGCAACGACGGATGGACGCCGAGCATCCCGAGGCTCCGCCGCGCGCGCCGGAGATTCCTGCGGTCATTCGTGCCGTGCTGCCGTTTGCACTCCAGGGCGACCGGCGGTGGTGCGAGGGTGTATTTCCGCCGGCGGACGCGACGGACGTGCGCGTATTCGCAAACGGTGCCGAGGCGTTCGCGGCGATGGAGTCGGCTATCGTTCAAGCGCGGACGGAAATTCGCGCGTTGTTTTATATCTGGCAGGCCGACGAAACCGGGCGGCGCATTGCTGACAAAATGATCGAGCGTGCGCGGGCTGGGGTGAAGGTGCGAATCCTCGTCGATGAAGTCGGCAGCCGCGCGTTTCTGCGCCAGGTGGCACCGTCATTACGCGCGGCTGGTGTCGAGGTCGCGGGATTTCTGCCGGCGAGTTTCCGACCCTGGGCGCCGACGTTCAATTTTCGCAATCACCGCAAGCTTCTGCTCGTCGATGGGCGCTGCGCATTCACCGGCGGGATGAACATTGGCCGCGAATATGAATGCGAGTGGAGGGACCAATGCGCGCGGCTGGGTGGTCCCGTGCTCGAAAACCTCGACGCGGTATTTCAGGAGGACTGGCTGTTTGTCACCGGGGAGAGCCTCCGCGACCTGATCCCGGAGGGCGAGTGCGATGACACGAGCGAGAATCGCGCGCTATGCGTCGCCATCGCGAGTGGACCTGATCGCGACGAGCACCGCGTGCATGACGGCTTTTTCCTCGCGATCACCAACGCCCGCAGCCGCGTGTGGCTCACCAGCCCGTATTTCGTGCCCGATGCCTCGCTGCTTGAGGCGTTGCGCGCCGCGGCGATGCGCGGCGTCGATGTCCGCATCCTCACCCCTCTGCAAAACGACGTGCGGCTCGTCGCCCTTGCCTCCTGCTCGTGCCGCGAGCCGCTGCTCCGCGCCGGCGTGCGGCTGTTCGAGTTCCTGCCGTGTTTCATGCACACCAAAAATCTCATCATCGACGACGAGTTGTCGGTCATCGGCAGCGCGAACGTGGACACGCGCAGCTTCCGGCTCAACTTCGAGCTGGCGTGCTTTCTCCTCTCGCGTCGAGTGAACGAAATGCTCGCAACTTTCTTCGAGGCTGATTTGCGCGAGAGCCGCGAGATCACCCGCGCGGAGGTGGAGGCTCGCGGTGTGTTCCGTCGATGTCTTGAGTCCGGCGCGAATCTCCTCAGCCCGTTGCTGTAAGATGATGCCCTCTTCAAATGCAGAAAAAGTGTCACTCAGTCACTACGTTGTGGTCTTCCTGTAGCCAGCGCCTCGTAACCGGAGATCACGTCAAACAGCTCCTCGTCGATGCTGCTTTGGCGCAGACGGTGGTAGGTGCCGTGGAGTGTTTCCAAAAGATCGTCGATGTTCTTGTCGGCTCGTTGCATCGCGGCGAGGCGGCTGGCGTTTTCGCTCGCGAGGGATTCGGCGCAGGCGCGGAAGAGGGAGATGAAAAGATATTCGCGGATGAGTGCGCCCAAGGTC
>JBBSDS010000129.1:0-12438 GCA_038240495.1 Chthoniobacterales bacterium | reverse complement strand
TGATTGATTTGGAGAAACACTCGTGGCCGTGGTCGGTCGCGATGGTGCCGCTGCTGAAGGCAGACTTGTTCGAGCTGGCGAACAACCATGTCTGGCGGACTGAATTCGGCTTCCCGCGATGGACGGTTTCCGCCGCCGGAACATACATGAACCTCCAAATGGACGACAAGGGATTCACCGAATGGGGTTGGATCGATTTTGGGTTTCAGACCTATTACGCGCTGTTGAACTGCGGCTTTCGACTGCGGCCCACCGGCGGCACGGCGGATGGTGTGCATCCGGTGCCGCTTGGGTTTGGACGTGTTTATGTGCGGCAGCCGGATGGATTCAGTTATGACAAATGGCTGGTCGCGCTCAACGCCGGGCACAGCTTCGTCACGACCGGCCCAATGCTCTTTGTGCAGGTGAACGGACGAGAACCGGGCAGCACGCTCGCACTCGACGCCGCGACTAAAACCGCGCGCGTCAGCGGCTCCCTTGAAAGCGCCGCCCCAATCGAGCGTATCGAAATCGTCGTCAACGGACGCGTGGCGAAGACGGTGGCTCCATCGAACAAGGCAACACCCAGCGGCGCGTTTCGGAATGAGCTTGCGGAATCGGCGCCGCTCGACGGCGCCAGTTGGATTGCCGTGCGCGCCTTTGAAAAGAACGGAGGACGCCGCAATCGTTTTGCGCACAGCAGCCCGGTGTATTTGGAAGTGCCGAGTAAGCCGCTGCGTCCGCGCCGTGAGGAAATTGACTACCTCATTCAGCGTGTGCAGGAGGAAATCACGCGCAGCCAAAACATCCTCTCCCCCGCCGCGCTCGGCGAATACCAGCAGGCGCTAAAAGTTTATCAGGTGATTGGCAAGAAAATGCGATGAGTTGCTGCGCTACGCAAGGATTCCCTTCACCACCTGGCCGTGAACATCAGTCAGGCGAAACTGGCGGCCCTGGAACCGATACGTGAGCTTCTCGTGATCGATGCCAAGCAGGTGCAGCACAGTCGCCTGCCAGTCGTGAACGTGGACCGGATCACGCACGACGTTGTAGCTGAACTCGTCGGTCTCGCCGTAGAGGGTGCCTCCTTTGACACCGCCTCCGGCCATCCACAGGCTGTAGGCGCGGCCAAAATGATCGCGGCCATGTCCGGCCGGTTTGGTCACGTCGCCCTGTACAAAAACGGTGCGGCCAAATTCACCGGCAAAAATCACCAGCGTATCGTCGAGCAGACCACGCTGTTTCAAGTCGCGCACCAACGCGGCGCTGGGCTGATCGGTGTCACGGCACTGCACTTCGAGCTGCGTGTCGAGATTACCGTGCTGATCCCAGCCGCTGTGCATGAGTTGAATGAACCGCACGCCGCGTTCGGCAAGACGCCGGGCTAGCAGACAGTTTCGCGCGAAGCTGCCGGGACGCTTCACATCGGGTCCGTAGTTGTCGAGGACGTGCGCCGGTTCCTTCGACAGATCGAGCAGGCCGGGCACGCTGGCCTGCATCTTGAAAGCCATTTCGTATTGCGCGATGCGCGTCGTGATTTCCGGATCGCTCTGCGCGGCAAATTGATGCTCGTTCAGCGCGGCGATGTCGTCGAGCAGGGCGCGCTTCTGTTCGCGGCTCAAGCCCGGCGCGTCGTTGAGATACAGGACTGGCTCGCCTTCACCTCGCAACCGCACGCCCTGAAATTTGGATGGGATAAATCCGCTGCCCCAATAGTTCTCGTAGAACAACTGGCCGCACGATTTCGCCGTGTCGGCGCTGGTCATCACCACGAAGGCGGGCAGGTCGGCGGCCATGGAACCGAGTCCGTAGGTGAGCCAGGCACCCATGCTGGGACGGCCGGGAATCGGCGAACCCGTCATGCAGAACGTAACGCCGGGCGCGTGATTCACGGCTTCGGTCTGCATCGAGTTGATGAGGCAAATGTCGTCAGCGACGCCGCCGGTGTGCGGCAGCATCTCGCTCAACCAGCGTCCGCACTGGCCGTATTGCTTGAACGGTTTGATGGCGGGAAGAATGGGATACTTCTTCTGAGATGCAGTCATCGTCGAGAGCCTTGCGCCGGCGCGCACCGACTCGGGAAGCTCCTCCAACCGTCGCGCGTTCAGTCCGGGCTTGTAATCAAACAGGTCCACTTGCGAAGGCCCGCCGCCTTGCCAGAGCACGATGACCCGCTTCGCCTTCGGTGCGAAATGCGGCAGCCCGGGCACGCCGTTGCTTGAAGATGAACTCGTCGTGCCGGCAGCGAACACGTTTTCACCAAGCAGCGAGCCGAACGCGGCGACGCCAATGCCCGTGGCAGTGCGTCCGAAAAATTGACGGCGCGTGAGATTGAGTCTGGATTCGAGCAGCGGGTTCATGGTTTGGTCAGTGTTTCGTCCAGGTTCAGAATTCCCAAGCACACGGCTGCATACGCCGCGTGTTCAAAAGGGTCGAGGTTGGAATCGCGCGGGCTAGCCCCAGTGGAGAGAAACGATTTGGCCGCGGTCTTGTCGGCTCGGAATCTCGCCAACTGTTTGTCAAAGCTGGCGCGAAGCAGCTTCGCCTCGGTCTTGTCAGGATGCCGGGCGAGAACCCGTCGGAAAGCGAAGTCGAGGCGCGCGTCGGGCGCTGGCTTCGCGTCGTGCAGCGCGTGTTCGGCGAGCGCGCGCGCAGCTTCGACGTAAGTCGGGTCATTCAGCAACGTGAGTGCGTGGAGCGGCGTGCTGGTGACCCCAAGGCGAACTTTGCAGACATTCCGCGTCGAGGCATCGAAGAGGTTGGCGGGTGCGACGGTGCGCCGCCAGAAGGTGTAGAGACTGCGCCGATACAAGTCCTCGCCCATGGACTGGGGATAGGTGAAGTCGCGCTCCTTCGTAATGGCGAGGGAATCCCAGATGCCCGTCGGTTGATACGGGTAAACGGGTTTGCCTCCCAGCTTGTTCACAAGCAGGCCACTCGCCTCCAGCGCCTGGTCGCGAATGAACATCGCCGGCAAACGAAACCGAGCGCCGCGCGCGTAGAAGCGATTCTCCGGGTCGCGCTCGCGCAACTCCGGTGTGACGCGCGACGCCTGCCGATAGGTTGCGCTGGTGACGATGAGGCGGTGAAGATGCTTCAGGCTCCAATGCGCTATGCCCTTTCCAACCGCGATACTCGGCGTCATGAACTCCGCCGCCAACCAGTCGAGCAGTTCGCGATGCGCTGGCGTTTCGCTTTGCACTCCGAAATCCTCGCTCGTTTTCACCAGGCCCAGACCGAAGAACATCTGCCATTGACGGTTGGCGACCACCCGCGCCGTCAGCGGCTGGTCCGCGCTCACGAGCCAGCGCGCCAGACCGAGGCGGTTGCGCGGCGCGTTTGTGGGCATCGCCGGAAGGAACGCGGGTGTGTTGAACTCCACCTTTTCCTTGCGCGCCTCGTAATTGCCGCGGTCGAGAATGAACGTGTCGCGCGGCTTCGTCTCCGCCATAACCATGACGCGCGGATAATCGTCGTTCTTAAAATTGTTCAACTCGCGCTCCAGATTCCCGATGGCCGCGACCGGATTGTCTGGGATGTTGGGCAGCACCTTCTCCGTGAAGTATTCCTTGAGTCGTGCTTCGCGTGGACCCGGTTTGTCATTACGCGGCAATAAAGCGAATTCCCGGATGGCCGCGTCGGGAAACTTTTCATTGGCGACAACCTTCGCTTCCCACCCGCGCTGTAAAGATTCGAGCTGGTTCGTGAAATCCTTCTGCGTCTCCTTCAACTCCTTCAACCGCGCTGTGAAGTTGGCGAGTTTGGTTTTCTGCCCCGGTGAAGCCACGTCGAGCAACGGCTCGGCCACGCGCACTTTGTAGGGAATGATGGGCGTGACGCCGTTCTCGGGCAGATTGTTGAACGCGGCCATCAGCGAGTAATAGTCACGTTGCTTGATGGGATCGTATTTGTGATCGTGGCATTGCGCGCACGCCACGGTCAGACCCAGCCAAGTCGTGGTCGTGGTGTCCACGCGGTCGAAGAGAATCACGTGCCGCTGTTCCTCGGGAATTGCGCCGCCCTCGCCGTTGAGCATGTGGTTTCGATTGAAAGCCGTGGCGATCTTTTGTTCCTCCGAGGCATCCGGCAGCAGGTCGCCCGCAAGCTGCTCGATGGTGAATTGGTCGAAGGGCATGTTAGCATTCAAAGCATGCACCACCCAGTCCCGCCAAATCCACTGGAAGGTGTCGCCATCCTGCTGGAACCCGTTCGAATCCGCGTAGCGCGCCGCATCCAGCCACGGCAACGCCATGCGCTCGCCGTAACGCTCCGACTCCAGCAGGCGATCCACGACCCGCTCGTAAGCGCCGCGCTTCTTGTCGGCGAGAAAGACGTCCACTTCCTTCGGGGTTGGGGGCAGCCCCGTGAGATCGAGGGTGACGCGGCGAATCAGCGTTTCGCGCGAAGCTTCGGCAGAAGGCGAGAGTTTCTCCTGCTCCAATTTTGCCAGCACGAATGCGTCGATCGGATTTTGAATCTTCATTTTCGCGCTGGCTACTTTCGGCGGCGCCGGCCGCTGCAATGCTTCAAACGCCCAATGGCCACTGAACTCCGCGCCTTCGGCAATCCAGCGCCTCAACAAATCCTTCTGCGCCAGCGTGAGCGAGCGATGCGAATCCGGCGGCGGCATTTGTTCCTCCTTGTCCGTGGAGATTATGCGCTTGATGAGTTCACTCTTGTCCGGCTGGCAGGGCACGACCGCGTCGTGAGCGCGCTGACCCTCGCGTGTGTTGAGCTGCAACTTGGCCTTGCGCTTGTTCGCATCCTGTCCGTGACAATAGAAGCAGTTCTCTGAAAGAATAGGGCGCACCTCGCGACCATAGTTCACGCGCGGCTCGACCCCGCCGGCCTGCGCCATCAGTGGCAGCACCAGCAGCGTCGCGAACAAGCCTGGCAATGTCATCGTAAAAATCTACCCATGCGCGAAAGCGGCGTCTTGTAAGTTGTGGCTTGCCTTTGGTATATTCTGACCATGCCGACTTTCTCTCCCCAATCGTTTCAACGCGACTTTTTCCGCCGCTGCTCGTCAGCCGCGGCGGTTATGACCCTCTTCGATTCCTTGCCCAACGTCGCTTTCTACGCCAAGGATACCCAGAGCCGTTACGTGCGCGTGAACCCGACGTTTGTCGCCATTCACGACGCAAGTTGTGAAGGGGACATGCTGGGCCGGAGCGACCGCGACTTCCACCCGCCCGCTTTGGCTGAGGCTTACATTGCGGAAGACCGCCGGGTCATGAAGGCACGACGACCCATCGCGAGCCAAGTTTGGCTGGTGCTTCACCTGCGCAGCCTGCCGCATTGGTATGTTTCCACCAAAGTGCCATTGTTCGATCAAGGTGAGAGCATCATGGGCATCGCCGGCGCGATGTATGTCATCGAGCAGCCGCTCGAGCAGGCGCGGTATTTCCAGGAACTGTCCCCGGTCATCCGGCATATCGAGGAGCGGTTCGCCGAAACCATCTCCATGGCCCGAATGGCGGCGCTGGCGGGATTGTCCTCGACGCACTTCAACCGGCGCTTTCAGCAATTGCTGCGCATGACTCCGACCGCTTACCTGCGCACCGTGCGGATTCAAGCAAGCCGCCGGCTCTTGAGCACCACGAGCCGCGCCCTCGCGGACATCGCGCATGAAACCGGCTTCACCGATCAAAGCCATTTCACGCGTTGCTTCCGCGAAACCACCGGCCTGACACCAGGCGACTATCGAGGGCGCTACCAGCGCTCACGAACAAAAGAGAGTGCCAAGCCGGAAAGCCCAAAAGCCGAGTGCTCTCATCGACCATCGGCGGATTGCCCAGACCACTCCGCGCGGCGAGAAGGTCTTCACCACGACTAATCGCTCGTTCCCTCGTCTTCGCTTCGCGCTAGCACGTACGACCTGCGCGTGACCCTGCTTGACGAATTCAGTGGCGCAATAATACAAATGGGAATCGCGGCCAAAGATGGCTTTTTAAGAATCAAATGGGAAGATCCGGTGGATATTCACGCTCGCTCGCGGTGCTTTTGCTCGCCAGCCCTTTGGCTCGCGGCGCGCACGCCACGCACATCGAAACCGAGAAGAGCGGACATTATTTGCGCGTCTTTGAGCCGGAGTTGGTCGTCAATGCCATCAGTAACATCGTGGCCGGTGTGCGTAGCCGGGCTTCTGCGGGAGGAAAGTGAGATATGCCAGTTTGGCCACCAAACACATTGATTCGTTGATATCCACCTCGAAACCAAATGACCATGAGCACAATGAATGACTCCACCACCTCCTCCCTGCGCGCCGACCTGCGCCGTCTCCTCATGCCGTGGGGATTCGCGCTGTTGCTGCCCGTGCCGGTGTTGCTCACGGGCGCGGATTCCAACGGCGCGGACGTCGGCACGCTCTATCTGGCGCTCGGCGGGGCGTGGCTAGGGACTGAAGCGTTTAGGCCGGGCGTCGAACCGACGTCGGTCGCCGCGTGGCGCGCGAGAATTTCCGCCCTCGTGATTTGTCTCGTCGTCAACGCGGTGGTCTTCACTGTTCTCGGAGTGGCCGCCGAGGTGAAGTCGAACATCCCCCTGCCCATCATGGCGGCGTTCGGCATCAGTCCAGCGCTGGGACTCGCCCCGTGGCTCACGCTGCGTTTGCGCCAGCCGTATGGAGCGATTGTTCTCGGCGCGATGATCGTCGGCTTGATCAAAATCGCCGCGTGCGTCGTGGCTCGCATAGTTTATGGCCCCGACTACATCGCCCAAGGCTACGTCTCCGCCGACTGGAATACGGCCAAGCTGATGATTTCCCTGATGTGGGCGGGCACGCTGCTCGTCTCCGCGCTCGCGCTCGTGGCGTGTCATCGGCGATTTGCCAACGAGCAGGTTGGAAGATGAGACGGTCTCAGTTCGCTTCTCGCTTTGCATTTCAAGCCGGGCTTGAGTAAGTCACTGCGATGAAATTTGCGCTGCTGGCCCTGTTCGCCTGTTCGGCCACGAATCTCGCCCTCGCCCAAATCCCGCCGCCCACCGACGCGCCCAAACCGCGCAACCCCGAGGAGAGCGCCGCGGCGTTCAAGCTGCCGGACGGCTTTCGCATGGAAGTCATCGCGAGCGAGCCGCTCATTTCGTCGCCGTCGGCGCTGTGCTGGGACGAGCACGGACGGATGTTCGTGAGCGAACTGCACGGCTACAATCTGGCGGGTCAGCTCGACATCGAGGAACTCAACAAGTCCGGCCAGCTCGACACACAGGTGCGACGCGTGCAGGCGGACGCGAAATTCAAGAGAGCCGCCGAACCCGGCACTTATGGCGTGGTGAAGCTGCTGCTCGATGCCAACGGCGATGGCCGCATGGACAAGGCCGTGACGTGGGCCACGAACCTCCCGCCCGTTTATGGACTCGTGCCTGCGCGCGGCGGCGTCATCGTGGCGTGCGCGCCCGACATCGTCTTCCTCGCTGACCGCGATGGCGATGGCGTCGCGGAGGTGCACGAGAAACTTTTCACCGGCTTTCCCACGGGCGAACTGGAGCGCGGCATCAACGCGCCGCAGTGGGGTAGCGACGGCTGGATTTATTTCGGACGCGGCTGGGGCGGCGGTAAAATCACCGGGCCGCATCTGGCCGCGGCGGTGCAGTTGCCCGGGTCGGACTTCCGCATCCGCCCCGACGGCTCGGCCATTGAACCCATCACCGGCAACACGCACACGTTCGGCTTCGCCATGACGGAGGCGGGCGACCGCTTCACGGTGAACACGACCATCCCCGGCATTTTCATCGCGCCGATTCCGTGGCGTTATCTCTCGCGCAATCCCGACGCCGCCACGCCGTCGCTCGAAGCGCCGACCGGCGACCGCCGCGCTTATTCGATTTCCAAGCCTCATCCGTGGCGGCAGAAGCGCGCGGAGGACCCCGCCTATTTCAAATACTACAACTCGCGTTACGGCGCAGCCGAGAGCGAGGCCGACGGCTGGTTCACCGCCGCCTGCGGGCCGATGGTGTATCAGGACCGTGCGCTGCCCGGATTGCACGGGCAGTATTTCGTGTGTGAACCGGCGGGCAATCTCATCCATCGCGCGCTCATCGAGGCCGATGGTTCTGTGTTGAAGCTCGCGCGCGCGCCCGGCGAGGAGAAATCCGAGTTCGCCGCCACGACCGACCAATGGAGCCATCCGATGAACCTCACGCACGGGCCGGACGGCTGCGTTTGGGTCACGGATTACTATCGCGAAATCATCGAGGACTACTCGGCCATCCCGCGCCATCTCCAGCAGCAATACGGCGTCTATGCCGGCCACGACCGAGGCCGCATCTATCGCCTCACCCATCGCGACGCGCCCAAGGCTCCCCCTGCGGACATGAGCAAGGTCGACGCGAAAGCCCTCGCCCACGAGTGCGCCAGCCCTCTCTCCTGGCGTCGGCAAACGGCGCAACGCCTGCTCACTGAACGCGGCGACAAAGCCGCCGCGCCCACATTGCGAGAATTATTGGCGGCGAAAGATTCAGCGCCACCCACGGTCATCACGGCGCTGCACACCCTCGATGGACTCGGCCTGCTCTCAACGCGCGATGTGCAGCCGTGCATCACCCATCGCGACGCGGCGGTGCGCGTCCAAGCGCTGCAACTGGGGGACCGCTGGTTTGCGCAAAGCGAAGGGCGTGGGTTGCTCGACGCCACTTTGATAGCTGCCGCTGCCGAGGAGAATGCCCGAGTGCAGATTCAATTCGCTCTGAGCCTTGGCGAATCCCGCGACCCACGCGCCTTCGCCCAGTTGGAGCAATTCGCCACTGACAACCTCAAAGTGCGTTGGATGGACACCGCCATTCTCTCCTCGCTCCACGGCCGCGGTCTGGAAATGCTGGGCACGCTCATTGGCAATCCACGCGGCGCAGCTCCGCTCCTCGCGCCGCTCGCGCAATCCATCGCTGCCCGGCGCGAAGAGCCAGAGCTGGCCCGCACTCTCGTGCTCGCCGCTTCCGCAACCCCTGAAACGCAGGCGGCCGTTCTTGCCGGGGTGGCCAAAGGCCGCAAAAACGCTCCCCGCAAACCGCTCGCCGATAAATCGGCCCGGGTCGCGCTCGCCACATTGGCCGCCAGTTCTAACGCCGGCGTTCGCCAAGCCTCGCGCGCGCTCGAAGACACGTTCGTCGCGACCGTCGCGGAAGACGAAGCACTCGTGCCCGCGGGCAAGCTCCCGCCCGTTGAGCAGGTTAGCGACGAAACATTTCGTAGGTTTCTCGGAGCGCTCCCCGGCCCGCGTGACGTCAAGCGCGGCCACGAACTCTTTCTTCAGGCGTGCGCGACGTGTCATCGCATCGGCGCCGAAGGCTTCGACGTTGGCCCCGATCTGCTCGGCCAACTCGGCATGGCGGAGGAATCTTTGCTCAAGGATATCCTGATGCCGAATGAACGTATCCGGCCCGGCTACGAAACCACGCTTGTCCAGATGGCCGACGGCGCGGCGGTGACCGGCATCTTGAAAGATGATGGGGCGACGAGCCTCACGCTGGTGTCTCCCGGTGGCGTCGAGCAGGCGCTCTTGCGCAAGGACGTGACGGGCGTGCGACGCCTGGCGACCTCGCTCATGCCATCCTTCGCGGAAGGACTCGCGCCCGCCGATGTGGCAAGTCTTCTCGCCTGGCTGAGGAGCAACCTGAAGTCATCTTCCGACCTGCCGCCGCAACCGAAACCAAAATGATTCAAAGCCCAAAAAAGCCCGTGAAAATTCTAACCTCACTTCCACGGACAGGATTTTTCGCTCTAATTCTCACAGTTCTTGGCCTTGCAAGTCCTGCGTTCGCAGGCGCCAGAATCGACATTCGTGAGCGTGGCGCGAAAGGCGACGGACTGACGCTCGACACAACCGTCGTTCAAAAGACCATTGAAGTCTGCGCAGAGAGCGGAGGTGGCCAGATTCTCTTTCCGCCCGGTCGTTATCTGTCGGGCACGATTCATCTACGTAGCGGCGTGACTCTGCATTTAGAGGCGGGCGCGCGGATCATCGGGACGACCAATCTTGCTGAATACGCTCAGCCCACGCCCCCCGCGTTCATGCCCGAGGCGAAAATGGGCAAATGGCATCGCGGCCTCATCATCGGTGAGAATGTCGTGGACGCGGCCATTACTGGACTGGGAGTCATCGACGGCCACAAGGTCTTTGACCCGGCTGGCGAGGAGAAGATGCGCGGACCGCACACCATCGTGCTGGTCAATTGCCGCCGTTTCACGCTGCGCGATGTGACGATTGTCGATTCGGCCAACTATGCCGTCTTCTTCCAGGTGAGTGATGACGTGGAGATTCGCAACGTAAAAATTGTTGGCGGCTGGGACGGGGTGCATTGGCGCGGCGCGCCCGAGCGCTGGTGCCAGAACGTGAACATCATCGGCTGCCAATTCTTCACCGGCGACGACGCCATCGCGGGCCGTTACTGGAACAACACC
The DNA here is from genome assembly GCA_038240495.1 of Chthoniobacterales bacterium. GTDB lineage: Bacteria > Verrucomicrobiota > Verrucomicrobiia > Chthoniobacterales > Chthoniobacteraceae > Chthoniobacter. The sequence goes on along the minus strand of JBBSDS010000129.1, from coordinate 2,063 downwards.
GTCATCAAGGATTGCCTCATCAATTCGTCGTGCAACGGCATCCGGCTCATCGGCCCGGCCACGCGCCTTACCATCGCGAACAACTTGTTTCGCGGCCCCGGCGAACAACCACACCGCACGTCGGGCGACAAGCGCCGCACGAACATGCTTTCGGGAATCATCCTTCAACCCGGCGCGTGGGACGCGACCAGCGGCCTGTTAGACGAAGTGCTGATCGCGAACAATGTGATGCAAGACGTCGCTTCGCCGGTGACGCTCTGGACCAAGCCCGGCAACACTGTGGGTCGGGTCACGGTCAGCGGCCTCGACGCCACTGGCGTGTATCGTTCCGCGTTCTCGGCCGAGAGTTGGGCCGACACGCCCATCACCAACGTCGTCCTGCGCGGCGTGCGCGCAGAATTCACCGGCGGCGGCCAGCCGTGGCCCGTCACTCAGACGACGAAAGGCCCCGGGGTGGACGCGCGGCCTTTGCCCGCTTGGGGCATCTACGCTCGCAACGTCGAACGCCTCACGCTGGAGGACGTGCGCTTCAGCCTCGCCGCCGATGACTCGCGTCCGGTCGTTCACGCCGATCGCGTCCAGCAACTGACCCTCGACGGCTTCAGGTTCACGCGTGTGCCGGGTGTGAACGAGCCGTTGTTTACCACCAATGTCAGCACACTTTTGCGAACTCCACCGGAGTGATTTCCCCACGCCCCACTCCCTCATGAACACGATCTCTCGCCTGACGTTGGTCCTGCTGCTTTGCCACGCCGTTGCCGCCTGGGCGATCGAACCTTCTGCGCCAGCCTGCTACGAACTGCGCCTCTACACCGTCACCTCAAACAAGCTGGACGGCGTGCTGGAACGCTTTCGCGAAACGATGGAGCCGGTGCGACGGAAGCACGGCATCAACACCGTAGGCTACTGGATCGCGTCGGGCACAACGAACGGCGGCACTTTCGCGTATCTAATAGCGGCGGCGAGCCGGGAGGAGTTGCAGAAGCAGGAAAAAGAATTTGGCGCCGACCCGCAGTTCAAGGAAGGCTACGCGGCTTCAAACAAGAAGCACGGCAACGGTGGACAAGATTTTGACTCTGCCGCTCACCGTGGACGCTACGGCGAAGTTTGACTTCGCGGCGTCCGCGAAGCCACGCGCCTTCGACCTGCGCGTTTACTCCGTCCTGCCCGGCAAGCTCGATGACTTCCGCAATCGCTGGCGTGATGTCGCGGTGCCGATTTACGAGCGCCACGGCCTGCACAGCGTCGGCTGGTGGGTGGCGGACAAGAAGGATCCCCAGGGCCACGACCAGTTCGTCTGCCTGCTCGCGGGTGAGAGCGCCGAGGCGATTCAGAAATCCATCGCCGCCTTCCACCAGAACGCCGAGTGGCAGCGCGTCGAAAAGGAAACCGAGAAGGACGGCAAGCTGCGAAGCAGCGTGGAAGCGTTCAAACTGACACCGGCGGATTTTTCGACACTGAGATGAAAAAACAGAAAGTGAATTTGCAGCCACTCATTGGCAACTCAATGACGTGGCCACCCATGCTCCGCGCGAGGTTGAAGTTTGTGGCTTGGGGTTTCGTTGGTGTTTTGGTGTGTGGTGTTTCTGCCGCCGCGTCCGAGATCACCGTTTCCCACACCCACTTCCAACTCGACGACATGTCTTTCCCCTACACCGGCCTGAGCTTTTTCAACGCGATTTATAACACGAACTTCAATGCCAGCAGTGAAACGCGTGTGGCGTGGCTGAAGAAATTCCAAGGCTACGGCATCAATGTGCTGCGCGTCTGGCTCCAGTGGGACAGCAAGCGCGGGTTCGTGGACACCTCACCCACGAGCACAATCTACCAGCCCGACGGCTCGCTGCGGCAGGAACATTTGCGCACGTTGAAGGACATCCTGCGCGACGCGGACACGCTCGGCATGTGCGTCGAACTGGTTTTGTTCTCACAGGAAAGTTGGGTCGAAAAAATCCGGCTCGGCGAGGGCGCGGACGAAATGGCGGCGGCCGCGCTCACGCGTGAGTTGCTTCCCTTCCGCAACGTCACGTTTCAAATCTGGAACGAGCACGACGACGCGCGCG
>JBBSDS010000128.1:0-12442 GCA_038240495.1 Chthoniobacterales bacterium | reverse complement strand
AGCGCTGCTGCCGCTTCGCGAAGGCATCGCTGAACTGCGGCTGAAAGGCGCGTCGTTCGGAATGATCCGTGAACTCCTCGCGACGGCAGGCATCGAAGTTTGCACGGATACGGTGCGACGCTTCCACCGCTCTGTGATCGAACAGCGGGGCGCCGCGACGAAAAAGCCGCTGAAGCGCGAACGATCCGGCGCGCAGCCGTCGCCGAGGCTCGTCGCATCAGCCACTCCACCGCCGCCGGGCAGCGCGGCACCAGTCGCGCCACTGCCGCCGATGAACGCGACACCTGCGGCTGAACCACCACGCACCCGCGGTCCGCGCATCGCTGACCCGCGCAACCTCTGATCACGCAGCGTCCACTTTATGACCAAGCAACTGAACCTGATCCTCAACGGGAAGGGCGGCGTCGGCAAAAGCTTCTTCGCCGTCAATTTCGTGCAGGCGTTGAAAGACCGCCGACTGCTGCACCGCGCAGCAGATACCGACGACGAAAACTCAACGCTGCTGCGCTTCCACGCCGACGCGGAGTTTGTGAACATCCAAAAGCCGCGTGAGTTTGACCGCCTGTTCGCGCTGCTCGAAACGAACGATCTGCTGATCGCGGACTGCCGCGCGGCTTCGACGGAGCTGTTCCTCGACTACTTCGCCTTGATCAATCTGCGTGAAGTCCTCGGCACGCTCGACGCACGTCTCACACTCGTGACGCCGGTGAATCACGAAGCCGACAGCGTGGAGCAGCTCCGTGTGCTTTCAGCGCGGCTGAACGGCGACTGCCGTTACGTCGTCGTGAAGAATCAGGCGCACAGCGAGCAGTTCCGGATCTATGACGAGAGCAAGACGCGCTCGCGCATCCTCGGCGAACTGCAGGGCCGCGAGATCACGATGGCGCGGCTGAGCGATTGGCTCGTCACCGCGCTGAACGAAAGCAACGTCACCGCGAGCGCGGCGCTGACGCATCCCGCATTCCCGCTGATGGACCGCCAACGGCTGAAGCACTGGTTGCGGCAGTTCCACGAGCAATTGGCGCTTGCCGAGGACTTGCTGATTCCGCACTCGCACGACGCTCCCAAATGAAAGCCGACGAAGCGTTACAGCAGGCGGTGGCGGAGTGGCGAACGAAGCATCAAATCCGCGAGGACGATCCGATGCTCGCCGCGCTCGACCTCGTTCGCGTTTATCTCGCGCACGCGCCGCTGCCAGTCCGCGATGCGGCGGAGGTGCCGCCGAGCTACGCGGAATTTCGCGAGACGGTGGAGTTGCTGGACCGGCGCGGGAACGCATTCGCAAAGCAGTCGCTCGACTTGATCATCGAACTGCGACGCGTCGCCGGACATGCCACGACGCGGCGACAACTTTCAATCAAGCCGCTTCTGCTGATTGCGGCGCTCGCCCTCGCCGCAGGGTTCATCTTGGCACGGCTGTTCCGATGAGTCCCGACGCACTGACTCTCACCGCGACCGCGGCGACCCTCGCGGCTGCGGCGTGGCTGGCCCTTGGCCGTGGATCGCGGAAGCCGCCGATCGTTGAACTCGCCGGCCTCAAATGGACGCGTGAGGATTTCTGCCGCGGCTGGCTCATCACCGGCGATACCGGTTCTGGCAAGACCCGCTCCGGCATCACGCCGTTGCTTTACCAAATTTTCAAGAACGAGCCCGGCTGGGGCGGTCTCTGCATTGATGATAAGGGACTTTATTGGGAGACGCTCTCGGAGATGGCGAAGCACTTCGGCCGCGAGAATGATCTGATCCTCCTGCAAGTCCGGCCCGAGGACGCCAAGGGCACCTGGCAGCCACGCCACACCTACAATCTCACATCCGACCGCAGCATCCCCTACAACACGTTTGCCAAGGCCGTCGTGGACACCGCTTCGAGTCTCGGCCAGTCGGGCGACAAGGGCTTTTTCCGCAATCAGGCGCAGACGCACATCGCCGCAGCCTTGGAGACACTGCGCGAAATCGGTGCCGACGTGACTTTGGAAAACGCCCATCGCCTGCTCCTCAACCAAGGCGATCTCGACGAAGCAATGACCGATCTCGCATCCGGTCACCACACGCCGCGCCGTCGCGAACTCACCGCGCATTTCACCAATCGCTTCCTCACCCAGCCGCCCGAGCAAATCGGCGGCGTGAAGGAAACCATCGCGAATTACCTCCAGGCATTCATCACGCCCGAGATCGCCCAGGTCTTCTGCCCCGGCGCGAACACGTTCGACTTCGCCGACATTGACCGCGGCAAAATCATCTGTGTGGCCATGCCGCAGAAGTTCCAGGTCGAGCGCCGCTATGTGAACACCTTCCTCAAGATGCTCTTCTACACTCACGCGCTGCGCCGCTTCGACAAGCCCGCCGATGAGCGCCGCCGCGACAACCTGCTCATCCTCTGGGCCGACGAAGCGCAGCGTTTCGTCAGCGCGAGCGAGGAAGGCATGAGCGACTACAACTGCATTGACGTCATCCGCGAAGCCCAGGCCACCGTCGTCGCCGCCGCGCAATCCTCGACCTCCTTCATCCCGCCCCTCGGCCGCGAAAAAGCCCGCGTCTTCACGCTCAACCTTCGCAATCGTCTGATCTTCAAAGCCGCCGACGAGGAAGGTGCGCTCGAAAGCGCCGACTTCCTCGGCAAGAAGCGCGTCATCAAGAAATCATGGGGCCACTCCGGCGGGAAAATGTCACGTAACTACTCCGAGCAGGAGGAGCACAAAATCAAGCCGCACATCCTGCGCGCCCTCGCCAAGCACACCGCCGTGGTCGTCCATTGCGAAAAGGGGCACCGGAAGAAACTGCTGCCGCCGCTGGAACCGGATGGAGAAGTCTCACCGTGGTTTCAGCAATTTTTCTGAAATCGTATCTCGCCGGTTAATGCATCCGACGGCGCGAGAGAACCCGATTGCGGACACGGTGCTGCGTTTCGACGGGAACGTAGATTTCCAAATCCCGATTTATCGCTTCGATGCTGACTACGAGGGAGTAGGCCGCGCGGGCGTCCGCATCTCCATCGGCCCAGCCGGGGTGGCCACGGACAGCAATGGCTAGAAAATCCGGCAGTTCGTGGCTGTGCAGGATGGCCCAGTCTTTTTGCAGCGTTCCGCGGTTGCGGCTTGTGTCTTGGATCTCACCGTGGTGCGGCTGCAGCGCGAGCTTCCACGGGATGGGGCTGCCTTTCGCCCTCACTTGTGCCGACGAGGTGTAGAGCGCACGCTGCGTGAAGTCGGCCAGGGTTTCTCCGTCGTTACTCGAAATCCAATCGAGCCAAGTGGCGAGGTAGCCACGCCGGGAGCTACGCGTACGGCGCGGCTCTGCGGTGTAGGCGAGGGTGACCTCGAGACGCAGCAGGTAATCGGGGCCGACGGCGCGAATCGCCTCAGGAAAATCCACCGCGTAGATGGCGGCACCGCGTGCGCCGAGGAATTGCGGCCCGTCGGTGCGGAGGGTCACACGATAAGGGGTATTCGTCGTGGCGCGGACGAGGTCCGGCAGGCCGTAGCCAAGCATTTGCAGCACTTCCTCTGGTGCTTCGTCTTCGGCCCAGTCCGGCCAGCGGGCGGACTGCGCGATGAGCGCGCGGTAGAGCTGCACGGAGTCGTCGGGAAACTGGCGCTGCAGTTCCGCGGCGAGGTGCGCGACCTTGGGCGCAGCGAAGGAAGTGCCCACGGAGTCCCGCCCAGTTGCCGGGCCTGGGCTAGCGCAGACCAGCTCGGGCGAAGTCGTTGCCTCAATGCTCAGCGTGCCACGCGCATCATGCACGAGGTCACCACCCAGCTCGACGACATCCGGTTTGATACTTCCCCACAACCCTGGGCCAGTGCGGGTGAAAGCTGAGGGCCAATGCGCGCGGGCGACCGACTTGCGGTCAGCATCTTGGAAAGTAGTGAGCGCGATGGAGCCTACCGTGAGTACATGGAGACTCTGGGCGGGGGAGCCGATGCGTGCGGACTTTTCCAGCAGATAGCTGTGGTATCCGTGCCCATTCGCGAAATGCATGTCGATGGATGGATTGTTCGCGTGTCCACCGTCCCTTTCGAGATTACCCGCGCTCTGGATGAAGAGCACATCGTGGAGGTAGGAAAGAAAATCGAGCATCGCTGCAGTTTCCGACATGCGGCGCAGGCCGCAGCGGTAATTTTCGCCGATGGAGTGGTTGAATATCCGTGTCTTGCGCGGGCCTTCGCGGTGAAAGAAATCCACGATGTCTTGCAACAGTTCAGCCGGGCGCACGGTGTCTGGCATCACCGCCCCTCCCTGCGGATCGGTCATCAAGACGCGTGCATTTTGCAGCCAACAGTGGGCAGTGACCGGACCGGATGCTGGAATTCCATTCGGAAAGAGGACCGCTCCGGCGACCCGCGTTCCATGTCCGCCGTTGGAAACACAATCGCCCACTTCATCCTCGGGTCGGGTGGGGACCAGAAAACACCGCGAGTCTTGGCTGGCGAAGCCGGGCATCGCAGCTTTGAGCAGGCGGTGGCCTTCCATGATGCCGCTGTCTATCACGCACACCGCAGGCGCGTCGGACAGTGGCGGAAGCACCGTGAGATTATTCGCGGGAGCGTGGACGCGACGCGAGGTCCGGGTGGAGCGTAGGCTCTGGGCGCGGGTCAGCTCGAAAAGGTGCGGGTAGTTGCGCACCGCGTCATTGAAGCCCTGCCCGCGCATCCTCATCCGCAGCGTGAAAGAATCCGGCAGCACCGCTGGCTCGCCCGCGTCACGCTCCAGCAGCTTCGGCGCGTAGGGCTGGAGGAAGGTCAGGAACTCCTCGCGGCGCTCAAGTTGTTGGCGCGCCCATTTTTCACGCAACTGGTGGAGCGCCGCACTCCACTCGTGATGCCGCGCGGCAAACTCCCCTTCAGTCTCCTTCTTGCGCTTCTGCGGTTCGTTATCTTCGTATTCGGAAAAGTTTCCCGCAGTCTGCACTGAGACATCGAAGGTAAAGACCTTCTTGTCCGCAAACGGCCAGCTTTCGTGCAGTTCCTCCTCGAGAATTTTCTTCACGCGAAGATCAGAGTGGAGTGGGTCGTATATTTCGAGGATGCTCGCTGCTTTCGTGCTTCCATAGCGCGCCTGCATGAAATTGCGCGCGAGTTCGACCAGCTTCGTCTGATTGAGGTCTTCGTTCGCCACCAGCACGAAGCCTTCGGGGAACTCTGCGACAAGTTCGAGGCCGAGGTTGTGCGTGAGGTAGTCGAGCAGTGCGTCGTCACCATCCGGCACTTCGAGAAGAAAGGAAGTGCCGCCGGGAATAGGCGGTAGTCCTTGCCGCTCACGCTCGTCTGCGACCTGTTTGGCTCCGAGCGTGATACGACTAAGCGAGGTCAACATTCGCCGACCGTGTCCGGCAGGGTCGTTGCGGTTGGCAGCGACACGCGCATTCTTAGGAGCCCCACCGCGTAGCCGCGCGCGACCCTCTTCGATCGTCAATAACCTAAGATGGGGGAACTCTGCTCCTGGCATATCCGTGGGGAGGGATGAAAATTAGTCTGGTCGCCGCAGCTCGCTGATGGCGCCTTCGATGTCTTGGCGCGTCACGCGCTTGCGCCCGGCAAGCACGCTACGCTTAGCGGCGTTGCGCGCGGCCTTCACCACCTCGGAACCGGGCTGGCCCACGAGCTTGGCAGCCAATGTCGAGGTGACGATGCCCGGCTCGCTCTCCAGCGCATCAAGGGTGAGTTTGAGCAGCCGCTCAATTTCCGCCCGACCCGGCTTGGGCACTTCGATGACTTCATCGAAGCGGCGGAACATCGCGTGGTCGAGGGCGTGTTCGAGATTGGTGGCAGCAATGACGAGGCCGTCGCCGCGGAAGTCCTCCAACAATTGCAGAAGCATGTTTACGATGCGCGGCACTTCGCCCACGTCGTTTCCCTCGGCGCGCGAGCGGGCGATGGTATCGCACTCGTCGAGGAAGAGCGCGCAAGGGCGTTGCTGCGCGTCGGCAAAGAGCCGGTGAAGATTTGCGGCGCTCTCGCCGAAGTAAGAAGAGATGAGCGTATCGAACCGCACCTTGTGCATCGGCAATCCAGTAGCCCATGCGAGGCGCTCGGCTCCGAGGCTCTTCCCGCAACCTGGCGGGCCGTAGAGCAGAATTCGCCGCCGCGGTTCAAGTCCGTGCGTGTGCAGCCGGGCGCGCGCGGCGAATTCCTTTTCGACGCGAATAAAGCGTTGCTCGACTTCCTCCGCGAGGACCATGCGGTGTCGCAGCCGCTCATGCGGGAGCACCTGCACCAGCGCGGCGGAATCACGCCGCGCGGTGGGCAGTGGCTGAAGTTGTGGTGTACTGGAAGTTGCTCCGTCTGCGGTGCGCCTAGAGTTTTGCAAGATGGAGTCCAGTTCCCGGGCAAGGTGGCCGTGGCCCCGTTTTTTTTCTCCGGCGATGATTTTTTCGCACAGAGTCTCCACGGCGGAGTCGTCCCCGCGCTTGATGGCGGTGAAGAGTCGCTTTAGGAGGCTGGCGTCCATGGGCCGTGTATGCGTGAAGTCGGCGGAATTGCCAAACGCTTTCCCGGATCGCGAAAAAGTGAACTTTAGCGGCGTTTTAGCTTTGGACGGACATCGGGGATGCGTGCCTTCTGCTCCACGTTTAGCTTCCAGCCTGAGAGCTTTCCCGCCCATTCACGGGCGACTTCGTCCGTGCTTTCAATGAGCAGCATCCGCGGGAGTTCACCGATAACGCGCACGCGCGCATCCTCTCGCAGAGTCTGTGGCACCGCCGTCTGATCGGCGGAATCGGCCGCTTGATGCAGTGTGTAGCGAGGCATGGCCATACGCTAGCGGGGAAGTCCCTTGCCTTCCAGTTCGAGTTTGAAGCCAAGAGTTTTGGCCCGGTCAAAAAGCAGTTTCTTTATGGCGTCGGCACGATTGGAGTCGCGCGGTCCGTTCAGAATCGCAGGCGCCGCGGCGAGCAAGCGGGCAAGCACGCCAGTCACCGCAGGGCAGGCCATCGAGGTGCCGCTCATCGGCGCATAGCCATCCGGCACGGTGGAGACGACGCCGACACCAGCACCGGCCACATCGAGCTCTGTGCCGATGTTGGAAAAGGCGGCGATGAAGTTTTTGGCATCCGTACCGTAGGGCGGCATCACGTCTCCTGACTCTCCAGAATCAACGGGAAATGTGCCTTTACGCCCAACAGCAGAGACGGCGATAACGAGGTCATCGAAGCCGGGGTAGTTTACCGGCTTCCGTCCGTCATTCCCCGCGGCGGCGACGACAAGCACGCCCCGCTTGTGGGCACCGCGGATGGCCTCTTGCACTGCCTCGTCCACTTGCGGCACACCTCCCTCGGGTGCGTCGAAACCTAGGCTCATATTGAGCAGGTCACAGCCATCTTCGACGGCGCGCTCGATGGCTTTCACAAGGGCAAAATTCGACCCCGACGATTCACTCGTGCCGAACACCCGGTAGGAATACAATTTTGCTGCAGGAGCGACACCGCGCACCCCTGTAGGTGCCTTTCCGTGGCCAGCGATGATGCCAGCGACGTGCGTACCATGGCTTCCGCTCGGCCCGAAATCTGCATCGGGTTCATCGGGCACGCAACCGAGACCACCGGCGACGGTCAAGTCGGGATGATGCAGGGCGATGCCGGAATCAATGACGCCAACCTTCACACCCTCGCCGCTACCATCAAGCCCGACGTCGTGGAAGTGGCGCAGCGAATCTTCAACGGTCAAGTCGAGCTTCTTCAATACCACGCGCAAAGTGCCCTTCGAATTCACATTCACCGCATAGTGACTCCACAGGCCAGCCAGGTCGTGTTGCACATAAAGTCGTTTATAGCTCTTCACGCTGCCAGGCACCGTGAGGCTCACTTTGCCGTTGGCCTTCGTTCTGCCACCTTCACCCTCGCGCGTCTCGTAGTTGGTGAAAGCGACAACATCAGCCCCACGCACAGCCTGCCCCGTGTCTCCCCGAATGACTTCGATCTCCAGCGTCCGCTTGAGCGCAGCGGCCGCAGCAGTGCTCGGCTTGGCTGGCCGCGAGCGAAGCTCGGCGAGGAAAACGGCCGGGCGATAGAATTGCTCCGGCACCAGGCGCAGCCCAGGCTGCTCATAGCGCATTGCCGCGGCCATCTCGGGCGTGGCGCTTACGAGCTTCACGCCGTTTTCGTGCAGCGAGGCGACCAACTCGAAAGCTTCCACCTCGACGCCTTGCGACTTGGCTTTGAGCTTCTTATTGACCCCACCGAGAGCCGCTGTGGCGCCGGCATTCACAGTAGCGTTCAACTTTTTGCGCAACGCCGTGACCCCACTTGGCGAGACCAGCGAGGTAAGAAAATCATGCACCGCGGTGCTGGCAGTGTCTGGCGTCGCCTGAAGGCCGCGTGCAGGGAGGATGAGGTAGCGTTGTGGGTGGCTCATAGCGGGGTTGGTTTTTGCGATTCCTGAAAACTGAACCACTTCAGGCTGCACCAAAGCGCTCCGCGAAAGCAATGTTTGTAGGCGGTCTGTTTGTCGACTGTCGGTTGATCGCAAGAGCAAATGCTCGGAAGTAGCACGCTGCGTTCACTCGATTTGCTTGTCGTGCAGGAGGACTTGATGAGCAAGACCGGGAAGCTCGCGAGCACCGTGCTGCCCGCGCATCATTCTTTGAAAAGAGCCGCACGTTCGCCAATGGCGAGCGCCCCGTGGAGCGCGTGAGCGAATTCAGATTCCAGGCTTTGCTGGGAACGGCGGGGTTTTCGAGCATGTCTTCGATGAGATCAACCAAAGCTTGCCTTGCCGCACTTGCGCCAGCCTCGGAGCTGAGGTGGGGTGAACTTGCCTCACGGTGGCCGCATGATCCGCCGAAGCTATACCTCCGACGAGAACGACGATTTTCAGAAGCTTCGAGCGGCGCTGCGAGCCGGTATGACCGCGCTCGCGGACACAGAAATCGAGGCGCGAGTGAGTGAATACTTTTTGCAGAACCCGAGCTACAGCCGCGATGCGGTGCATGTGGCGGCGATTGCGTGTCGTTTCCAGGCCGAGAAGGCATCGGTTCCCGCGCCTCTCGGGAAATCCATCCGATCGAATCCCGTTTCACCGAAGCCCTGATGCGATATGCTCAAGCGCAATGGAAAACTCGTCGCCCGCGACGAACAACTCAGCCTCTTCGACTTTGCCCGCAACCATGAGCGAACCATCCCGCTACCTGACCCAATACGGCCTGATGGCCGAGAAGCACTGGCGCGAATTCCGGCCCAAAATGGTGAGGGAGCTGGAGGCGCAGGGGCGGCTGATGGAGGCGCTGTGGGAAGCGCAGGAGACGACGATCGACGAAATGGAGCTGCTCACGCGGAAGCTGGAGACGGAGCAGGAGCTGACGCCGCAGCAGGCGCACGATCAGGCGTGGGAGATGATCCGGGAGAAGTATATTCTCCTGCCGCCGGAAGAGAGCCTGAAACTCTAAACGCGGGCAACTACCGCATCAGCGCGGAGGATGGCGTCGGCGAGGGTTCGCTGAAGCAGAAGTGCCGCGATAATTTTGCGGCGATCGAGCTGGTGCGAAAGCTCGATGGCGAAAGCCGTGCGGCGACGGACGAGGAAAAGCGGGTGCTGGTGAAATACGTTGGATGGGGCGGCATCCCGCAGGTCTTCGCTTGGCACGATGCACCGGAGTGGCAGCCGGAGCGCGAGCGACTGAAGGCACTCCTGAGCACGGAGGAATACGAAGCAGCGCGGGCTTCGACGCTCAATGCCCACTACACCGCGCCGATCGTTGTCAATGCGATCTACGAGGCAGTGGAGCGGCTTGGTTTCAAACACGGCCGCGTGCTGGAACCGGCGCTGGGGATCGGGCATTTCTTCGGCCTGATGCCGGAGACGATGAGCGCGCGCTCGCGGCTCACGGGGATCGAACTCGACCCGCTCACTGCGAACATCGCAAAGAAGCTGTATCCCGACGCCGACATTCGCGCGCAGGGATTCGAGACGGCGGCGCTGGTGGACGGCGCCTTCGATCTCGCAATCTCGAATGTGCCTTTCGGCGATTACAAGGTCACCGATGCGCAGTTCGACGAGCGCAATTTTCTCGTTCACGATTACTTTTTTGCGAAAGGGATAGAGAAGGCGAAACCGGGTGGCTTGATGGTTTTCATCACGTCCAAGGGCACACTCGACAAGGTGAATTCCAGCCTGCGCGATTACCTGCACGAGCGGGCGGATTTTGTCGGGGCAATTCGTCTGCCCAACACCGCGTTCAAGCAGAACGCGAATACCGAAGTCACGGCGGACATCGTATTTCTCCGCAAGCTGGACGTGGGCCAGAGATCCAGCGGAGCGGGCTGGCTCGCTCTCGCAGAACACGTCAACACAGATGGGGCGGCTTTCCAGATCAACGAATACTTTGCGGCGAACCCGCGCATGATGCTCGGCACGATGGCGGAGGACGGGAAGATGTATCGGGGAAATGAAGCGGCGCTGATTCCCGATGGGCGCGATTTGGGCGATTCGTTGCGCGCTGCAGTCGCCGCGTTGCCGCAGGGCATTTACCGCGCGCAAGAACAGACGACGGGCTCGTGCGCGGTGGCTCCCGTGGAGGTTCTCGCGCCAGACTACGTGAAGGAGAACGCCTTCGTGCTACACGATGGCGTCATCACGATTCGCACCGGGCCGACGCTCACGCCGGTCACGAATCTGCCAGACGAAACCGCGCGGCGGATTCGCGGCCTGATCAAACTGCGCGATGCCGTCCGCGAAACGCTGCGCACGCAGCTTGATGGCTCTGGCGAGGAGGCGGTGCTCGATGCCCGCCGCGTGCTCAATCTCCAGTACGATCATTTCGTCTCCCGGTTCGGCGCGGTGAACGACAGCGTCAATCGGCGCGCCTTCCGCGGCGACCCGGATCTTCCACTTCTCTGCTCGCTGGAGGACTACAACGACGAAACGAAGCAGGCGTTGGAGACGGCGATCTTCCGCGAGCGCACGATTCATCAGCCGAAGAAGGCACTCGTTGCCGAGACGCCGCAGGATGCCTTGGTGCTAACGCTCAACGACACGGGCCGAGTGGACTTGGCGCGAATGGAGATGCTCTTGCGGAAGCCGCCCGAGGAGTTTCTGCCCGACTTGAAGGGAATGGTATATCGCAATCCGCAGACGGAGCGTTGGGAGACTGAAGATCAGTACCTGTCCGGCGATGTCCGCACGAAGCTGGACTATGCACGGGCCGCCACGGCGACGGATTCGAGCTTTCAGGAAAACGTTACCGCGCTGGAGGCGGTACAGCCTGCCGACCTCACGCCTTCGGAGATCGATGCGCGTCTGGGCGCGGTGTGGATTCCGCCGAATGACGTGGAGGAGTTCGCGCAGTCGCTGCTCGGCTCCGGGGGCGTCACCGTCTCGCACGCCGCCGCCGTCGGGACATGGTTCATCCGCGGCGACTACAACGCACGCGCCACCGTCGCGAATACGACCGAATGGGGCACGGCGCGATATTCCGCCATCGAGCTGATTCAGGATGCGCTCAATCTCAAGACGCCCACGGTTTATGATCCCGATCCGAAAACTGATTCGCCCGTCATCAATCCGCAGCAGACCGAGGCCGCTCGCGACAGGATGGAGAAGATCAAGGAGCGGTTTAAGTCGTGGATCTGGGAGGACGACGCGCGGCGCGAACGGCTCTGCCGCAAATACAACGACGAGTTCAACAGCGTGCGGCTCCGCGTCTTCAATGGCAGCCATCTTACGCTGCCATCCAGCAGTCAGCGTATCACGCTGCAACCGCATCAGAAGAACGCTGTGTGGAGGATCGTGCAGAGCGACAACACGCTGCTCGCGCACGCGGTCGGCGCGGGGAAAACCTACACGATGGTTGCGGCGGGGATTGAGCTGAAGCGGCTCGGGCTGGCGAGCAAACCGATGTTCGTGGTTCCGAATCACATGCTCGGCCAGTTCTCATCGGAATTGCTCACACTTTATCCGACCGCAAATATCCTCGTCGCCGGGAAGGAGGATTTCGAGAAGTCGAAGCGCGCCCGCCTTTTCAGTCGCATTGCAACGGGAAACTGGGACGCGGTGATCGTCACGCATTCCAGTTTCGAGAAAATTTCCGTTTCGGTGGAGACGCGGCGCGCGTTCATTGACGAGCAGATTCACGAAATCGAAAAAGCCATCCGCGAGCAGAAGGGCGACCGCGGCACGCGGCTCGTGAAGGAACTGGAGCGGGTGAAAAAGCGGCTGACCGCGAAACTCGAATCACTCTCCGCAGACCACAAGAAAGACAACACGCTGACCTTTGAGGAACTCGGGATTGATCGGCTGTTCATTGATGAGGCGCACAAGTTCAAAAACCTTTTCTACGTGACGAAGATGACGCGCGTCGCGGGTCTGCCGCAGACGGCTTCGGAACGCGCCTTCGATATGTTTTTGAAGGTGCAGCACATTCAGTCGCGCAACAAAGGAGGCGGCGTGGTCTTTGCGACCGGCACGCCGATTTCCAACACGATGGCCGAGATGTTCACCATGCAGCGCTACTT
>JBBSDS010000127.1:0-12557 GCA_038240495.1 Chthoniobacterales bacterium | reverse complement strand
CTCACCTCGACGCAGACGTGCGCGAGCGCCTCGCCACTCAAGCTGCCAAAGTACCACTACGGCGGGCTCGGCGTGCGCGGCAACCAGCTCTGGAATCCCGTCGATGCAGTAACGATGCTCACCTCGAACGGCGACAACCGCGAGAAGGGCGACGCGACGAAGGGCAAATGGGTGCATATCGGCGGCGACGTGGACGGCACGCCGACCGGTCTCGCCGTGCTCATTCACCCGTCGAACTTTCGCTTTCCCCAACCGCTGCGACTGAACCCGAAAAACCCGCAACTCTGCGTCGCGCCATCGCAGGATGGCGACTGGAGCATCGAGCCCGGCACGCCCTACATCTCGCGCTACCGCATCGTGGTCATGGATGGAAAGGCGGACGCAACGCTGCTCGAACGACTCTGGCAGGACTACGCCGAGCCCGCGACCGTGGAAGTGAAGTAGTAGATGCGGCGGCGCGATTGTTCTCAACGAACCGCTCACGGTGTGGGCTGTCCCAGCACTTCACTTTGGTGACCTGCCGATAAGTGCGCGCAGAAGATTTCCATTGTAAGACGTTTTCTTCGCGCTATTTGGCGATTTGCGGAGTTAAGTCGTATCACCCCCCTTGTTTATGCGACGCCTTGCCCTCTCGCTCTCCTTGCTCACGTCCCTGGCTCTGCCGTGGACGATTTCCGCGGCCAATGCGAAACCGCCGAAGAAAGCGCAACCTACGCCAACCGCAGCCCCGTTTGCAAAACCCGCGCCGACCGTGCCTGCACCGCCCGCCCCCGAGCCGATGTCCGAGGAATTACCGTCGCCGTGGCGGACATGGAGCGATCCTTCGGGGCGACAAATTGAGGCGGCCTTCCGCTCGCTTTACGGAAACATCGTCACGATCGAGACACGTGACGGCAAAACTTACCCGATCTATTTGCCGAACCTCGTGCCCGCCGATCGCGAGTTTTCTTACAACTACATGAAGAAGCTGCACGCTCGCACCTT
Source organism: Chthoniobacterales bacterium (assembly GCA_038240495.1). GTDB lineage: Bacteria > Verrucomicrobiota > Verrucomicrobiia > Chthoniobacterales > Chthoniobacteraceae > Chthoniobacter. The sequence continues at coordinate 11,573 of JBBSDS010000127.1, read as the reverse complement.
TGCCAACGACTACGTGAAGAAAGCGGCGTATCAGATCGACTTTCTCATTGGCTCGACCCTGGTCGGCAAGGGGCTGAAATTCAACGCGCCGGCGACCGACGAGCAGTTTCTGCGGCGCATTTACGTCGATGCGATCGGGCGCATTCCCACCGGAGAAGAAGCCGCCGCTTTCCTCTCCGACGCCGCTGCGGACAAGCGCGCGAAGCTGATCGACAAGCTGCTCTATTCGCCCGGCTACACGATGCAGATGTACAACTGGCTCGGCGACATGTTGCGGATGAAAGACACGTTTGGAAAAAATGTGCCGGCGTTTACTTTCGAGGATTGGCTGAAGGACCAACTGCACGCCGATCGCACCTGGGATTCGCTCGTGCGGTCGATGCTCACCGCGGAGGGCAAACTCTGCGACAATGGCGCGACCGGCTTTCTCCTCTACGACGCGCAGATGCCGCTCGACGGTGTCTCGAATCTGCTCACGACTTTCCTCGGCGCGAACGTCGCCTGCGCGCAGTGCCACGATCATCCGCTCGCCGAGTGGAAGCAGCGCGACTTTTACCAGATGGCCGCGTTCTTCGGCGCGAGCGACGGGGTGGATGAGCGCGCGCTCGGGCAGGCGAAGAAAATCGGGAATCCCAAAGCCAAGGGGGCCGGAGGCGCGGTGTTGCCAAAGGCGCAGGTGCTGCGAATCGCGAGCGCGAATGCCTTTCGCCTCATCGATACGACCAAGCAAAGCCTCACCTTTCCCAAGGACTACAAATACAGCGACGTGCCCGCGAGTTCGCCCGTCACGCCGACGCTGATCACGTGGAGCAAGACCGACAAGACGAACCCGGCGTATCGCATCAATACTGCCAACCCGGCGCAGCTCCGTCAGGAATTTGCGAAGTGGATGACGCATCCCGATAACCCGCGTTTTGCGGCGAACATTGCCAATCGCGTTTGGAAAAAAGTGTTCGGTCTCGCGGTGCAGGAACCGGTGTCCGACATCGATGACCTTTCCAAGGCGAGCAACCCGGCGCTGCTCGCGCACCTCTCGCAGATCGTGAAGGCGGGCCGCTTCGACCTGCGCGAATTTCAGCGCGTACTTTTCAATTCGCAGACCTACCAGCGCGCCGCGAGCGCGTCGCCGGATTTGGAAAAGGGTCCGTATCTTTTTCCCGGTCCTCTCGTCCGCCGCATGTCTGCGGAGGAAGTTTGGGACAGCCTCATGGTCGTGAGCGTCGGCCCCGAGGTGGACAATATGCTGCTCCGCCGCGGTGAGGATGAGAAGCTGATGTCCCTGCCGGGCGATGCGATCACGCAGGAGAGTTTCAAGGTCGTGATCGATCGGATGCGTGATGCCGGCGTGGCGATGGGCGGCGGCGGAAAGAAAGGCGGCGGTGGATCGGCCAAAGGACTCATCGCCGAGTATCAGGGCGCCAAGCCGCAGGAGCGTTTCGGCATGATCCTCGCCCGCGCGAGCGAGTTGCCGCAGCCTTCGCCGGAAACGCATTTTCTGCGCGTGTTCGGCCAGAGCGACCGCCTCGTCGCCGACTCGAGCACGACTGACGGTAGCGTGCCACAGGCGCTTGCGCTGATGAATGGCGGCATCGGGAAACTCGTGAGCGAATCGAAATGTGCGGCCGTCACGGCCGCCAGCAATTTTTCGTCCGAAAACGAAAAGGTGGACGCGCTTTATCTCTCGTTTCTTTCCCGCAAGCCAACGACCGAGGAGCGGGCCGCGGCCACGGAAGCGCTGACCAAGGGTCTCGGCGTGAGCGACATCGCCTGGACGCTGGCCAACACGCGCGAGTTTCTTTTCATCCAATAATCCCCCAAGCACATGAACTCCGATTCTCTCCGCGATCCGATCGCCCGCCGCACCTTTGTCGAACGCTGCGCTCGTTACGCATTTGGCCTGAGCATCCGGCCGGGCTTTGTCGGGCGCACCCTGGCTGACGACAAAGCCGCGGCTGCCGCGAGCGTCACGCGCGGGACGGGCTTTGGCAAAGCGAAGCGGGTCATCTTCCTGGAACTCCAGGGCGGGCTGAGCCACATCGATTCGTTCGACCCGAAAACCGGCGACGCGAAAGGGCCGGGCAATCCGATTCCGACAAAGGCGGGCTCGCAATTCACCGAATATCTTCCGCAGACCGCGCAGATCGCGGACAAAATCACGGTCATTCGCTCCATGACCGCAAAGGTCGGCGTCCATGCCAACGCGCAATACCTGATGCGGACCGGTTTTGAAAAGCGCGGCACTATTGTCCACCCGGCGCTCGGGGCGTGGGCGCAGCATTACCTCGGCGCTAGCCACAAAACCCTGCCCTCGAGCGTGTGCGTAAACAGGGCCGCGAACCACGGTAACGGCTACTTTCCCGCTTCGTTTTCTCCGCTGCCGATTCTCGATCCCGACCAAGGGCTGGCGAATTCCACGGCGCAGGTTTCGGAGGACATGCAAACGAAGCGGCTCGGTCTGCTGGAAAAACTCGACGCGACTTTTGGCAGGACGATGACGGATGAAAACGTACGCGCCTATGGCGACTTTTACGACACCACGCTGCAGCTCATGAAGAGCACCGACCTGAAGGCGTTTGACCTCACCGCTGAGCCGGCGGAGATGCGCGACAAATATGGCCGCAACAAGTTTGGCCAGGGCTGCCTGCTCGCGCGGCGGCTCGTGGAAAGCGGTGTGCGTTTTGTCGAAGTGCAAAGCGGCGGATGGGACATGCACAAGCAGCTCGCGGACAGCATGGAGGATCGCGGCGGAGAATTTGACCGAACCTTCGCCGCACTGATCAGCGACCTTGACTCGCGTGGACTATTGGACTCGACGATCGTGGCGGTGACGACGGAGTTTGGCCGCAAACCAAGCTTCGACGGCAGCGGACGCGGGCATCATCCGCTGGCCTTCAGCACCGTGCTGGCGGGCGGCGGCGTGAGACGCGGCTACGTCCACGGGGCGAGCGACGCGAAGGGTTACGAGCCGGCGGAGGACGGCGTCACGGTCGGCGCCTTTCACGCGACCATCGCGTGGGCGGCGGGTCTGCCGATTGAGAAGGAAGCCATGACCCCGAGCGGTCGGCCGATGACGGTTGGGAACAAGGGCAAGCCGGTGATGGGCGTGTTTGCGTAGCTTCGCGGGATTCGTGGTGCGGAGATGACATCGCAGGCTCTCGTGGTCGTCCTCGTCCTCGCCCTCGAATGGCGGGATTCGAGGACGAGAACGAACGACGAGGACGAGGTCATTCGCAGCGCAGAATAGGGCTCGGTAAAGACGGTCATCGTTCTCGTCGTGGGAATCTCACTCGCCAAGAACGCGTCGTCGCTTTCAAACTCCGACCGCTTATGAAGTCCCTCCGAATCCTCGTCACATTAGCGGCTCTTTGTTCCGCGCCTCTGCTCGCCGATGAAGCACAGAAGCCTGTTCCGGCACAGCCCGCCGAAATCTATGCAGCGCGCACCTTCACCAGCCCGGACGGCCGGACGCTCGGCTATCGGCTGCTCATGCCGAAGAATTACGATGCAGCGCAAAAATATCCGCTCGTTCTTTTCCTCCATGGGGCGGGCGAGCGCGGCACCGATAACATCGCGCAACTCAAGAACGGTGCGCCGCTGGTCTTCGCCCACCCGGACATCCGCGAGAAGTTTCCGTGCTTCCTCGTCGCGCCTCAATGTTCGCTCGAGCAGAAATGGTCAGCGGTCGATGACTGGAAAGGTCCGGTGAAGTTTAGCGAAGAGTCAACTGAGCCGACGAAGCTGGCGCTCGGCGCACTCGATGCGCTGATGAAGGAGTTCTCGATCGATCCTGATCGCGTCTATCTCGCGGGGCTCTCGATGGGCGGCTACGGGACGTGGGATCTGCTGACCCGCGATCCGCAGCGCTGGGCCGCGGCGGTGCCAGTTTGCGGAGGCGGCGATCCCATGCGCATCGCGGCGGCGAAGGGCGTCGCGATCTGGGCGATGCACGGGACGAAGGACAATGTCGTCCCGGTGATCCGCACGCAGGAATTGATCGGCGCACTCAAGGCCGCAGGCGGCGAGCCGCTCTTTAGCGAATATCCGTACGCCAGCCACGACGCGTGGTCCACGGCCTTCGCCGAGCCGTTGTTGCTGCCGTGGCTTTTTGCGCAGAAGCGCGGCGCAGTGGTTGCGTGGAAAAAAGTCGCGAGAACATTTTCCCAACCGCCGTCGAATCTCTGTCCGGGCGAAGGACCGATGCAGTCCGGGATTTGGTTCCGTCCGTTGTGGGAGACCAGACGTGAGCAATGGGCGAAGGATGCGAGCGCGGATCAAGGCGCAGTGGTGTTCTTCGGCGATTCGATCACGCAAGGCTGGAAGTCGCTGGCGACGGATTTTCCGAATTTCAAAGTGGCCAATCGCGGGATCAGCGGCGACACGACGCGCGGATTGCGGACGCGCATTCAAGGCGACGTGCTGGATTTGCATCCGAAAGCCGTGGCGATGCTCATCGGCACAAACGATCTCGATCAAGGCGCCGCGCCCGAAATCGTGGCGGCGAATCTCAAAGCCATCGTGGACGCGTTGCACCTCGCGAATCCGGCGATGCCGATCGTGATCAGCAAGGTGATGCCACGCGGTCCCAATCCGGGAATGTTTCCCGAAAAAATCCGGGCGCTGAATGCTCTCTACGAAGAGACCCTCAAGAACGATGCGAAGGTGACATTCTGCGATACGTGGTCGCTCTTCGATGACGGGCAGGCTTTGTGCAAGAAGGAGGAATTTCCGGACATGCTCCACCCAAATGCCGCCGGCTATGCCAAGTGGGTCGCAGCGTTGCAGCCGATTTTCGAGAAGCTGCAACTCGCGAAATAGCTTTTTGCGTTGGCCGGTTCAGGCCGCGAGTTCCGCCTCTGGAAGCGGCGCGGCTTTGCCCTCATCAAGCGGCGCGGCTTTGCCTTCGCCCGAGTTGAGAGGCACGACCACTTTGCCCCGCTGCGCCATCGGAATAATTTCGTCGGCCACTTTTGATGCCTGCCCATCGAGTTCGCGCATGGAGGCGAGGATCGAGGCATTCACGTCAAAGGGAGCCTGCAGTTCGGCATGCGCCTTCACGAGCTGCTCCCGCTGCTGGCGCAGACGATCCAGAACTTCACCACGGAACTTCGTCACGTAATCCGCGGTGAGCATGTCGGAAAATTTCGCCGGCAGGAGCGGAAACCTTTCTTTGATCGTGCTCTCGATCATCCCGAGGAACGCCGCCTTGGTGGTTTCAGGCAGCCGCTTTTTCTTCACCTCGGCGGCAATCTCCTGCGTCAACTGCGCGCCGAAAACCCGCCGGCGGACGGTCGCGCCTCGACGGAAAAGCAGCCAGTCAGCAAAGGATTTCCGAACGGGAACATCCTCTCCCTTGATCATGGTGCGGTAGGAGTCGATCGCTTCCTGTCCATCGAGCGCCGACGATACGGCTCGCCCGACCAGGCCGAGGTCGAAGCCGGCCGTGTGCAGATCGGTCATCACGGAAGCCGCCGGTTCCGCGCCGCCGAGTGAGCCGCCGAGCGAGCTGTGAAGCCGCGAGCGGGTTTCGTCAGCGAGCGCACGCGCGGCGTCGGCGAGCAAGGGATTCCAGTGCTGCTCCGCGAGCGCTTGAAGGCCGTCATTGACGCCGTACCAACGGTCCAGCGCCTCACCCATTTCCTTCGTGACCTCCGCAGTTTTTCCCTTCGCACTTTGGTCGATCTGACTCGCGTTTTCGACGCGGACTTTTTCAAAAGTCGCGTCCCAATCCACGCCGGTCAGCCGATCCACAGCAGCGATGCGTTCGCGAATGCCGCGCATTTCGCCCGTGAGTTCGGCCTGCTTCTCCGCGAGTTGCAGCATCGCATCTCCCTCGCAAACCTCATGCACTTCGGCACAAAGCGCAGAGCCCTGGCGCAGGCTGTCGCGAACAAATTCCTGCGAGTAGTCGTTGCTGTTTAGATAGTCGGTCAGGTCGTCGAGGAACGCGTCGAAAGCGACCTTTTGCTCATTCTCCGCAGTGCCCGCCGCATGCTCTCCATTGCCGTTCCGGGTCAGGAAAACGGACGCCGCACTGAGCAGGTCCACTGCATGAATGCGCAGCCGTTTATCTTCATAGGCCTGACGCAGAGGTCCCGCCATCGACAGCGTCTTGAACGCGTCGATGATCTGCTGTGGATTCCGGCTCTCCGCGCTCGGCAGCAAGCTGCCATCGGCTTGAAGATCGCGCTTGCTCGAGTCCGTATTGATCACGAGGAAAATCCGGCTGAACAAGCCGAGCAGTTGGTTGAACTCCGCGAAGACCTGCTCCAGGTAAAGGTTGTCGGTTTTCACCACAAAAACCGCACACGCGGCGCTGTCGCGAAACTCGCGGGTGAGCACATCGTAGCCGAAATTCATCCGGCTGTAGAGCCCGGGGGTGTCCACCAGGACCGTGCTCGATTCAGCGAGAGTTTGCACCGGCACCTTCACGTCCACCCGACGGATGGCCTCGCTAAAATGCGCGCCCGGATTGAATTCGACGCCGCGCGCTTCGGCGCAGTGAATCTGCTCGGCGAGCGCGATGTGGGCGTCGGCGATGACGTCCTTGAGCACATGTCCGTCCGCGAAGACCGACTCGCGGCCGTTGTAGTGGGTCACGGAAAAGTGCGGCTCGTGTCCGTGGCGGACATACACCAAACACGGATAGCCCGGCAGGGAGGTCACCTCACTCACGTAGGCGCCGCTGATGGCATTCATCAGTGTCGATTTGCCGCTCTTCAGCGGACCAAAAATCACGAGGTAAGCCTGCTGGCTCTCGATCTTTTCCACGAGCGAGCGAAGGCGCGCACGAATGTCATTGAGCGAAGCGAGTGGCCTTTGCAACAGGGCCTTGTCGCCGCCTTTTTCCATCTGCTCCGCGGCATTTTTCAGAGCCGGAGGCAGGGCGTTGAGGATGCTCAGGTATGCTTCACAGAATTTCGAGATCTCGGTTTTCATGGGCAATGATTTTTGGAGGGACGGTCCGCGATTTTCCGCTGTGCATTTTTCGTAGAGAAAGCAGCGTAGTCAAGGCAAAAACCACCACTAATTGTGGTTTCGTAAAAACGATCCCACAATATAGCCGAACAGCCGCCCGAGCTGAAGAAACGTCCAATTCCCGGCGGCTCTGGGCAAAACTGCCCCGCTCTAACAAACCCTCGCGTCCTTCGTCTTATGCGACAACGATGTCGTCCCCGACTCGCCTCCCACCCGAGACACTCGATGCCCCCGCCGACCTGCTCACGATGGCCGTAACCCGCTCGGACGAAAGCGCCATGCCTTCGCCGGCGTGGGAAACGATCGAGCCGGTCTTCGCCGCGCTCGAGTCGCCCTTGCTGGTTTATGCGCGGCGGTTGCTCGGCGATTTCAGCCTCGCCGAGGACGTCGTGCAGGATGCTTTTATGAAACTTCACACTCGGTTTCGGGAGATCGCGGCGCCGCAGCCGTGGCTCTACCGCACGGTCCACAATCTCGCCGTGGATCATCAGCGGCGCGCGAACAAAATCGTGAGCCTGGATGCGCCAGCGAAGGACGACGCCACTCCCGCGAACGAACCTGCCGACTCGCAGCTCCTGCCGGATGAGCAGATCGCTCGTTGGGAAATAATCGGGCTCGTGCGGCTCGTCCTCGAAACGCTCGACAAACGCAGCCGCGAAGTCATCCGGCTGCGGTTCAACGAAGATCTTTCCTACAAGGAAATCAGCGAGCGCATGGCGCTGACGGTCGGGCACGTCGGCTATCTCCTGCACCACGCGCTGAAGGCGATGGCGGTGGAGTTGGAGAAGACGGAGGTCGCCCGATGAGCGCGAAAAAATTCCCGCAAATCACTGGAGGTTCTCTATGAATCCGGACGCACCACTGACACCACGACAAGAACTCGAAATGCGCCTGACCGCGCTGCTCATGGGTGAATTGTCGCCCGAGGAAGCGATGGCTTTGGAAGCCCAGATCGCCGGAGATGCCGAACTAGCCGCTCTGCATGCCCGGCTTCGGCATGCGGTCGAGTTGCTGCGCGCGGCCACTGCCCTTCCCGAACAGCCCGCGGCGCCTGAGCTGGCGAAGCTTTCGAGCGAACGCCGCGCGCGTCTGCTGGCGCATTTTAGGATCATCGCGGCACCCATTGCCGTGGCTCGACCGCGGCGCGATTGGTCGTGGGTCGTGCCGCTGGGGGTGGCGGCAGCGCTCATCGCGCTGATTGGAGGTCTCATGTTTCCCGCCATTGGTATCAACAAGGACCACGCCAGACGCGTCGCACCGACAGATTTTTCGGCCGAGAGCGGTGGCCTGGTGAGTTCGCAGGTGAGGCTGGCGGGTTCGGAGGCGAAAGTGGAACAGTGGAGTTCTCAGCCAGGCATGATTCGGATGTGGCGAGAAGGAACCGAGGAAGCCGCGCCGACCAGTAACGGACGTGTCGATGCACCCAGGTCATCTGGGGCCAACATGCAAAATATGTCGGACGGATATGCATCTTACCCACAGCCCACCGCGCCCCTCGCGCTGATCAAATCTGGAGCCGGCACGCTGACCATCCTTCCCACCATTACGGAATCCGCTCCCTCGGCTCCGAGCGACGCCTCCTCGACCACGTTCTCGACCGTCAGCGGCACGACGACTCAACTGGCTGGAAATAACGGCGTCAATGTAGGCTTAGGCACTTCGACTCTCGCCCGCGCACCTGAACCGTTCGGAGGCGGAGCGGGCGGTGGCGGTCTTTCCGGACAACATACATTTGCAGGTGTGATCGAGCCGTCGGCAGGAACCGCAAGAAGAGGAGATGTCTCGGAAAAAGAAAAGCGAACCGGAGACTGGACACTCGACTTGAACGGCGGGCAGCTCGGTATCCAATCCAAATCGGATTCTCCCGCGTCGGCCCAACCTGCTTCCCCGATCATTGGAAGAGTGGCTTTCTGGGCCGACGACGAGACGTCGCGAGTGAATATTTCGGCGACGCCGATGGCTGGGAAAGCGGATTTCGGGGCCGACGGCCTTGTCAAGAACGGCACTGCCAAATCCGATGATTCGAGGGTGACGGCGCTCGGTGACATCCCAGTCCTCGGGAGGCTCTTCGGTCGCACCGGTACGGCGGAATCGCTGCCCGGCGTGGTGCTGAACAGCAGCAACACCTCCACCGGTGCGACGACGATCAACGCCGGAACATTGACAATCGCCAACGGGAGCACGGCAGTCACCAACGGGATCGCGTTCACCGGCACGGGCGGAACGGAGATTAGGGCAACGGGCGGCACGCTTGCGCTCAACAAAGAGGAAAAATCCTTCGACACCGGAACGGGTTCGCTCGCCGCGGACAAAGATCACGACGGGTTCGCAAACCAGAACGAATTCCGCTGGTTCAAAAACAACGCCGGAGTGGAAGCCGCCGCGCCGTCTCCGATGACCCCGACGACACCGACCGCGTTTGAAACCCGCGAGGCGCCGTTCGAATTGGAAAAAGAATCGAAGCCTGAGCAAGTGCGCATTGACTACGGCGTGCCGATTCTGGAGCTTTCTCCCGCGAACAAATCAGCGTCGTTCGCAGGGATTTTGCAAGAACCGCCGGCGCCGGCCATTCCGCAGAGCGTGGCGGGCAATGACCGCTCGAGGGACAAAGTAGTGCGCCCGGCCGAACCCGTGAGTGGTGAGCAGAAACTGAAAGAGGTGTCGAAGGAGTTGTCGGAAAAAACGGATCAGCTCGTGCGGCGTGCGAAGCCTGCGCCGGAAATGGCGAAACTGGACACGGATGAACTCAAGAAACAGCGAAAGATTGTCGAGGAAACCGCAAGTCGCGCGATGGCGATTCGCGCGCGAGATGGAGTCATCGATCCTGATCCCGACAAGGAAGGCTCCAACATCGGACACGCGGCGCAGCCAATGGCTTTCAATCAGCGACAAATGAACGAGCAGGAGATCCGCGTCGTCGAATTGGAACGCCAGCTTGAACTTATCAAGGGGCTGCGGCCCGACGATCTGATACCGGCTCTGCGGACGCTAAACACTGACGATCCGACTGTCTTGAAAACCCTGCCTCTTTATCAAGATGCGATGGCTGAGGAAGCGCGATTGCTGAACTCTGGGCTCAAAGTGAACGATCCTCGGTTGAAGGCTCTCCATACCTCGAAGGATGCCTACCGCAAGATTCTCGACGATCAGCTTACGAGCATCAAGAACGCCCAAGCGAATAAGCTCCGCTACGAAAAGGACAAGCTGAGTGTCATCGAGAAAAAAGCCGCGGAGTCTCAGGAGGCTGAGATCACGGAGAAGACGCGAATTTCCGAGTACATCGACGCGAAGAACAAATACATCCAGGCGAGAAAGGTTTTGGAAAACCTGACGCTCGCGAAAGAAGCAAACAAGGTGGAGGTCAAGGAAGAGGTTGTCGCGAAAAAGCCCGCTGCCTCCGCGGCGATTCCGCAGCCCGAAGTCCAGACGAGCGCCAATGCCTTTTCGACCTTCTCGCTCAATGTCAGCGACGTGTCGTTCAAGCTCGCGGCGGCCAGCCTCGAGCAAGGGCAGATGCCGGAGCCGGCTGGCGTGCGCAGCGAAGAGTTCGTCAATGCCTTCGACTATCGCGATCCCGAGCCCGCCGGCGACGCGCCGCTGGCCTGCACCACGGAGCGGGCGCGCTACCCGTTCGCGCAGAATCGCGATCTGCTGCGGTGCTCGGTGAAGACCGCCGCTGCCGGCCGCCAACCCGGACACCCGCTGAATATCGTGCTGCTCCTCGACAACTCCGGCTCGATGGAACGCGCCGATCGCGTGCGCATCGTCCGTGAAGCGCTGCGCGTGCTTTCCGCGCAATTGCAGCCGCAGGACAAGCTCAGCGTCGTCACTTTCGCCCGCACGCCGCGGCTCTGGGCGGATGGCGTGGCTGGCAACAAAGCCGGCGAAGTCACCGCGCGTTGCAGCGAGATCACGCCGCAGGGCGGCACAAACATCGACGCCGCGCTGGATCTCGGCTACGCGACGGCGCTCCGCCATTACCAGGTCGGCAGCATCAATCGCGTCGTCCTGCTCACCGACGGCGCGGCGAATCTCGGCGATGTGAAGCCCGACGCGCTCAAGCAAAAGGTCGAGACGTTTCGCAAGCAGGGCGTCGCGCTCGATTGCTTCGGCATCGGCTGGGAAGGCTTGAACGACGACCTGCTCGAACAACTCTCGCGCAATGGCGATGGCCGCTACGGCTTCATCAACACGCCCGAGGAAGCCGCGACGGAATTCGCTGCGCAACTGGCCGGCGCACTGCATGTGGCGGCGTCGGATGTGAAAGTGCAGGTCGAGTTCAACCCGCGCCGCGTCACCGCATATCGGCAAATCGGCTACGCGAAGCATCAGCTCAAGAAGGAGCAGTTCCGCGACAACACGGTCGATGCCGCCGAGATCGGCGCGGCGGAATCCGGCAACGCGCTTTACGTCGTGGAAGTAAATCCGCGCGGCGAAGGCGATCTCGCCACGGTGCGCGTGCGTTTCAAAGTGCCCGGCACTTCCGACTATCGCGAGCACGAGTGGGCCGTGCCCTTCACCCGCGAAGCTCCGCCGCTCGAACAAGCCAGCCCCGCGCTGCGCCTCGCCGGGACCGCCGCCGCGTTTGCCGAATGGCT
>JBBSDS010000126.1:0-12575 GCA_038240495.1 Chthoniobacterales bacterium | reverse complement strand
TGCATGACACAACAGCGGAAGGAGGCTCTGAGGAAGGCAGGAAGGCAGGAATTCACCGGGCTGGCCGCTCACTTTTCCTGCTTTCCTGCCTTCCTGAGATGCCTTTGTCACGCAACCGGATAAGCAGGAAACCTTTGATGCGGCGTGAACGCGTGCCTGGTTCAGTGGGCGGATGGCGAAACTCCGGGCCGTGATGATGAAGGAGGGGAAGGACGCCTTCGTTTTCTCGGTGGCTGCTGTTTTGGGTGGGAGTTTTCCAAATTCACCGGTCACTGCCGCGCGTTTGGAGAGCGCAGGAGGCGCAGCGCATTGGCGATGACGAGGAGCGTCGCGCCGGTGTCGGCGAGGATGGCGAGCCAGAGGCTGGCGTGACCGAGCATGGCGAGGATAAGGAAGACCGCTTTGAGCGCGAGGGCGAAGGCGATGTTGAATTGGATGATGCGGACGGTGCGGCGTCCGAGGGTGATGGCTTCGGCGACTTTGCTGAGGTCGTCTTGCATCAGCGCCATGTCGGCTGTTTCGATGGCGGTGTCGGTGCCAGCGCAGCCCATCGCGATGCCGACACTGGCTGCGGCCATGGCGGGGGCGTCGTTCACGCCGTCACCAATCATCCCGACGTAGCGCGACTCGGCGAGCATCGCTTTCACGCGCTCGATTTTTTGGTCGGGGAGCAAGTCGCCGTACGCTTTGTCTATGCCGGCCTTTTTTGCGATGGCGCTGGCGGTGCGCTGGTTGTCGCCGCTCAGCATCACGATCTTTTCGATGCCGGCGCGGTGCAGCGCGGCGATGGCTTCGGCGGCGTTCGCGCGGATCGCGTCGCCGACGGCGAGGATGCCGAGCACTTCGCCCTTGCAGTCCGCGTGCGGCTTGTGGCCGACGACCACGACGGATTGCGCGTCGGCTTCAATTTCGGCGAGCTGCTTTTCGATGTCGGGAGAACACACCGCCAGCTCGTGTGTGAAGCGATGATTGCCGACGAAGTAAGGATGCCCGTCAATGACCGCCTCGGCCCCGCGTCCGCTCTGCGCCTGATAGTTTTCGCCGCGCGGAAACTCGACTTTCTTTTCGTTGGCATACGCCACGACTGCCTGCGCCAGCGGATGCTCGGAGTGCGTGTCAATCGCGGCGGCGATGCGCAGGATGTCCGCTTCCGTCTTCGAGTTCAGGGCGATGACTTTCGTCACGCGCGGTTTTCCCTCGGTGATTGTGCCGGTCTTATCCACGGCGAGCGCACGGAGTTTGCCGACAGCTTCGAGCACCGCGCCGCCTTTGATGAGCACGCCGCGCCGCGCCATCGCGGTGAGGCCGGAGACGACGGAGACCGGTGTGGAAATGACAAGCGCGCACGGGCAAGCGATGACGAGCAGAACGAGGCCACGATAAAACCACACGAGCCACGCGCCGCCGAAAAGCAGCGGCGGCGCGAGCATGACGAGCAGCGCGACGATCATCACGGACGGCGTGTAGTAGCGCGCGAAGACATCCACGAACCGCTGCGAAGGCGCTTTCTGCGACTGCGCCTCCTCAACGAGATGGATAATCTTCGCGATTGTCGTGTCCGCGTAGCCCTTGGTCGTGCGGATTTCGAGCGCTCCTCCGCCGTTGATCGTCCCGGCAAAGACAGCATCGCCCGGCTTCTTCTCGACGGGCATGGATTCGCCGGTGATCGGCGCCTGGTTCACCGCGGATTCGCCGTTTGTCACTTCGCCATCGAGCGGGATGCGCGAGCCGGATTTCACCGCGATGATTCCGCCGACCGCCACTTGCTCGACGGGCACTTCGCGAAACTCCGCGCCGTCCTTGAGCAGCGCCGTTTCCGGCGTGAGCTGCATGAGCGCCTGCACGGCCTTGCGCGCCCGCGCGAGGCTGAAGGCTTCGAGCAATTCCGAGAGCGCAAACAGGAAGGTGACCGCCGCGCCTTCCGACCATTGGTGAATCGCGAGCGCACCCGCCACGGCAACGGTCATCAGCACGTTCATGTCGAGCGCGAGGCGTCGCACGGCCCGCCACGCCTTCGGCACGACGAACCATCCGCCCGCGACGATGGCAACCGCGAACGCAATGTCCGCAACCACGGGCGAAAACTTCAACCACTGAGCGAGCAGGCCGAGGCCCGTAAATGCGCCGGACACCGCCACGGAGATCTGCCGCATCCGCTTCGCGCCTTCCACGTCGGCGTCCGCGCCCGCCCCGTCGCGCGCAGCTTTCATCCCGGTCGTCGCGACTGCGCCGATGAGCTGCTCCGGCGTCACGCTCTCGTCGTGAAGCAGCGTGACTTTTCCACCCACGAGATTCACGCGCACTTCGCGCACTCCTTTGAGCGGACGAAACACCCGTTCCAGCGCCTCGACTTCATCCGCGCAGTCCATGCCCGCGATGCGCAGCGTCGTCTCGACATTGCCTGCGGCATCGGGATTCAGCGCGATGTTCTTCGGCGCTTCGGCGTGCCCGTGCTCGCAGCAATCGTTTTCATGTTCGTGGGCCATGAGGTTGTTCGTTTCGTCGGCGGGATTGAGACGCGGCTACTTGGCGACCTGGCCTTTGATGATTTTCACCGCGGCCTCGACTTGCGGGAGCTTCTTTGCGGCGACATCCCAATGGCCTTCCTTCGCCGCGTCGTGGAGTTCATCGAGCACGCGGGCGACGTTTTTTGCCATGCCTTCGACGCGCTTCTTTTTGTCGGCGGCGAGGTCGGCATATTTGCTTGGGATGGCATTGACGAGCGCCTCCACGGTCTCGGCGGCTTCGACGATGGTCTCGCCTTTTTTCGCGGCAACGAGGTCGGCTAGGATTTTGTATTTCGCTTCAATCTCCGTCCACAGCGCGGCGGCGGTGTCGGGGATTTTGACTCCGGTTTCGGCGTGCGACGGCTCCTTTTTCTCGGCGGCAAAGGCCGGGAATGCGAGCGCGGTGACGATGGTGGTGATGAGGATGCGGGTTGCTTTCATGTGGTTTGGTTTTGTTGGTTTTGCTTGCGGGGTGAATGGTCAGTGCGTGGGCTGCGGTTCCTTGCACGGTTCGCCGGGCGGGTGCTCGTGGCCTTCGTGGAAGTCGTCGGGCTTCATGTCGCCGGGCCGGTGGAACATCCGGTAGAGCGCGGGCAGCACGAGCAGCGTGAGCAGGGTGGAGCTGATGATTCCGCCGATGACGACGGTCGCGAGCGGCTTCTGCACTTCCGCACCGCGGCCATGTGCGAGGGCCATCGGGACGAAGCCGAGCGCGGCCACGAGCGCGGTCATCAGCACCGGACGGAGCCGGGTGAGCGCGCCTTCGCGCACTGCCTTGTCGAGCGGCTTGCCGGCTTTGCGGAGCTGGTTGATGAAGCTCACCATGACGATGCCGTTCAGCACGGCGACGCCGCTCAGGGCGATGAAGCCGACGCCCGCGCTGATCGAGAGCGCGATGTCGCGGAGCCACAGCGCGACGATGCCGCCGGTGAGCGCGAGCGGGACGCCGGTGAAGATGAGGAGCGAATCCTTCACGGTGCCGAAGGCCATGAAGAGCAGGATGAAGATGAGCAGCAGCGCGACGGGGACGACGATTTGCAGGCGCTTCGTGGCGCTTTGCAATTGCTCGAACTGTCCGCCCCACGCGAGCCAGTAGCCGGGCAGCGTAGTCACGCTCGCGGCGATCTTTTCCTGCGCCTCGCCCACGAAGCCGCCGAGATCGCGTCCGCGCACGTTGCACGTCACGACGATGCGGCGCTTGCCGTTCTCGCGGCTGATTTGGTTCGGGCCGGGCTTTTCCTCGAAGTCAGCGACTTCACTCAGCGGGATGAATTGCGGGCCGCCCGGAGTGAGCGCGACAGCCGTGTATTCTCCATTCCGCTTCGTGTCGGATTCCGGCAGCTTGACGGGAATGCGCCGCAGCGCATCGAAATCGGTGCGGAGGTTTTCCGGCATCCGCACCACGAGAGGAAAGCGGCGGTCGCCTTCGAAGATATTGCCCGCTTCGACGCCGCCGATGGCCGCTTCGACGACCTCCTGCACCTCGCGCACGCTGAGGCCGAAGCGCGCCATCGCCTCGCGCTTGAGGTGAATGGTGAGCATGGGCAGACCGCCGACTTGCTCGACTTTCACATCCTCCGCCCCGCGCACCTTGCGGAGCACGCGCGCGATGTCGTCGCCGGTCCGCAGCAGGGTGTCCATATTGTCGCCGAAAATCTTCACGCCGATGTCGCTGCGGACGCCGGAAATCAGCTCGTTCACGCGCATCTGAATGGGCTGGGAAAACTCGTAGTTGTTGCCCGGCAAATCGGCGACGGCCTTCTCGATTTCCTCCACGAGCTTTGCCTTGGGTTTGGCCGGGTCGGGCCATTGCTCGCGCGGCTTGAGCATCACGTAGCCGTCGGAAATGCTCGGCGGCATCGGGTCGCTGGCGACTTCCGCCGTGCCGATGCGCGCGAAAAATTCCTTCACTTCGGGGAATTCGAGCACGCGCTTTTCGAGCCGCTTTTGCATGGCGATGGATTGGGCGAGCCCGGTGCCAGGCATCCGCAGTCCCTGAAGTGCAATGTCGCCCTCGTCGAGGGACGGGATGAATTCGCTGCCCATGCGCGAGGCCACGATGCCGCACAGCGCCACGAGCGCCACCGCGACCGCGACCATCGTGGCGCGGTTGGCGAGGGAGAAGTTCAGCAATGGCGTGTAGAGCGCCTTCGCGGCGCGGATGAGAATATTTTCTTTCTCGCTGACCTTGCCGCCGAGAAACAGGGCGATGCTCGCGGGCACAAAGGTCAGCGAGAAAATCATCGCGCCGCCGAGCGCGATGAGGACGGTGAGCGCCATCGGCACGAACATCTTCCCCTCGACGCCCGTGAGCGTGAGGATCGGCAGATACACGACCATGATGATGATGGAGCCGAAGATGCTCGGCGTGATGACTTCCTTCGTCGCCTCGAAGACGACGCGGAAACGCTCGCGCGGCGTGAGCAGCCTCTTGTGGTGATGCTGCGCCTCGGCGAGGCAGCGGATGCAGTTTTCCACGATGATGACCGCGCCATCCACGATGATGCCAAAGTCGAGAGCGCCGAGCGACATGAGGTTGCCGCTGATTTTGTTCTGCACCATCCCGGTGATGGTGAAGAGCATCGAGAGCGGGATGATCGCGGCGGCGATGAGCGCGGCGCGGATATTGCCGAGCAGGAGAAAGAGGATGACGATGACGAGGGCTGCGCCTTCGACGAGATTCCGCTCTACCGTGGCGATGGCCGCATCCACGAGCACGGTGCGGTTATAGACTGTGCTCGCGACGACGCCCGCGGGCAGTGTCCGGTTCACTTCCTTCATCCGCTCCGCGACGCGCTGCGAGACGGTGCGGGAGTTTTCCCCGATGAGCATGAAGGTCGTGCCGAGCACGGTTTCCTCGCCGTTGTGCGTGGCCGCGCCGGTGCGGAGTTCTTCGCCGGGCGCGACCTCGGCGATTTCACGGATGCGGACCGGAACTCCCTCGCGGGTGCCGACGACGATGTTCTCCACGTCGGACATGGTCAGCACCTGGCCGGGCGCGCGGATGAGATACTGCTCGCCGTTGCGCTCGATGTAGCCCGCGCCGACGTTCGCATTGTTGCGCTCCAGCGCTTCGACGAGATCGCGGAAACCAAAGCCGTAGGCCACCAGCTTCGCCGGGTGCGGCGTGATGTGATACTGCTTCTCGAAGCCGCCGATGGTGTTCACCTCGACGACACCGGGGACGTTGCGGAGCTGCGGTTTGATGACCCAGTCCTGCAACTCGCGCAGGTCGGCCGGCGTGTAGGGTGAGCCGTCCGCCTTTTTCGCGCCCGGCTTTGCGTCCACCGTCCACATGTAGATTTCGCCGAGGCCCGTGGCGATCGGCCCCATCTGCACCTTCACACCGGACGGCAGTTGATCCTTCACCTGTCCCAGACGTTCCGCGATTTGCTGGCGTCCCCAGTAGATGTCCGTGCCGTCCTTGAACACGACGGTGACCTGCGAAAGCCCGTAGCGCGAGAGGGAGCGCGTGTAGTCGAGATTCGGGATGCCGGCCATCGCCGTCTCGATCGGGAGGGTGATGCGCTGCTCGGCTTCGAGCGGCGAGTAGCCCGCCGCGGCGGTGTTGATTTGCACCTGCACGTTCGTGATGTCCGGCACGGCATCAATCGGCAGACGGTTGAAATTCCACACGCCGAGGCCGGCCACGGCGAGCGCGGCGAGCACGACGAGGAACCGGTGCTTGATGGAGAAATCGAGGAGTTTGTTGAGCATGGCAGCGTTCCGGTCAGTCGTTGTCGGCGGCTTCGCCCTTCCCAAGTTCGGCCTTCAGAATGAAGCTGTTCTCCGAAACGTATTTGTCGCCCGGCAGCAGGCCGCTGAGGATTTCCACGCTCTCGCTGTCGCGCACGCCGAGTTCCACTTCGCGCGCGGCGAAGGCGTCGCCGTCCTCGACGAAGACAACCGGCTTGTCCTTCCACGTCTGAAGCGCCGTGAGCTTCACCGTCACCGGCGCGTCGGTTTCGCCGGTGGCGACTTCGGCCGTGACGAAAAGGCCGGGACGCAGGCGGCCTTTCGGATTTGGCAGGACACAGCGCGCGAGCATCGTCTGCGTGCCCTCCGCGCCGAACGGTGAGATGTAGGCGATTTTGCCTTCGATCACTTCGGACTGGCTGCCCGGATGAATCGCCGCCTCCTGCCCGATTTGCAGCCGCTCGAAGTCCTGCCGAAAGACGCTCAGGTCCACCCAGACCGTGCTGAGGTCGGCAATCGTGAAGATGGTGTCTTCATTTTTCACGAAAGCCCCCAGCGAAATTTTCCGGCTGATGACCGTGCCCGCGATTTCGCTTTTGATGTCATAGGTCCGCAGGGAATCGTTGCTCTCCACGACGGCGAGCACCTCGCCCTTTTCCACCCGGTCGCCGAGCCGCTTGCGGACTTCTTTTGCCACGCCGGGGAAGCGTGGCTGCACATGCGCCAGCGCCTCCTCGTTCGCGACCAGCTTGCCGTAGAGCGGGAGCAGGGTTTTCACTTTCGCCGGCCCGGCCTCCTCGATTTTCAAGGCCGCGTTTTTCCGCGCTGCGGGCGTGAGCTTCACCTTGGGCGCTTCATGCTCCTCGCCTTCCTCGCCTTTCATTTTTTCAGCCGCCTCGCCTTTCGGCGCGGGCGGTTTGGTGTGGAGCATCTTCCATCCGCCAAAGGCGGCGGCGGCGAGGATGAGCGGGATGAGGATGAGTTGTTTATTCATGGTTGAAAAGTGTGGGTCGGTTTTTCTTCTGCGCGGTTCCTGCCGGCGCGGCATCGGTGCGAAGGCGGCCTTGCCCGCCGGTGAGCGCGTCGAGTTCGACGGCGGCCTTGTGGTATCCCACGAGCGCTTCGAGATGCTGGATGTGCGCGTCGTTCAGCGTGCGCCGCGCTTCGAGGACTTCGAGGTAGCTGAATTTCCCCGTGACAAAGCCCGCGTTCACCGCCTCCACCGTGCGCTGCGCGCCCGTGAGCACCGTGTCATCGA
Source organism: Chthoniobacterales bacterium (assembly GCA_038240495.1). GTDB lineage: Bacteria > Verrucomicrobiota > Verrucomicrobiia > Chthoniobacterales > Chthoniobacteraceae > Chthoniobacter. The sequence continues at coordinate 5,114 of JBBSDS010000126.1, read as the reverse complement.
GCATCTGCGCGGTGTTTTGCGCGATGACGAGCTTGCCGTAGGCTTCGCGGATTTCCGTGCCGAGCAGGAGTTCCGCCGCCCTGCGCTCGGCAACGGCCTTCGCCTCCATCGCCTGAGCCTCGCGAATGGTTCCCTCGTTCCTGATCCGAAGCGGAAGCGGAATGGACACCCTGCCGACGAGTGCCGCTTCATCCGGCCCGTTGAGCCATCGCGTGCCGACGCCCACGGTCACGTCGCCCCTGCTGTTCGCCTGCTCTTTCATCACGGTCGCGCGCCGCTTCGCCGTCTCCGCATCCCAGCGGGCGACGGACGGGTGCGCGCCCAGCCTGCCGAGGTATTCGCCGGCAGACGCGGGCTTCGGGTGAGCTTCGAGATTGCCGATCACGGAGTCAAAGTCCGCGCCCTTTGCACCCCAGCGTCCCGCAAGCTGGCGGCGGGCATTGCTGAGTTCGCGGACTGCCGTTGCCAGCCCGAGCCGTGCGGTGGCGGTGGCGACTTCGTTGCGCGTATGCTCGGCGAGCGAGGCTTTGCCAATCTTGAGCCGGTTTGCAATTTCCGGCCCGAGACTTTCGGCGAGCGCCACGATTTCCCGCTGCAACTCCACCCGCCGCTGCGCGCCGAGCACCGCGACGAAATCCGTCGCGACTGCGCGCAGCACTTCCAGCCGCTTCGCCTCGTAATCGTAATGCACCAGCGCCCGGCCCGCCTCCGCCTCGCGGATGCGCGCGATGCGCTTGCCGCCGAGTTCGATGGGCTGGCTGAGTTCGAGCGTCGCCTCGGTATCGGCAACGGGGCCGCGCCCGCGAGTTCCCCCGACGTTCTCGATAATGAGCCCCGCTTCCGGGTTGGGTCTGATGCCCGCTTGCAGCACGCGAGCCTCGGCAGCGCGCTCGTCGTAGGCGAACGCGGCGAGGTCCGGGCTCCGCCTGAGCGCGCGTGCAAGTGCGTCGGCGAGCGTGAGGCGTCCGCTGCTGGTTTCGGCAACGGGCGCGGGTTTCTTTTTCTCCGCCGCTGGCGCGGCGAAAGGCCACACGGTCAGTGCGGTGAAGATGATGAGTTTTGAAATGTGCATGGATGGAGTGGGGCGATGTGGAAAAACGACGTGATGCGGGTACGCGAAAGCGCGCCGCAAAGAGCGGGGAAGCCAGACCCGAGAGGGCTTGGCCTTTAAGCTGCGAGCGAAGGCCCGCGCACCGGCTGGGCCTTGGTCAGCGTCACCGTCCGCGTCGGAGGCGGACTCCACACCGGCACCGATTCGGGCACCTCGGCGACTTCCACTGTCGCCAATTCAATCGAGCGCCCCAACCACCGGGCGAGCGCATCATCTTCCCAAAATGCCGACACCGGCACTGCCACCGGCGCAAGCGCCGATAGGTTCACGCCGTTTTCCAATGTCACGCATTGATTGCACGTTTCATTATACGACGGAGCTTTTTTCCCGTCCGTCGTATCCCGGTCGCATTCGCAGCAAGGCCCGAAGACCTTCGGGAACGTCGCCGCCAGCAGGCAATGCCCCACACTCGGCACCCACAGGAGCGCGAGAATGAGAGCGGTGACGATGCGGACGTGGCGCATGAGGTGGGGCTAATCGTTCAAGTGGGCGAGTTTGGCAAGACTGTTCGGGAAGGCAGAACAAAGTGCCGGTCGCATTCGGAGGCCGTTTGGCGGAGGCGGCTCAACCACGCGCGGAGAGGACGCGCCAGCCATGCCAGGCCATATAGGTGGCGAGGATGATGAGCAGCACGCACGAGACGTAGGGCGCGCGGCGCATCGCTTCGCCAAAGCCGCGGAAACGCTTCTCCGCGTGACGCACGCTCAACGCGGCAAAGACGCCGACGATGACCATCGTCAGAGCGAGGCCGAAGCTGAACGACGCGACCAGCACGGCACCCAGCGCGATGCGTTTGAGTTGCAGGCAGACGAGCAGGACGCTGAATGCCGCAGGGCATGGCATCAGCCCGCCGGTGACGCCGAACATGACGATCTGCGGCGTGGTGACGGTGCGGCCGGCGAAGCGCTGCTCGATCTCCTGTGCGTGCGCGCGCTCGTGGGCGTCCTGATATTCGCCGGCCTTGTTCGCGACGCGCGGGGCCTCGCCCTCGCGGAACTGCACGCGCGCCGTGTGCTCGTGCCCGCCGTGGGTGAACGTGAGCAGCGCATCGAACTCGTGCGGCTCGGGAATGTCCGTCGTGGATTCGTGGAAGCCGTCCTTCGCCGCGAACGCGAAGGTCTGCCGCGTGCCGTCGCCGCGCACCGTCTCAAGCGTGAAATCGCCGGGCGTGTCTTTCGTCCCTCCGGGGAAGGCAAGGCGAAAAACCGGCGGTGTGTCCTTTTCAAAAATGGAAAGCTCCGCGTCGCCGTGGCCGGACGGCACGAGGATGCGCTCGTCGTGCGCGTGGTGATGGCCGCCGGGGCCGTGGTTGTGGTCGTCGTGAGTGTGGCCATGCCCGCTCTCCGCGTGGGCGTGGGAGTGGTGCGAGTGTCCGGCGTCGTGCGAATGCCCGTGCCCGTGCGCCTCGCGCAGTTCGCGGCGCGTGCGGAAAAACATCCACGCCGCCAGCGCGAGGATGAAGACCGCCGAGCCGATTTGCAGATACGGCTCGACGCTCTCCGCATTCCATTGGCTGCCGAAGTGGAGGGCGAGCGCCGCGAGCACCCAAATGATGAGCGAGTGTGAAATCGCCGCCGACAGTCCGAGCAGCACCGCCTGCGCGACAGTGCCGCGAATGGCGATGATGAACGCGGCCATCATCGTCTTCGAGTGGCCCGGCTCCAGCCCGTGCAGGGCTCCGAGCAGGATGGCGGTGGGAATGAAGAGCCACAGGCTGGTCGTTCCGCTCTGAAGGGCATGGAGAAAATCGGGCATTGTGAGGGCGGGTTGGCGGTTACTTTAGATAGCGTCTGATAACCTCGATCAGTTCCTCTGCGGCCTCGGCTTGCTCCGAGCCGGGTTTGGTATTCTGCGCGAGGACATGAAACCGGACATGCCCTTCTATGATCTCCGCCATGAGCGAATTCATGGCTCCACGACACGAAGCGAGCGCGAGGAGCAGGTCGCCACAGTCACGATCCTCCTCCAGCGCCGCAGCGATCCCATTGATCTGGCCGCGGATTCTGCTGATCCGATTGAGCAGCTTTGTCTTGTCACGGGTCGTATGAGCCATGGAGGCATATACGATACCCCCCTATACTATTGTCAAGTTCCTTTCGTTCTCATTCAGTCGAATGAAATTGCGGCAATGTGGCTGCGAAGATTGTGCTTGTCGCATCGCATTTCGGCATCCCGGAGGCCGTGCTTCAGCTTCATCCGGACGCGCAGCTCACCGCGTTCAGTTCGCCGCCTGGATGAACTCGAGAATCTTCCTGTGTTCCTCCGCGGTAAGATTGGCGCGGATGCGCATGTGATGCATGGCGACTTCCCACTCGGCGTCGCTGTAAGATGCAGGGGGGCGAAGATTATGGCAGCGAATGCAATTTTCCGCCCAAAGCTGCGTGCCGCTCTTTTCCGGATGCGCGTTTGTCACGGGCACCGTGGTCTTCGATGAGGCCTCGGGGGTGGATGCGACTCTCGGCGTCTGGCATGCGGCGAGGCCGAGCACGAGTACTGCGGCGAAGAGTGGGATGGTAAGGCGTGTGGTTTTCATGTGCGTGCGCGGTCAGAAGCCCATCGCGGCCTGGAAGAGCAGAGCGTTCCCATTCACGTTGCCGGATTCGCCGCCGTTGCGGCGGATGAATTCGTAGCCGGCCTTGAGCACCGTGCTCGGACCGAGCCAGTAGTTGAGGCCGACCGTCCATCGCACCTCATCGCCCGCCAGCGTGAGACCGGTTGGCTGATTCAGCCGCTCCCAGCGCCCGACGAGTTCGACGTTGCGCAGCCAATCGCCCTTCGCCTTCGTCGGCCGATAGGCGAGTTGCACGTAGCCGCCGTTGCGGCGGTTGTCGAAGGTGATTGTCTCGCCTTCGGCCTCCGACACGGCGAGGAAGCGGCCCGCATCCGACCACGCCCACTGGCTGCGCACGTCGAGCATGCCTTTGATCGCATCGAACTCATGCGCATAGCTCAGATCGACCGAGTGCAACCGCGCATTGGCGGGGCCGGCAATTTGTTGAAACGAATAGCCGAATTCGAGTTCTGGAATCGGGAGGATGCCGATGCGCCCGCCGTAAGCGCGGCTGTTGGTGTCCGTGAAGTTGCCGAACTCGAACCGTCCGATGTCCGCAGGCACCGTCGTATCGGTGATGAGCTGCGGGCCGTTCGCGGCGTAGAGCGCGTAGTTGAGCTTCATCCGCCCGACCGGGAAGCCGCCACTGATCTGCACCCCCGTTTGTGCAAACGGTGCGATGCCGCCCTCGGTGAGCGCGAGAGGGTGGTCGGGCAGCTTGTTGATCCACGCCGGGTGATAGCGATCGGCAAAGGTTCCGAAGGGCGCGAGGAATTTACCCGCCTTCACCGTCATGTAGTCATTCAGCAGATAGGAAAGGTTTGCGTACTCCAGATTGACGTCCGTCCCATCCGCAGCAAGCGTGAATTCCAATTCACTCTCGAAAAACAGCCGGTCGTTGAGCTTCCACAGCAGGATCGGATTGACGCCCGCATTGAATTTCCCGCTCTTGCCTGGCCGATCCTCGAACCCTGCGAAACCGTAGCCGGCGATCAGGAATTTCGTCGTGCCGGGTTTAGTCGAATCAGCGAGCTTGCTGGTGGACTCGCTCTTCTGCGCCAGCTCGCTGAGCGACTGATCGACCGCCACCTCGCGCGCCGCGCTCTGCCCCCCGGCGGCGACCAAGCGCTTTTCGAGTTCAGCCATCCGTTGGAGGAGCGCGTTATATTCTTCGCGACTGACCGGACCAGTTTGCAGTTCCGCTTGGGGGATGAGCGCCAGCGCGGTCGGGTCGGGTTCGAGTGATTTCGCGGCGGGTAGGGCGGAAGCAGCCGGCTTTGGTTTCGGCGCCGGCCCGCGCTTGACCGCGCCCCCGCCGAGACTTCGAATGTAGTGGATCACGCTCCAGCGCTCCTCTTCGCTTACCCCGGCGAACGCGGGCATCGGTGCGCGGCCCTGCGTCAGTTTCCAGAACATCGCCCCGTCGCTTTCCCCCTGAATGGCCGGGTCCGT
>JBBSDS010000125.1:0-12661 GCA_038240495.1 Chthoniobacterales bacterium | reverse complement strand
GTGAAGGTCGCGACGAATCTCCAATTTCAGATTGAGAATACGGGATTGAAAGCGTTCCGCGTCGCGCTGCCGATGGGTGCGGAAAATGTGCGCTTCGTCGGCGACCAGGTTGCCGATTTTCTCGTCGTGCCGAACTCCGAGAAAGACGGACTGCAAACGTGGGAAGTGAAGCTGCACCGGCGCGTGATCGGACAGTATCTTTTGCAGGCGACGTACCAGGCACCGGTGCCCGCAAACGCAGCGGAGATCAGCCTGCGCGGCGTGCAGGTCGCAGACGTGAACTTGCAACGCGGCTTTGTCACCATGCAAACCGGCGGGCGTTTGCAAGTGCGTGTGGAGGCGCCGCCCGCGGCGTTGCAACCGACCGAATGGCAGAGCATCCCGCGCGGCTTGCAGAAGGATTTAAGCGCGTCCTCCGCGAGCTTCGCCTATCGGCTCGTCGAACCCGCTTTCGCATTGCCGATGAAGCTCGAACGCCACGAAGCCACGAAGCTCCTGCCCGCGCGCGTGAACAACATCACCTTCACCTCGGTGATCTCCGACAATGGGACGATGCTCACACAAGTGCGGCTCGAATTGCTCCCCGGCGACAAGCGCCTGCTTCATCTCACGCTGCCGAAAGATGCGAAGTTTTGGTTCGCCTTTGTGAACCGGAATGGCGTGTGGCCGTGGCGCGAAGGCGATCAGATTTTGATCCCGCTCGAACAGCAATCGCGCAGCAACACGGCAATCCCCGTGGAGTTGTTTTTCAGCAGCCAACTCGCCGGGGCGAAGGGGCGGGAACTCGATCTGCAATTGCTCGCGCCGAAGTTCGACCTGCCGCTCGAGAACATTACGTGGAAGGTTTTTCTCAACGAAAAATGGCAGCTCAAAAAATGGACCGGCTCGCTCCAGATGCAGCGGGAACAAGTCGTGGAGCGCGCCGCGGCCGTGGACGTCACCAGCTACCTGCGAAGCGAGGCCAGCCAGAACCGCGACAAAACGAAGGCCGCGGAACAGGCGCTCGCGCTCGGAAATCGCGCGCTCGAACAAGGCAACCCGCAGGAGGCAAGGCGCGCGTTCGAGTCCGCCTGGACGCAGAGCCAGCACGATCAGGCCTTCAACGAAGACGCGCGCGTGCAGCTTCACAATCTCAAGCTCCAGCAGGCGGTGGTCGGCCTCAACGTCCGCAACTCGCAAGTCATCGGCGAACAAAATGCGATCCCCGGCAAACTCCGCGCCGGCGCCGGGACGAAAGACGCCAACTACAGTCAGGCGGAAGCGAAACAACTCAACGACCGCAACACCGCCGATGAGAACGCCGCGCTGCTGCGCTGCGCCGAACGCCTCATTCAGCAGCAGGACGCCGCCGTCACAAATCCCGCCGGCATTCAGGCGAGCATCCCGGAGCAAGGCCGCCTGCTTACTTTCAGCCGCGCCGTGGCCGTGGACAATTGGGCCGATCTTCAAATCGGGCTCGAAGCCAAAGCCGCCACGGCTGCGTCGTGGTTCACGCGACTCCTAATCCTCGCCGGGACTGCCTCGCTCCTGGCTGTGTTCGCGCTCTGCACCCGAATCTTTCGCGGAACGCAAACGGCACGGATTCAGCCGTGATCAGGGATACGACAATGTCGTATTTCCGGCTCTTGCTCTCCTCCTTCGCCGGGAGTTTGATGAAGGCACTATGAGTGACCACATTTACAAAAAGATCGAATTGGTCGGTTCCTCCGAGACCGGCATTGAAGATGCAGTGAATAACGCGGTGAGTCGGGCCTCCAAGACCATCCGCAATATGCGGTGGTTCGAAGTCGCCGAGGTGCGTGGCCAGATCGACGAAAACAAGGTCGCCCACTGGCAGGTGACGGTGAAGATCGGCTTCACATTGGATGTGTGACGGAAGCCGGCGAATCTTGCTAACACCGTGCTGAAAGCGCCCTCGGGACGAGACTGAAACTGAAGCCCTATTTCGGCGGCGGTGATCGTCGCGCCGCTTCGCGGAACTGCGCGTAGAGAGCGTCCAAAGACTTGCGGATTTGGGCTCCGCGCGCGGCCCATTCGAGCGCCGGACGCTGCTTCGCCAGCGCGGCGCCGTCATCCTTTTGCTTGCGCAATTCATCCCGCTGATCTCGCTCGCGGAAGTATTGGGGCCAGCGCATCTGGTAGTTCCGCCGCGCTTCCAGAGACTGGTTCGTCACGGCGATGTTTGCATTGGCCTGGGCAGTGGTGTAGCCGGCCCGCACCAGCGCTTGATCGCGTTCATTGAGGGTGGCGATCAGGTCATTGCAAAGCTGACGCCCGAGCTTGTAGGCGTCAGCGATGGCCGTCGGTTTCTTCGCACCCTCATCCGACAAGTCTTCGCGCAAGATCGTGAGATTTTGGCGAATGTCGGGAGGCGTCGTGCGATCGAGGGGCGCCAGTGCCCATTCGAGCGCATTAGGCGCTTGCTCGGAAAGGATCTCGATAAGGTTCTGCATGGCCTTCTCCGGTGCATCGGGACTCTTTCCCAAAACCGGTCCTGGCGTCGTTGGAAACTCCTTGATGAGCACGTTTCGGAAGTGGACATCTCCATCACCTTTCCAATTCTGCAGGCCGATGTAGCCAGTGACGCCACGGTTGCCGATATACTCATTCACCGTCTGCCCGTTGAGCTTTACGGAATATTTTTGACCAATCGCGGTAATCTCAAATTCATTCCAATCACGCGGATGAAGAGGCACGTTTTTGGAAGGTCGGATGTGATCGGGAAGCAAGACGATGGTGCCAGTCTTCTCTCCATAAATGTCGATCTCGTAGGCACCATTGGCGGTCGCTTCGTAACTGTTCCCAGGCTCCGGGAGCCGGACGAAAATCCCGGAATTCGAGGTCGCGGTGTCGATCTTAAATTCGAGCTTCAGCGTGAAGTCCGCGAACGACTTTTCCCGATACCAATAGATCCCGTTCAGGCCGTTCTTATGTGATGAAGTGGACACCACTCCGTCCCGCGCCTTCATTTCACCATCGCCAGTATATTTCCAACCGTTCGTGTGGTCCTTGTCGAGAATCGCGGTAAAACCTTCGCCGCCAGCATGGACCGAAATGTTCGGAAATAGACTTACCCACAGCGCCGTAGCCACAATCAGGAGAAAGTTTTTCATGGATCAGTGGAGGAAATACCGAAGGACGCTGCGCCAACCACCGCTTTTCACAAACAAAATCGAAGCCCCTCCTGCGTTTCACGACACGCGACACATGACGCCGCCCACTTTCAAAAACCCAACATCCCATGAGCACCGCCGCCCCCGCACGACCCCCCCCTGACCATCCCCACGATCGAAGCCTCGCCCGAGGAAATCTACGACATCGAACTCGAGCATAGCCTGCTCGCAGCCAACGAAAAACTCGCCGTGGAAAATTGCGCGGTGCTCGACCAGCACGGCATCACCGCGATCGACTTCATGGGCGCGATTGGCTCTGAAAAACGACGCTCATCGCGAAGCTCGTCGAGAAGCTGAAAGACCAGGTTGGCATCGCGGTCTTCAACGGCGACGCGACGACGAGCGACGATCAAAATCTCGTCGCCGGCACCGGCATTCAGGTCGTGCTACTCGCCACCGTCAACGGCTGCCACCTCGACGCGAATCTCGTCGGCAAGGCGATGAAGAAAATCAAACTCGACGGCCTGTGCCTGCTCTTCCTCGAAAACATCGGCAACCTCATCTGCCCCGCAGAATTTCCGCTCGGCGCGAAAGCGCGCGTCGTCGTGATCAGCACCACCGAAGGTCCGTGGAGCGTGCGCAAACATCCGCACATGTTTCTCGGCGCAAAGATCGTCGTGATCAATAAAACCGACCTCGCCGCGGCGATGGAAGTCAGCGTGGACGCGCTCGCCGCCGACGTGCGCAAGCTTAAGCCCGACATCCAGGTCATCCCAACCAGTTGCCGCACCGGCGCCGGGATCGACGACGTCGCCGCCGCTCTGCTTGTGGTCTGAAAAAGAAGAATCCGATGCATGAATTCTCCATTGCATCGGGCATCGTCGAAACCGTGCTCGCCTCTGCGGAAACGCACGGCGTCCGCAAGATCGTGGAAGTGCGGATGCTCGTCGGCGAGCTGACCTGCGTGGCCGCGGAGCAGCTCAAGTTCTGCTTCAGCGCGATCACCAAGGACACCGCGCTGGAAGACGCCGCGCTGGAAATCGACACCTCCGACGCTGCCGTCCTCTGCCCGCACTGCAACTACGAAGGCCCGCCGAAATACTGGGAGGGCGCGCAATCCGCCGCCTTCCTGCCCACGCTCGAATGCCCCACTTGCGGCCGCGCCGCCGAGCCCATCGCCGGCCACGACTGCGCGATCAAGAGCATCAAATACGTCCGTGACACCGACCGCGCGGACGCCGAACTTTCCACCGCATGAGCACGCACAACGGCACCGTGAGCGACCCCATCGATAGCATGAACAGCCAAGGCCGGCGCATCCAGGAGATCGTCGCGCAGATCGACGCCATGCCAAATCCCGCCGCGCGCGCGCTCATGCAAGAGTGCATGGAATCCGTGCTCGGCTTTTACGGCGACGGCATAGCGCGCATGATGGAACTCGTGAAGCGCTCCGGCATCGGCGCGCAAAAAGCCTACAACGCTCTGCTGCACGACAACGTCGTGCGCGGCCTCCTGCTCATCCACGGCCTGCACCCGCATGATCTCGCCACGCGCCTGCGCGAGGCGCTCGACAAAGTGCGCCCTTACATGGAAAGCCACGGCGGCAACGTCGAGCTGCTCGGCCTCGAAAACGACTTCGACCGCCTGCGGCTGCAAGGCTCGTGCAAGACGTGCCCGTCCTCCGCCGTCACCCTCGAACTCGCCGTGCGCAGCGCCCTCGAGGAAGCCTGCCCCGACCTCGCCGGCTTCCACGTCGAAGAAGAGAACGGCACGATCAAAGTGGCCCTCGCCTCTGCTCCCGCCGAACCGAAACCCGAACCTGCAACCGCATGATCACCCTGCTCTCGGTTCTCCTCCTCGGTTTCTTCCTCGGCATGCGCCACGCCACCGACGCCGACCACGTCGTCGCCGTTACGAACATCGTCAGCCAGCAGCGCAGCGTCCGCGGTGCGGCCTGGACCGGCGTCTTCTGGGGCATCGGCCACACCCTCACGCTGCTCGTCGTCGGCGGCGGGATCGTGGCGTTTGGACTCGTCGTCTCCGCCAAGCTCGGACTCAGCCTCGAACTCTCCGTCGCCATCATGCTCATCATTCTCGGGCTGATGAATCTCAACGCCGCTTTCCAATGGTTCCGCGACGCCGCGGAGACGGAGCGCCGGCACGCGGAGGAAAATGCGCGGCTCGATCGCTGGCTCGAAAACTTCCGCGCCAGCCGCGCCTTGCGCCCGCTGCTCATCGGGATCGTCCACGGTCTCGCCGGCTCCGCCGCCGTCGCGCTCCTCGTCCTGCCGCTCATCCACTCGACCGCGGGCGCCCTGGCTTACCTCCTGATTTTCGGCGCGGGCACGATCGCCGGGATGATGCTCATCACCGCCGCGATCGCGCTCCCCGTCCGCTTCGCCGCAACGCGTTCCGCGAACTGGCATCGGACCCTCGGCGGTCTCGCCGGCGGCGCGAGCTGCTGCTTCGGCGCGTTCCTCGTTTACCACATCGGCTTCGTCGAAAAGCTCTTCCTCGCCAGCCCATGAAGATCTCTCGCCAAGACGCCGGGACGCAAAGCGATGAGCAAAACCGAACGCCTTCTTCCTTCGCGTCTTCGCATCTTGGCGAGAGCCAAAAATCCGTTGTGCGCTTGAAAGGCGTCGTGCGTGGCGCGGTGCAGGGCGTCGGCTTTCGCCCATTCGTCTATCGCCTCGCGACGGAACTGGGCCTCACCGGGTGGGTGCTGAATTTCGCGCAGGGCGTCTTCATCGAGGTCGAAGGTGAACGCGCAACGCTCGATCAATTCCGTCTGCGCTTCGATAAAACGAAGCCACCGCGCGCGATCATCCACAGCGCCGAGTTCTCATTTTTTGACGCCGTCGGCTACGACACTTTCGAGATCCGCCACAGCGACGAACGCGGCGCGAAGCCTGCGCGTCGGAAAATGAAATCGAACCGCCGTTCCTCGGCGTATCGTGAGATGGCACCGGGCTCGGCCTCGATGGCACCGTGTGGGGCGGCGAGTTTTTGCGCACTCGCGAAGAGGTCGCATCGTTCGATCGCGTCGCGCATCTCTGCACCTTCCTCCTCAAGGGCGGCGCGCCGCTGACTGTCGATTGGCAGCCCATGATCGAGAGCATCATCACGGACCTTCGTCGAGGCGAGCCTGTCGGGGTGATCGCCGCAAGATTTCACAACACGCTCGCCGAGGTGATCGCGGCCGTGGCGCGTGAAGTCGGTGAGTCCCGAGTCGTGCTTTCCGGCGGCTATCGCGTGGCGCGGACATCCGCGTCGTCTATTCGCCGATCGACTGCCTGAAAATCGCGCGGGCGAATCCGAAAAAACGCATCGTCTTTTTCGCCATCGGTTGGAGACCACCGCACCGGCAAATGCGATGTCGGTCTTCCAAGCCGCGCAGCAGGAGCTGAAAAATTTCTCCGTGCTCGTCTCGCATGTCCTCGTGCCCCCGGCGATTTCCGCCATTCTCGACTCGCCGCTCAATCGCGTGCAGGGATTTCTTGGACCGGGCCACGTTTGCACCGTCATGGGTTACGAGGAATACGAGCCGCTCGCGGCGAAATATCATGTGCCCATCGCGCGCGCGCAACCGGGCGACGCGATCCTGATCAGCGGCTCCATCGCCGTCCACGGCATCGCCATCATGCCCGTGCGCGAAGGCTTGGAATTTAAGACCGAAATCGCCAGCGACTCTGCGCCGCTCAATGGCCTCGTCGAAGCGATCCTTGCCGCGTGTCCCGATGTCCACGTATTGCGTGACCCCACGCGCGGCGGCGTGACGAGTGCGCTCACCGAGATCGCGCAAAGCGCCGGTGTCGGCATCCACCTCGACGAGGCCCGCGTCCCGATCGACGAAGCCGTGAAAGGTGCGTGCGAAATTCTCGGCCTCGACCCGCTCTACGTCGCGAACGAAGGCAATCTCCTCGCCATCGTCCCCGCCGCCGCTGCGGACAATGTTCTCGCTGGAATGCGCGCACATGAGTTTGGCAAAAACGCCGCGATTATCGGCGAAGTCACCGCCGATTCGCCAGGGGTCGTCCTGATGAAAACCCGCATCGGTGGCACTCGCATCGTGGATGTCCTCAGTGGCGAACAACTCCCGCGGATTTGCTGACTCCCTGATCGCGGGTTCAATGCGACCGCAACCCAAGGCATTCGCGATTCAGATCCCGAATCCCGGTTCGCGATGAACGATGCATTTTCCTACTCTCAGACGCGTCGGCGTTTCCTGCGTCAGGGGCTCGTCATTGCCGCAGTTGGGCTCGGAGCGAATGCGGTGGAACCAAGGGGAAATGAAACGCCGGAAAGAGTGTCGCCCAATGAGGATTTGATGCGTGAACACGGCGTGCTGAACCGGGTTTTGATCATCTACGACGAGGCGATCCGCCGTTTGACCACGGGCGAAGAAGTGCCGCCGGAAGCGATTCGTGACGCGGCGAAAATCATCCGGACTTACGTGGAGGATTATCACGAAAAGCTCGAGCAGGATTTTTTGTTTCCACGCTTCATCGATGCGAACCGGATGAAGGATCTCGTGCAGGTGCTGCTGGAGCAGCATCTCGGCGGGCGGAATCTCACCGATGTGGCCATGCACATGGCCGTGCAGGGAGCAGTGAAAGATCGCGACGACCGGCGAAAACTGGCCGATGCGCTCGGGAATTTCGTCCACATGTATCACGCGCACGAGGCGCGCGAGGACACGGTCCTTTTCCCGGCGTTCCGACGGCTGGTCAGCGCCCACGAATACGCGGCGTTGCGCGAAGATTTCGACAAGCGCGAGCACGAGGTTTTCGGCGGCGACAGTTTTGGAGTCATGGTGGAGCGCGTGGCCGCAATCGAGAAGCAGCTCGGCATCGACGATCTGGCGAAGTTCACGCGCGGGTTTTCATTTTAAGCGGGCGAGAGCCACGCGACTGCACAAGTCCATCCGGACTCTCACGAGCGATGCCGTAGCATGAAAACTTCGCCGCTTTGTCTCGCATGACGGATGAAACCGAAATCACGCGGCGCCTGCCCGTCGGCGCCGAAGTGCAGGCGTCGGGTGGAGTTCATTTTCGCGCGTGGGCGCCGGCGTCGCAGCAGGTGGCGGTGATTTTTGCGCAAGACGAGAACCTCGAATCCGACGCGGAGATTGCGCTCACGTCCGAAGCGGGCGGATACTGGTCCGGCTTCGCGGCGGAGGCGCGCGTGGAAATGCACTACCGCTACCGGCTCGACAGCGGCGCGTTTCCCGACACGGCTTCGCGCTTCCAACCGCAAGGTCCGCACGGCTCGTCGCGCATCGTCGATCCGGGCGCCTTCGTTTGGACCGATGGCGAATGGCGCGGCGTGGCGCGCGAGGGGCAGGTTATTTACGAAATGCACATCGGCACTTTTACGCGCGAAGGCACCTGGGCGGCGGCGCTGGCTCAGCTTCCGCATCTCGCCGAACTCGGCATCACGTTGCTGGAGGTGATGCCGGTCGCCGATTTTCCCGGCCGCTACGGCTGGGGTTACGATGGCGTAAATCTCTTTGCGCCGACGCGGCTCTACGGCGGGCCGGACGACTTCCGGCGATTCGTCGATCGGGCACACGCGCTCGGCCTCGGCGTGATCCTCGATGTGGTCTATAATCACCTCGGCCCGGATGGGAATTACGTGAAGCAATTCGCGCCGCACTATTTCAGCGAACGCTACAAAAACGAATGGGGCGACGCCCTGAATTTCGATGGCGAGTTCAGCGGTCCGGTGCGCGAACTCTTCATCGCCAATGCGGGTTACTGGATCGACGAGTTTCATTGCGACGGTCTGCGGCTCGATGCCACCCAGCAGATCCACGATGTGTCGGAACGCCATCTGGTCGCGGACGTGACGCAGCGGGTGCGCGAGGCGGCACGCGGACGCGGCACCTATGTGGTCGCGGAAAACGAGGAGCAGCAAGCCTGGTATATGCGCCCTGTGAGTCAGCAGGGTTACGGAGTCGATGCCGGTTGGAACGACGATATGCACCACAGCGCCGTGGTCGCGATGACGGGCCGCCGCGAAGCCTACTACACCGATTACCGCGGCAAGCCGCAGGAGTTCATTTCCGCTGCGAAGTGGGGCTATCTTTTTCAAGGGCAGCGCTACGCCTGGCAGAAAAAACGGCGCGGCACCGCGAGCCTCGATCTGGCCCCGTCCAACTTCGTCGTCTATCTGCAGAACCACGATCAAGTCGCGAACTCACTTTGGGGCCGTCGCATGCACACCTTGACGAGTGGTGGCCGCTGGCGGGCGCTGACCGCGCTGCTGCTTCTCGGGCCGAACACGCCGATGCTTTTCCAAGGCCAGGAGTTCGCGGCCTCCACGCCCTTTCTCTACTTCGCGGATCACAATCCAGAGCTGGCCAAAGCCGTCGCGGTGGGTCGGGCGCAATTCCTCACGCAGTTCCCGAGCATCGCGTCCCGCGAAGCGACGGCGTTGCTCTCGAATCCGGAACGTGTGGAGACGTTTGAACGCTGCAAACTCGACTGGACGGAATGGGAGCGACATGCCGAAGCGGTCGCGTTGCACCGCGACCTCCTGCGACTGCGGCGCGACGATCCGCTCCTCGGCAAATCACCGCGCGGCACGTTCGACGGCGCGGTGCTCGGAAGCGCGGCGTTCGTGCTGCGCTTCTTCGGCCACACCCAGGATGATCGCCTGCTCGTGGTGAATCTGGGGCCGCACCTTCACCTCGATCCCGCGCCGGAACCGCTGCTCGCGCCGCCGCTCGGATGTGTGTGGACGCTCGCGTGGTCCAGCGAAGATCCTCGTTACGGCGGATACGGCACTCCGCCCATCGACTCGGAGGAAAACTGGCACATCCCTGCGGAGTCAGCCGTGCTGCTGACTCCCGTCTCTGCTTCATGAGTCCGACGCTCGTCCGTCGCATCGACATCGCGCGGGCGCAGGCCGACCACGCCCGCGAAATTCTCCGCCGCGAATGGCTCATCACGAACGGCCTTGGCGGCTACGGCTCGGGCACGATCTCGGGCACAGTTTCGCGGCGCTACCACGGCCTGCTCATCGCTGCGCTGCCGGCGCCATTTGGCCGCGTGGTCATGCTCAATCATCTCGCCGAGCATCTCCGACTGCCGGACGGGCGCGGCCTGCTCATCGGCGGCGAGGAGCCGAGTCGCGCGATTGAGACGGACACGCAGGAGCATTACGTCCGCGAGTTTCGTCTGGAGAATGGACTGCCGATCTGGACCTACGAAGCCAGCGGATTCGTCATCGAAAAGCGCGTGCTGCTCATCCATGGGCAAAACACTTTGCACATCACCTATCGGCTGCTTTCCGGGCAGGATTGCGCGCGACTGGAATTGCGCCCGTCCGTCCATTTTCGCCTGCACGAAAACGATATCAGAGAGCCGCTCGGCGGCGGCTACTCGCTGCTCATCCACGAGCGTCGCTACGAAATTTCTTCGGCTGCCTTGCCATATCCGTTACGCCTTTTCGTCGATGATGAAAAGGCGTGCTTCACCGACGAGGGCGGGCACACTCGGGAGATCGGATATCAGACCGAAGCGGAGCGCGGCTACCACTCGCGGGGCGTCCTGTGGAGACCGGGTTCGTTCGCAGTTGAGCTGCGGCCGAATCGCCCGGTGACGCTCGTTGCCTCGACGGAGGATTGGCCGTCCATCCTCGCGATCAGCGCCGACGACGCGCTCGCGGCGGACCTCGCGCGACGGCAGCGCCTCATCGCCGCCGCCGCGCCGAGCGTGCAGACCGGGCCGGCTGCGGAACTCATTCTCGCCGCGGATCAATTCATCATCACGCCTGCCGGTCGCGTCGAGGACGCCGCACGGGCGAGGGCCGCGGGCGACGAAGTGCGGACAGTCATTGCGGGCTACCACTGGTTCACCGATTGGGGCCGCGACACGATGATCAGCCTCGAAGGCCTCACGCTCACCACCGGACGGCATCACGAAGCCGCGTGGATTCTTCGCACTTTCGCGCATTCCATCCGCGACGGTCTGATCCCAAATCTATTTCCCGAAGGCCAGCGGGAAGGTCTCTATCACACCGCCGATGCCACGCTCTGGTTCTTCCACGCGCTCGACCGCTACCTCGAGGTGACGCAAGACCGCGGCACGCTGCAACTGCTCCTCCCGAAACTCATCGAGATCGCCGAACACCATCTGCGCGGCACCCGCTTCGGCGTCGCCGTCGATCCCGCCGACGGCTTGTTGCGGCAGGGCGAGGAAGGCTATCAGCTCACTTGGATGGACGCGAAAGTGGACGGCTGGGTCGTCACGCCGCGCCGCGGAAAAGCCGTCGAGATCAACGCGCTCTGGCACAACGCGCTCTGCCTCCTCGCAGACTGGCTGCGCGAGGAGCGCGGCGAAGAATTCGCGCGGCCCTTCGCCGAGCACGCGCAGCGCGCGCGCGAATCGTTCAACATTCGCTTTTGGTGCGAAGAGCGCGGCCATCTCCTCGATGTTGTGGACGGAGAGCACGGCGACGACCCCGCCTTGCGGCCCAACCAAATCTTCGCGATCGCCCTTCGCCATCCAGTCCTCGACGAAGCTCGCTGGCCCGCCGTTATCGAAAAAGTGCGGACCGAGCTTCTCACCCCGGTCGGCCTGCGCTCGCTCTCGCGCAGTCACCCGGATTTCAAAGCCCGTTACTTCGGCGACCTCCGCGCTCGCGATGCCGCCTATCATCAAGGGACCGTGTGGGGCTGGCTGATCGGCCCTTTCATCGACGCGTGGTTGAAAGTGCATCCCGACGATCGCGCTGGTGCCCGCGGCTTCCTCGCCGGCCTCATCGAACACCTCGACCACGCCTGCGTCGGTTCAATTAGCGAAGTCTTTGACGCGGAGGAACCCTTCACGCCACGCGCGTGTATCGCGCAGGCGTGGAGCGTCGGTGAAGTCCTGCGATGCCTCGCGAAGACCGCAGTGGCGGCATCGTGATCAATGGCTACGCCGCCAATGAGATCGTCCTCGTCCTCGAATGCCGGAAATCGAGGACGAGAACGAGGACGAAGGTCTCCGATGGCGTAATGCTCTGAACCGCTCTCAGCATCATCCGCCGCGGAAAACCCACCCGAATTTCCAGCGACTTTTGACATAACCGCCTCCCGCTGTCCGTCTGGACGTATCGAAAAATAGCTCGTGCGCGCCGGTGATTCCGCTCGGATTGCCATAAGTTCCTCGTGTTGAGCGGCTAAAATTTTTGTGATGTGACGAAATCCAAAACTTTCCGATACCTTCATCGGGATACGTCCCGATGAAGCGCGGCTTGCGATGAAACCTAGAACTGTTCTTTTTCGCCATGGCTAAGACTCCGCCTCCCGCCTCCATCGAATCGACTGCCATTCCGTTGCGGAAGCGGCCTTCCGCTGAAAGAAACGGGGAGACTTGGGAAGTGGAACTTTTGGAGGCGATGCTGGCTTTCCGCAAAGGTGATTTTACGACGCGTTTACCGGATGGTTGGACCGGCGTAAGAGGGAAGGTCGCCGATGCATTCAATGAAGTCGTCGGGATGAGCGAACGGCGTTCGCGCGAGGCATCGCGGGTGTCGCGGGTGGTGGGCAAAGAAGG
>JBBSDS010000124.1:0-12759 GCA_038240495.1 Chthoniobacterales bacterium | reverse complement strand
CCCCGTTCCCCGGCCATACCGAGTTCCTGAACGTAACCGCAACAAGCTAGTTTCCCCTGGCTTGAGAGACAGGTAGTGGGGATAGTTGATGGCAAGCTGGTTATTCGTCACGTTGACGAATTGGTCGGTGACGATCGGCGTTGAGCGACTGGAGAAAGCGACGGCGCGCGCGGCGTTTGTGGCGTGGGCCGAGATGACCACGGCGCTGCGACGCGACGGCACTGAGTGGCATCGTGCGACCTACCGTTTGCAAAATCGCTCGCTGCAATTTCTCCCGGTGAAGATGCCCGTCGGCGCGCAGTTGGTGAGCGTGCGGGTGGCTGGGCAAAACGTGCGCGCCGATGCCGGTAAGGTGAGCGGCCAGTCGGCGGTCCTCGTGCCGCTGATCAAGACGAAGCCGGGTGACCTTTCGTACAATGTCGAGCTGGTCTATCGGAAGCAGGGCCGGGCGATGAGTTGGAGATTCAAGCGCGAACTCGATGATCCGGAGTTGCTCGGGATCACGGTGGAGAAGACGTTTTGGAACGTGTGGCTGCCGGATGATCGGAAGCTGCAAAGCTCGACGGGCAATATGGAGCCCGTGCTCGCTGAAGTGAACAAGGCGGAGAAACTCGGCGGCCAGATTCAGGAATTGAAATCCCTGGTTTCGATCGCCGGGTCCGAGGCTGCGAGTCTGATGAGCCGAGGGAATGCGGTGGCGAACATCGATCGTTTGAAAAAGGAAATCGAAAGCGAGAATCGCGACGATAATTTTGGAGATAACTATGGCGTTCAGCGCAAAGGGGGAAAAGCGCCGAAGCCGACACCCGCCGAAGAAACCGTCGGGAAAAAAGGTCTCGAGCAGCAGGGCGAGTACGTGGCGAACAAGCGGCGGGAGGTCAATGAAGAGCTTGGGAAGGAGGTGCGGAAATTGGCGGAGATCACGAAGAATAACAGCAACATCACGGCGCAAACATTTGTGGCCGGAGGCACTCAAGGAACAGCTTCCCAACTCACGAATAATGGGACGATCCAATTTGGAAATGCGCAGAGCCAGACCCTCATCGTGCAGGGCCAAACGACGAATGCTCAGGGCCAGACGTGGAATGCAAACGGCGGCTACCTGCAACAGGCGCCTCCAGCAGCAACCCCGGTTCCGACCAATGGCGTGAAGGGAAACAATTTTTACTTCAACGACAACGTGGTCCTAAACAATCGGGTCGAAAACGCTCCTGCGCCGGCAAAGCCCGCAAGCAAAGGCAAGGATGCCGATTATTTTGCGAAGAAACTGCCGGCGGTGCAACTGGACTTAAACGGTCAACAAAGCCGGCTGGATCAGGCGAAGGCGAAGACGGACCGCGGCGTCGAAGACATGAAAGAAAAGAAGCAGAGCATTTCCGCCCTCAATACAGCGCGTGGCAACAACATCCGTTTTCAGGAAGAACAAACTGCGAAACAGCAACTCCCGGTCGCCCAACCGCGGGCGACGCCCATGCCGAACCAGCCCGTCCCTCCGCCTGCGCCTTTCACGTTAGCGGGTGGGAACAGCTACACCGGCGGCATTACGATTAACGGAGGGACGCTGGCCATTTCCAGTGCGGTCACAGGCACCGGAGGCATCACTGCGAATGCGATCGACCGTTTGTCCGATGCCCCATCCGGCGACGAGGCGCAGCGGTTGCAGCCCACAGGTCGCGTCTCGCTGGCCGTGGACTTCCCGACGGAAGGCCAGCTTTTCCATTTCAAAAAAGTGAAGGCGAATGCCCAACTCGGACTGACCGTCCTCGCGCCGGAGAGCCTCACCCGCTGGAAGTATCTCGCTCTCGCCGCGGTGCTGGCCGGGGCTTTGGCGTGGGTGAGCCGCCGCCGGAGAACGATTCGAGAGGTTTAGGCTGGCTGCCGAAACGAGCGTCCGCTTCGGACTAGGTATCGCGCGCCATCCCGCTCGTGTAACAGACACTTCAAAATGGTCGGGCTGGCGGGATTCGAACCCGCGACCTCCTGCACCCGAGACAGGCGCTCTACCAAGCTGAGCCACAGCCCGTTTTGAAGAACGGCAAACTACGAGGGTGGTATCGGGGGGTCAAGGGAAAGGTTCGACCCGTTTGGGGACTCCAAACCGCAGAGTTAGTATGACCGTTGGGCGCTCTCAGCGTCGTAGAAACTCCGCCCTCCAACGGTCCGCTTTTTAAATGCCTTTGGTCTCAAAGATTGCTTGGAGCTTGGTTTGCAGCGTTTCGGGCTTGAAAGGCTTTTGGATAAATCCTGCGAGACCGCTCATGAGCAGAACCCGGATGTCGGGATTGATGCGGCGCAGTTCGGTGAACGTCGCGGCTCCGTCGAGTTGCGGCATCGTGAAGTCCAGAAGCACGCCGACAATCTCGTGGCGGTAGTCGAGGAAAACGTCGAGCGTTTCACTGCCACTCTTTGTCAGCCGCACGATGAAGCCCATCGCCTCGAGCATGCGCGTGATGACTCCGCGCCAGCCCGTTTTGCCGCCGGGCGCTGCGCTCAGGATGACCCGTTTTCGACTTTCGGGAGATCCTCTGATACCATCTCTCACAATTCTTCGGACTGTGTTTTAGGGAATGACGGAATTGCGGAATTTTTCTGAATTACGGAATGAACTGACGGAGCCTTGAATTCCGTCATTTGGTCAAAATCCGTGATTCCGTCCGCATTTCCGAAAGCGTCAGCTTAATTCTGGGAGATGGTATGAGACAAAGAAATGGCGCGCCGCAAACGGAAAGCCGGTCGCTGACGAGACAGTTCCCCGAGGTTCAGCGAAGGAGCCGGCATCGGGGGAGAGATTCTGGGACTAGGTTCCCCGCGTGCGGAGTTGGCGCCGGAGGACGAAGTGCAGTAAACCCAGCAGGCTAAACGAAGAGCCGAGGAGCACGGTCGCGCTGTAGGTGAAGACGGTGATACTGAGCCGGCGGTGGTGGCCGAAAAGCCAAACGTCGCACTGCTTTTCCGGACTGAAGAACGTATTGATGGCGGCCTGCCGTCGGTAGTCGTTCTGTTCAGTTTCGGCCTTGGCGACGAGGTCGGTGA
The DNA here is from genome assembly GCA_038240495.1 of Chthoniobacterales bacterium. Taxonomy (GTDB): domain Bacteria; phylum Verrucomicrobiota; class Verrucomicrobiia; order Chthoniobacterales; family Chthoniobacteraceae; genus Chthoniobacter. The sequence continues at coordinate 9,726 of JBBSDS010000124.1, read as the reverse complement.
CTTTCTGGTTGCTGTAGAGTCGCTCGGCGGTGATTCCGTTCGGGCGGCTTTTCAGCGAGCCGGTGTCGAGTGGCTGGCCGTCGATCACTTCATCGACCCGCTTGAGCCGCCTTTCGATTTCGCGCGCGCTGATTGCTTCCATGCCGCTGAGCAAGGCCAGCGTGTCTTTGAGATCCTCCAGCCGCGCCGATTCTACATCGGATCGCGGATGTTTGGAAACCAGCGTGTCCATCTGCTTTTGCAACCGTTCCTGGCGGATGGCGAGCGGGTTGAGCTTGGCCTGCGCGACGATCAGCGCTTCGTAGCTATAGTGCGTCGCCACAAAGCGGCTGATCAAAGGCACGCGCAGCGCGGAGTCATCGCGTGTGCCGGCGGCGGCGGCTTCGGGGTGTTTGCTGAGCCAGTGCCTGAAGGTGTGGATGACTTCGAGGTCGCGATTCATCTCCTCGTACTTGATCAGCGCGCCGCCAAAGATGAGCTGCGGGATGAGCACGAGCGGGACGAAGTTTGCCGCCGTCTTCGCATCAGCCACGACTGACGAGATGACGAGGCCGAGGCTGGTGCCGCTTGCGGCGGTGATGAACATGAAAAAGAAGTATTCCCAAAACATCCCGCGGATTTCCAAAATCCTGTTTCCCACGAGCACGAAGAGCAGGCACTGCACGGCGGAGAAGAGCGCAAGCGTGGAGAACTTCGCGAAGATGTAATAAGGCAGGCGCACGTCGAGATTGCGCTCGCGATGCAGCACCACGCGGTCGCGAATGATGTCGTCCACGCTATTCATCAGCGCGAGGAACATGGCCACGAGCAGGCTGATGAAAATGTATGTGGGAATGTGAAACGCGCTGGCGAAGTCGTATTTGCCGGACGCATCGTCGGTGAAATAAAGCGCCCAGCCGATCATCGCGGCGAGGGCCGGGGACACGAGGAGCGTGATGAAGAGATTGCCGCGGTTGCGCACCTTCGACATGAAGGCCCGCCGGAGCAGCGTGCGGAATTGCGTCCACTCATCGTGCCAGCGGATGGGCTCCTTTGTCCGCAGCAGCGAGCCGACGGGCGCGGGCGCAGGCGGTTGCTTGCGCACGCTCACTTGCTTCATGTCCTGGAGCAGGCGGAAGCTCTCGTATTTGTCCCGCCAATAGTCGGGCGAAAAGCGGCGCGCGGGAACAAGCTGGCCGTGCGGGTTTTCCTCGTAGATCACATCGCCGCTCAAATCGCGGAGCGGAGTTTCGAGCACATCGAAAATGAATTCCGGGCGGGTCGTGCCGCAGGCCGGACAGCCGCCGAGTTCGGTGCCGAAGTGTTGCTCATGTTCCGCGGCGGCAAAGTAGGCGAGCATCTCGGACGGCGTCCCGTAGAAGACCATGCGTCCGCCTTTGTCGAGGAGCAGCGCCTTTGAAAACATCTGGAAAAGCTTCGAGGTCGGCTGGTGGATCGTCACGAGGACGATCTTGTTGTGGGCCATCGAGCGGATGATCTCGATGACGTGCTCGCTGTCCTTTGAACTCAGGCCGCTCGTCGGTTCGTCGAAGAGGAAAATGTCGGCCGAGCTGACCATGTCGAGGCCGATGTTCAGGCGCTTGCGTTCGCCGCCCGAGAGTTTCTTTTTCACGGCGCTGCCGACGATGCTGTCGCGCCGCTCGCTCAGGCCGAGTTCGGTGAGCTTGCCCTCGATGCGCCGCGCGCGGTCGCGCCGCGAGAGGTGCGGCGAGCGGATGGCCGCGGCGAAGCTCATGTTTTCCTCGATCGTGAGATGATCGTCGAAGGCATCGTCCTGCGGGATGTAGCTGAGAAAGCGCTTCAGGCTTTCGACATCGGCATAGAGCGACTGCCCGTTGAGCAGGACTTCGCCCTGGCTCGGCTGGAGCTGCCCGGCGAGCGCCTTGAGGAGCGTCGATTTGCCGGAGCCGCTCGCGCCCATGACGCAGACCATTTCGCCGCGGCTGACGCCGAAGGAAACGCTATCGAGGCCGATGTCGCGCTTGCCGAAGTGGTGGGTGAGATCCCGCACTTCGAGACTCGAAATGATGTTGCGCTCTTCCTCGATAATGCGCTCGGCAAAGTTGCAGCGCAGGATCTGGCCGGTGTCGATGCGAATGGTGTCGCCGTCTTTTAGATCGGCGCTTTGGCGCACGGGCATGTCACCGACAAGGATCGGCCGGTCGGCGTGGATGACCTCGAGCTTGCCGACGCGGTTTTCGTAATCGCAGAGAATCTTGAGCAGCACTTCGCCGCTCGTGCCGGGCGAGAGCAGGATGTCGTCCACATCGAGATACGACGGGTTGTTCGAGACGAGATAGCCGGATTTATAGGCCTTGAGCTGGAAGCGCCCGCCCAGCGCGCGCGCCCGGCGCCGCAGGTCGCTCAGCGGGAGTTCGGAGTCGTTGTGGAAGACGATCCGGTCATCGAGTGTGGCATCGACCGTCACGCCGTTGCGCAGCGCGGCGCCGTTGAGGAGAGCGTCCACATCTTTCAAAGCGCGGACCTGCACTTTCAGCCCGAAGCGCACTTCGAGACAGGACTCGCGCGTCTTTTCCTTCTCGAGCTGCACCTCGTCGTTGCTGTCGATCGAGAGATAGATTTGCGCGAGCGAGACGTTCTTCTTCGCATTAAAATAATAGGCGAGGTCTTGATAAGTCAGCACCTGCTCGCCGAGCACGATGCGCTGCCCGGCATAGACGCGGCAAAATGAACCCGGCCCGAGCGGACGCCCGCGGACGACGATGCCTTTCGAGCTCTGGTTCTTGAGCAGGATCAGATCGTGGTAGCGGAAGGCGACGAGCCGCTCACTGCCGGCCAGACCCTTGAGCTTCACATCGGCCTGCCCGTTTGCGCCAAAGGTCAGCGACTCCAGCGGCGACTGCCCGTGCTGGTACACGGTCTTGTCCGATTCCTCCGCGGCATTGAGCTGATAGACGATGTCGATGGCCTGCGCGGCCATGCCGAGCTGCGTCATGAACGAGTAGAACGTCACGACCTGCTGCTGCTCCATGCCGGCCTTGGAGATCAGATCGTAGAGCTGCACCCCGAGCATGACTTTCCGCTCGATCGTCAGCTCCGCGCCGAGCTTTTGCGCCATGGCGCCGAGATCCTGATTTTCGTTCAGCGCCTGGCGGAAAAGCTTCCGCAATTCCGAATACACCGCCTCCGGGTAGTCATAGCGGAGAAACCCGAGCGAGGAGTCGATTTCTTCCTCCAGCACCTCGCCGTTTGCCTTTGAAAACGCTGCGAGCACCTGAATGAGGAGGGGAAGCAGATTGGCGCTTTCCGAAACCGCGCGCGGCTTGCGCAAAAGGCGTCGGCTCACCGTGTCGGCCATCCTGCGCACCCGCCGGAGAAACGGCACGCCGCGGGTCCGTTCGCTCAGCGTTTTGGAGTAGCCTGTTTCGGGGTTGGTCATGAAATTTGCGGTGCGCGGCGAGTCGGGGAAATCGCTGCGGGCCGGGAAATTATATCCGGGTTGACCAAATGTCGATAAGCCCTACTTTCCTGCGCCGGTGCCATCCGAATTGCGCTCGCCAGCGTATTCTAGTGGGCTGTCCGGCTTTTTATTCGAGACCTCATTTCAAACCTATGGCTCAACCTGATCCACGTTCATCCAAAGGCAATCGACCTCCCAACGGGGGGCCGGTCGAACCATCGTTCAACTGGCGCGGCATGGTTCTGCTGGCCATCGCCATTGGATTGCTCGGCGCGGCGTATCTTTTCAAAGGTGGACCGATGGGGAACGTCAAAGATGTGACCTACCCGGATTTCGTGAAGCTCCTCGACGAGGAAAAAATCGTGAAAGAAAAGGGGATCGAATTGGTTTCGGAGCCGGGGAGTGCGACCGATTTTGTCCGCGGCTGGATCAAGCCCGCCCAGCCCGGCATGCCGCCCGAGGCCTTCAAAACGCAGGTCAATCTCCAGTACAACTCCTACCTCCAGTGGATGCTCGAGGATAAGTACAAGATCGCCGTCAGTCCGAAATCCGATAGCAATTACCTCGCCTCTGCGTTGCTCGGGATGACGCCCATCGCGCTCTTCCTGCTCATCCTTTATTTTTTCTTCCGCCAGCAAATCCGCATGGCCGGCAAAGGCGCGCTGAACTTCGGCAAATCGAAAGCGCGCATGCTCTCTCGGGACAAAAACAAGATCACGTTCAAGGACGTCGCTGGCGTCGAAGAGGCGAAAGAGGAAGTGACCGAGATCGTCGAATTCCTGCGTGACCCGAAGAAGTTTCAAAAGCTCGGCGGACGCATCCCGAAAGGCGTGCTCATGGTCGGCTCGCCCGGCACCGGAAAAACGCTGCTCGCTCGCGCCATTGCTGGCGAAGCCGATGTGCCGTTCTTTTCCATCAGCGGTTCGGATTTCGTCGAGATGTTCGTCGGCGTCGGCGCGAGCCGCGTGCGCGACATGTTCGAGCAAGGTAAGAAGTCCGCGCCATGTCTCATCTTCATCGATGAAATCGACGCCGTCGGCCGGCATCGCGGTCACGGTATGGGCGGCGGTCATGACGAACGTGAACAGACGCTCAACGCGCTCCTCGTCGAGATGGACGGCTTTGACACGCAGGAAGGCGTGATCATCATCGCCGCCACCAACCGCCCCGATGTCCTCGATCCCGCGCTCTTGCGCCCCGGCCGTTTCGATCGCCAGGTCACCGTCTCCCTGCCCGATGTCAGAGGCCGAGAAGAAATCCTGCGCGTCCACGCCAAAAAGGTGAAGCTCGCGGAAGACGTTGACCTTTCCGTCGTCGCCCGCGGCACCCCCGGTTACAGCGGCGCGGAACTCGCCAACGTCATTAACGAAGCCGCGCTGCTCGCTGCCCGCAGAGGCTTGAAGGCGATCACGCTGCCCGAGCTCGAGGAAGCGCGCGACAAAGTCCGCTGGGGCAAGGAACGCCGCAGTCTCGCGATGAGCGATAAGGAAAAGGAAAATACGGCCTACCACGAAGCCGGCCATGCGCTGCTTTGCGAACTGGTCAAGAACATGGACCCGCTGCACAAGGTGACGATCATTCCGCGCGGGCCGTCGCTCGGCTCCACGATGTACTTGCCGACCGAAGACAAATACACGCATCGCCGCCTCGAGCTCCTCGACCGGCTCGTCGTCATCATGGGCGGACGTGTCGCGGAAGAACTCACGTTTGGCGACGTGACCAACGGCGCTCGCGGTGACATCGGCCAGGCGACATCGATCGCCCGCAAGATGGTCTGCGAATGGGGCATGAGCGAAAAGATGGGCATGGTCGAGTACGGCGCGCATGAAGACCACGTCTTCCTCGCTCGCGACCTCGGCCACGTCCGCGAATACAGCGAAGCGACCGCGCAGGAAATCGACCGGGAAGTCCGCAAGCTATGTGACGACGCGTATGTCCGCGCCACGCAACTGATCACCGGCAGTCGCGACAAACTCGAGGTCATCGCCAAAGCGTTGCTCGAATTCGAGACTCTCGACGGCAAGCAAATCCGGGAGATCATCGAGCACGGCAGGTTGCTTACTCCGCCGCCCGCCGTTCCCAAGCCGCGGTCCAGCGAACCGCCACCGCTCAAGCGCGGTGAAGGCACGACCATCGCGCCGGATTACCCCGGCGGCCTGACGGAAGCACCGGCGTAGTCTCGATTCGCGGTCTCCCCTGACCGATGTCCGGCCCCGCACCAAAGCCGTTCACGCCGGAAGAACTTCCGGAACTCGCCCGCGCCGTCATTCAGCGGGCGAAATTTCCGCAACTCGCGACCGTGGACGGCGACCAGCCTCGTCTGCGCCCGGTGTCTCCGGTGCGCGTCGATGGATTTACCATCTACGTCGCGAACCTGCGCAGCTATCACAAGACTCGCGAGATCGCTGCGAATCCTAAAGTCGAACTCTGTTACCTCGACGAGAACCACGATCAGGTCCGCATCACTGGCGTCGCCGAAGTCTTGACCGACGCGCAAATCCTCCGAGAAATCTGGGAGAGCAATCCGTTGCTGAAACGCTATCTCGGCTCACCGGAAAATCCCGCGCTGATCATCTACCGCATCCGCCCGGAGCGCGTCCGCTTCATGCGCGAATGGGCGCTGGAGTATCATGAGGTTCCGCTCGCCGGCTGAACCTCCCAAACGCGAGTCACCCTGAGCGGACCGGGTGGAAAGGCGGGCGCAGCGCAGTCGAAGGATCCCGTGAATTTCACGACCGACGTCCCCCGTAAATTTGTCTGTCCAATCGCGGCAACGGACGGACCTAATGGGACAAACCTGAGTCTCCAATGATCCCGCGCATCCTCCTCGCCCTGTTTGTTTTTCTCAGCCTTGTTCCGTTGCACGGCGAGGACTACGATGTGGTCGTTTACAGCGGCGTCCCGTGCGGCATCGCAGCATCCATCGCCGCCGCGCGCGCCGGGGCAAAGACCCTCCTCATCGAGCCGACCAAACACGTCGGCGGCCTCAACACCAGCGGCCTCAATACCGCCGAAACCGAGCACATGCTCAAGTGGACCTTCGGCGGCATCGCGCAGGAGTTTTACACCCGGCTCGGCCAGCACTACGGCAAGCCGGGTGCGGCGTATTATTTCGAGTCCGGCGTCGCGGAGAAAACCTTCCTCGCCATGCTCGACGAGGCAAAAGTCGAGGTGCGCTACGGCTTGCGTGTCGAGAGGGTGGAAAAGGATGGCGCGCGCATCCGCAGCATCACGCTCAGCGACGGCTCGACGATCAGCGCGAAGGTCTTCATCGACGCTGGCTATGAGGGCGACCTCATGGCGCGCGCCGGCGTGAAATACACCTGGGGCCGCGAGTCGCACGATGAGTTCGGCGAAGAAGCCGCCGGCATCCGCTTCGACAAAACTGCGCGCAAAGCCGCGCCCGTCGATGAAAGTGGCAAGCTACTCCCGAGCATCAGCGGCTGGGCCAAAGACTTCACGGAAGGCGCCGCCGATAAGACGGTGATGAATTACAACTGGCGCCTCTGCTTCTCCAACGACCCCGCGTGGCGTGTGCCTATCCCGCAGCCGCAGCATTACGACCGCACCCGCTACCGCATCCTCGAAAACTGGCTCCGTGAAAAGACCGCTGCCAATCATTCGGTGAAGCTCGCCGACATCATCGACCTCTACAGCCACGCGCCCGGACGCCCCGACAAAAAGGAGGTCAACAACAAGCAGGCCGCTGTCATTTCCATCGGCCACTTCGGCGGGCAGCGCGATTACCCCAATGCCGACTACGCCACGCGCGACCGCATCATCGCCGATCACACCGACTACACGCTCGGCCTCTTCCATTTCCTCGCCACTGACGAATCCGTGCTGGAAAATCTCCGCACCGAGACCGCACAATGGGGCCTGCACAAGGAGGAGTTCGCCGACAACGGCAACTGGCCCTACCAACTCTACGTCCGCGAAGCCCGGCGCATGCGCGGCGCGTATGTCGTCACCCAGCGCGACGTGCAGGAAGACCGGCGCAAGCCCGACAGCATCGCGATGGGCAGCCACTTCATCGACTCACACCACATCCAGCGCCTCGCCGTCTCACCCACCGAATTCATGAACGAAGGCCGCATCTGGCGAGTCGGCTATGCCTACCAAATCCCGTATCGCGCGCTCACGCCGAAGGCCGATGAATGCACCAACCTACTCGTCCCCGGCGCCGCCAGCTACACACACGTCGCCTTCTGCACCTACCGCCTCGAAAGCACTTGGATGATGGGTGGCCACGCCGCCGGAGTCGCCGCCGCGACCGCCGCGCGCGAGGGTAAAAGCGTGCAGTCCATCGACGTTCCGGCATTGCAGGAAAAGCTGCGTGCCCAAAAGCAGATCATCGATTTCCTGCCCGGCGAGCCGGAGAAGTTCCCGGATACGAAGGCGGTGGAGTTTTGATTCCTTGAGCCACGCGCCGCTCGCGGCTACCCTTTGTCATGCCACTCACGCTCGAACAATTGGCCGAAGAGGCGATGCATCTGCCCGCTGCGTCTCGCGCCGAACTTGCCGAAAAACTCGTCGAGAGTCTGGACTTCTCGGAGGACAGTGAAGTTCAAAAGCTTTGGGCGGCGGAAGCCCTCCGGCGTCGCGACGAAGTGCGCTCTGGCCAAGTGCAGTCGATTCCCGGCGAGCAGGTTCTGGCCGAAGTCCGCTGCATCGTCGGTCGGTGAAATACGCCTTTCACCCCGAGGCTCGCCTCGAGTTTCGGCTCCTTCGAGTTAGACATCGCTATGATCTCCATGTGAAAATCAGAAAATTCAAAGCTACCTTTGACCTTATTGATGATTTCGACGCTCGCCGCGGACGGCTGCGTCGCTTTGAAAGTAACGGAGTAAGCGGAATGCGGGTGTATACCGGTTCCAATTATCGCATTGGCGCGAGCGCCGACATCTGGTCAACACCCAACGGACAGATAGTCGTTCGTTTTTCCTACGCCAGGCACACCAAACAATATTTCCGAGTGGTTCTGCCGCGCGGCGTTACCGCCCGCAACGTGGATTTTGAAAGCCTCCAAGAATATCTCGGGGTCGAGCTTCACGACTGGTTCTGCGACGCTCGTTACGACAATTTGTAACTCTATGAGCACGTATCTTCTTACTTGGCATCCGGATGGCGACGATGACAAATTTTCCGCTCCGGCACGTCTAATCGAGCGAACAGGCAAGCCCATCAAAGACGATTGGAGTAATGGAAAACGCAAGGCGATGACGCCGGGGGAGCATGTGTTCTTCCTGCGGCAGGGGGCTGAGCCCCGAGGGGTTTTCGGCGTCGGACGCGTAAACGGGATTCCGCATCCGGGGCACCACCTCGGGCAACTTTTCTGTGAAGTTCCAGGATGCGGTTTCGACTTCAGTCGCATGTATGGGGACATTGCTTCCGCATACGCCCAAGTCCATCATCTAAAGCCACTCTGTTCCGGGGTCGCACGCACGGGGTTGAAAGACCTTGCAGTGGTATGTGCAAACTGCCACGCGGTAATCCATCTGGGTGGTCAGTGCAGAACTTTGCGAGTAATCGGCGACCTCATTAGGGATTCGAGGGTAAAGATTAAACCGACTCGCGACAGTGAATGACGGAGACGCCGAGGAAAGACACGGATTGACGATGGTGGGAATTCCCACCACATTCCTTTCATGGTAACAGCCACCCTCAAACGCACAAAGACCAAGAAAGCACCTACGGTCCTCCAGAACTACGACATTGCCGCCGACGCGAAGAACCGCATCAGTCTGCGCGGGGCGAAGGCAAAGTATTTCCATGTGAAAGCGCTTTCTAACGGCTGCTACGTCCTGGAGCCGCGCGTGCTCGTGGCGCCGGAGGCGGTTCCGGCGCGGACGCTGAAGATGCTGGAGCGTTCCGTGGCCGCACTGAAAAAGGGAAAAGCCTCTATTCCGATTGATTTGTCTCCGTTCATCGAGGGTTGAAGGGATTCATGGGGTTCAAGATCCGCATGGGGCAGCCGGAGATGGAGGAGCTATGGGTGGATCTCTCCACGCGGAAACAGCAGGGCAAGCTGGATAAGGGCGAGGAGAAGCTTTTCAAAAAGCTCGTCAAGGCTCTCGGCTACCTCGCCGCCGACCCGAAGCACAACAGCCTGGCCTCGCACGAAATCAGCGATCTGAGCCGCAAATACGGGCTCAAGATTTTCCAATCGTATCTGGAGAATAATACGCCGGGAGCAGGGCGGCTTTTCTGGACCTACGGACCGGAAAAAGGGGACATCACGGTGTTGGCCATCGAACCGCATCCCGAGGACAAAAAGCGCGGAGCTTACGAGCGCATCAAGCTAT
>JBBSDS010000123.1:0-12900 GCA_038240495.1 Chthoniobacterales bacterium | reverse complement strand
GGTAACATCGCTCCGCACCACCTCCGCCCACGAAAAGTTAGAGGTCCTTCGACAAGCTCAGGATGACGGTTTGGAAGGGCAGCCTCCGGCTGCGATGTCGCGCGCGCCTCGCGACACTCAGTACACCTTTTGAGAACCAAGAACCTAGCCGGAACGAATCAGATCACGGATTTTTGAAAACGCAGAGACGCAAAGGCCGCAGAGAAGAAAAGCGTTGGGAAGAGCGGCGCACCTTTTGGTGAGAGCCACGAGCTTCTTCGTTCGACCCTCTGCGTCTCTGCGTTCGATCTCATCGACTGCATCATTCCGGCTTGGAACCAACAACTTAGTATCAGCAACTGCCCTCACTTCCCCCGCGCGCTGACAAACTTTCCCGGATTCAAAATCCCCCGCGGATCGAGCGCCGTCTTCAGCGCCGCATGCACCTCGCGGCTGACGCGCGACGTCGCCTGTGGCCACCAGCGTTGCTTGGCGAGACCGATGCCGTGTTCGCCGGTGATCACACCGCCCCACGCCAGCACTTGCGTGAACAATTCATCGAGCGCCGCGCCCACGCGTTTCGAGACCGCTCGATCTCCGTGGTAGTTCGCCGCCATGATATTCACGTGGATATTGCCATCGCCCGCGTGTCCGAAACACGCGATCGGATAACCGTATTTTTTCCGCAGTCGTTCCGCGAATCGCGCCAGATCGGTCAACCGTCCGCGCGGCACCACGATGTCTTCGTTGAGCTTCGTCAGGCCCGTGGCTTTCAGCGATTGAGAGAAAGCGCGGCGCAGGTTCCAGAGCTCCTCGCAGTCCCCCTCACCGAGTGCGGTGCGCGCACCGATCGGTTTGAGTTTTTCGAGCAATCGCCCGAGCGCGTGAACCTCCGAGGTCACGGATTCCGGCTGCCCATCGAGATCGACGAGCAGATGCGCGCTGCCCCGCGGTGCCAGTCGTTGGCCGAGATGTTCGCCCGCAGCTTCGAGCGTAATGGCATCGGCAATCTCCAGCGCCGATGGCAGAAAGCCAGCGGCAAAAATCTCCTGCACCGCCTTTGCCGCCTGGCCAAATGTGCGAAAGCTCGCGGAGAGCGTGGCGCGGGCGGGCGGCAATGGAAGCAAGCGCAGCGTGGCTTCGGTCACCACGCCAAGCAAGCCTTCCGAGCCGACGAACATCCCGATCAAATCGAAGCCGGTCTTGTTCTTGTGCGTCCGACCGCCGGTTCGGAGCACGTCGCCATTGGCGAGCACGACTTCGAGCCCAAGCACGTACTGCCGCGTGACGCCGTATTTCAAACAGCGCGGTCCGCCCGCGTTCGTCGCGATATTCCCGCCGATGCTGCACTCTTTCATGCTCGCCGGGTCGGGCGGATAAAACAGCCGCTTCTTCCTCACCTCGGCCTGAAGCACCCCAGTGATGACGCCCGGCTCGACGACAGCAACGGCATCCGCGAAATGGATTTCCTTGATCCGGTTCATCCGCGCCAGCGAGAGCGCAATCCCGCCGTGCATCGGCACGCAGCCGCCGACATAGCCAACGCCCGAGCCACGCGGCGTCACGGGAACGCCGCGCCGGTGCGCAAACTTCAGCAGCTTGCTGACTTCATCTGTCGATTCCGCGAACACGACCACTTCCGGCGTGTGACTGGCGAACCATTTGTCCGTCGCATGGATTGCGAGCGTCTCGGATTCGGTACTGACGCGGTCTTTTCCCAGCAACCGCTCGACCTGACGCGCCAGCGGCATGCGCGCTAGTGACCGGTGAAGAACTTGCGCAGGCCGGTGAATACATCCTTCCTCTCCTCGGTCGGAGCGACCGGACGAGCCCGCGGCGGAGGGGGGCGCCGCTCCATGCGACTCGCGACCTGATAGCTGGCCTGGGTTCGCGGCTTTTCCTTTTGTTCGGCGTAGGGCTCGAGTTCGAAACCTTCGTGAGACACGACGTTGCCCTTGCCCGCCGAGACGACCAGATGCCCGATGTCCCTCCCACTTTCATCGAGGCAGGAAACGCTCCAAAGAGGAGCGGCGTCGGCACCTTCCTTTTTCAGCGCGTAGTTCATCGAGGCGATGGTCACGTTGTTCGCAAACGCATATTCCTGGGCCAGCTTGGCCACGCGGTCGGAGTCGATCTTGAGCGGTCCCAACCCGAACACATCCTGCTCCCGGATGCTCTCGGCAAACTGCGAAAGCGCGCGCGACGCCACCACCTCTCCACCGGCGACGACGTATTCGTGGACCCCGCTCTCCTCCTTCGGATCGTGCATGATGAAATACCAGCGCTCGGGAGCCGGCGTGCCATCCCGCGCTTCGATGCGGGCGAGCTTCTTCGACTCTCCGCGCGGCAATTGTTTGATCGCGGTGAACGCACTGCCTGAATTGTCCGGGGCGGCGAAAAGGCTGACGTTGGCGAGCAGGAGGAGAGTCGGGATGAGAAGCGGCGGTCGCATAGCTGAAGAAAACTGCGGCGGAACTTACCGGCAACGCGCGCGCATTTCAAAGTGAATGTCGGAGCGGGTCTGCCGGAACGGTCGGCGAGGATATGAAACGCCTTTGAATTTCGACATTCGACTGGAGGGCGGAGCTCCCGCGACGCCGAGGCCGAGGAGGAAGTTCTTTACCCACCCCGAGCCGCCGCCCAAAGATTCGCGGATGCTTATCAAGCCCAAGATCCGCGGATTCATCTGCACCACAGCGCACCCGCAAGGCTGCGCCGCCCATGTGCAGGAGCAAATCGATTACGTGCAAAAGCGCGGCCCGCTGGCCGACGCGCCGCAGCGCGTCCTCGTCATCGGTTCGTCCACGGGCTACGGGCTCGCGAGCCGCATCGTGCCAGCGTTTGCGGGCGGTGCGGCGACGCTCGGGATCTTTTTTGAAAAGCCTGCCGAAGATGAAAACCGCACGGGCTCCGCGGGCTGGTACAATTCGGTCGCATTCGAGAAAGCCGCACACGCCGCCGGGCTCTACGCGAAGAGCATCAATGGCGACGCCTTCTCCGACGCGATCAAGGAACAGGCCATCGCCGCGATCAAGGCTGACCTCGGCCAGGTCGATGCCGTCATTTACAGCCTCGCCTCACCGCGCCGCGCCCATCCGAAAACCGGAGTCACCCACAGCTCCACCCTCAAGCCACTCGGTTCATCCTACACCGCCAAGACCGTCAACACCGACAAGGGCATCGTCAGCGACATCACCATCGAGCCCGCGAGCGAACAGGAAATCGCCGACACCATCGCCGTCATGGGCGGCGAGGATTGGGAAATGTGGATCGATGCGCTCGCCGCCGCCGGCGTCCTCGCACCCGGCGCGCTCACCGTCGCCTACAGCTACATCGGCCCAGACCTCACCTGGGCCATCTATCGCAACGGCACCATCGGCCGCGCCAAGGAGCATCTCGAAGCCACCGCCAAACGCCTTGCCGACAAACTCGGCGCCAGCGGCGGACGCGCCTTCGTCTCGATCAACAAAGCGCTCGTCACGCAAGCCAGCAGCGCCATCCCCGTCGTCCCGCTCTACATTTCGCTCCTCTACAAAGTGATGAAAGCCGAAGGGCTGCACGAAGGTTGCATCGAACAAATCCATCGCCTTTTCGCCGACCGGCTCGCGCCCGCTGCCTCACCGCAACTCGACGCCGAAGGCCGCATCCGCATCGACGATTGGGAAATGCGCCCCGCCATTCAAAGCCGCGTCGCCGAACTGTGGCCGCAAGTTTCCACCGAGACCCTGGAAAGCCTTTCCGACATCGCCGGCTACCGCGCCGAGTTCGTGAAACTCTTCGGCTTCGGCCTGCCCGGCATCGATTACGAAGCCGAAACCGACCCCATCGCGCCGCTGCCCTCGGCCGGGTGAAACCGACCCACTTATTGATCGATTCCACCACATCGTTACGTCGGTCGGAATTGGGTCAATATGCCCGCGACAACGGCGATTGACCCGCTTCTGAAAGTCCGCAAGCCTTTGCCTGCGATGACTACACTCCCCCGCCGTCAATTCCTGAAGTCTGGCCTCGCGCTGGCCGCGCTGTCGAATCCACTTGCTTCGATTGCGCAGCTTTCGGGTGGACTTCCGGCGCCGAAGCCCGGGCAGAAGAAAGGCATGGCCGGTGGAAGCGGGAGCCCGCAATGGGTAAAAATCGTCAGCGGCCTGAAGGCCCACTGGTGCTATAACTGGACTGCCAACCGTCCCGCAGAACTGCCACAAGGCGTCGAATGGATGCCCATGATCTTTAAGGCTAACCCGGATCACCCGGTCGACAAAATGGTGGATAAAGTCCGCGCGGATTTGCCGAACAAACCCATCGCCGTGCTCGGCTTCAACGAGCCCGATCAGGAGAAGCAGGCCAACATGACTGTGGAGATGGCGATCGAAGCCTGGCCGAAGCTCGAAGAACTTAACCTGCCACTGGGCAGCCCCGCCGGCGTGCATGGGGACAGCCCGTGGATGCAGAGCTTTATGCGCGAGGCGATGAAGCGGAAATACCGGATCGATTTCGTCACCATCCACTGGTATGGCGATCCGAACGCTGGCCAGCTCATGACGCACTTGGAGAAGATCGCCAGGCTCTACAAGCGTCCGCTGTGGATCACCGAATTCTGCCCCGCGGACTGGAGTGCGAGTAAGACCGGCAAAAACCAGCACTCGCAGAAAGACGTCCTCGCTTTCATCAAGGACGCGCTGCCGCGTCTGGAACGCGCGAGCTTTTTGCAACGCTACGCGTGGTTCTCCTCGGCACCGGGAAATACACCGACGGGTTGCTCCGCTCTCTTCGACTCCGACGGCACTCTCACCAAGCTCGGCGAGGCCTACGCGGCGATCGGCTGAGTTAGTCTGCGGTGGCCTTCATCGCGAACAAAAATGCGAATGCGCGTTCGCGTTTGCCGCATTCGGCCATCGAGCGGGATCATCGCACTCGAAACAAAGTTTCGCCCTCTCGTTTTCCGGATCAACAAACACGCGCAGTTCTACGCCGACCGCACCTTGACCAAATCGCCCATCGCTGCCGCCGACGAGGCCGAAGCCTGCTTCCATCAGCCAGCGCCTCAGCCGTAGCCATGCAGTTTAATTTTGATTTTTACCCAGAGGCGCAGAGGCCGCAGAGAAGAAGAAAAGACGCTCACTTTTTGGTGAGTGCAGAAAAGCTCTGCAATCCCTCTGCGATCTCTGCGCCTCTGCGTTTAGGAGAAACCTCTTGAACTGCATGGATACGGCTCGGCAAAACACCGAAGAGCCGCGCCGCGGTCAGAGTTCCCTCTCATTCCCAAACTGAGGCTTTTGGAATGCCAGCTTGAGCGGGGCAGTTGCACTGCGCGGAAGGCGGTCGGTGAAACCGCAATCCAAGACGGACTCCCACCCCTCTCCGCGAAGCACAGCTTCTCCCGCAAATGCGACGCACCCAAGCCCTCAGCTTGGGCACGAGGGAAATACTGCATGCGGGCGATCCAACCCCGCCTAAGGGCTCACGAGACTCCACCCTGCAGGGAGCGTCGGGCCCGGTGCGGTTGTGACTGCGGGCGACGGACTGAGCAGAGATGCGCCGTTCAGGTACCAGACGTAGGATCGCAGGTCGCTCGGATGGAAGAAGAGCAGATCCATCTTGCCGTCGCCGTTGAAATCTTCCAGGCCCGCCACCGTCCACCCTGCGGGCAGTTGAGGTCCCGGCGCGGAGGTGAGCACCGACGTGCCGTTCATGTACCAGGCATAGGTTTGAAGGTCGCTGGCGTGAAAGAGAAGCAGGTCGGGTTTTCCGTCCCCGTTTATATCTCCCACCTTCAGCACCGACCATCCTGCAGGCAGTGTCGGACCGGGCGCGGAACTGACAGCCTTCGGCCCATCCATGTACCACACGTAGGTTTGGAGGCTGCTTCGATTGAAGAAGAAAATGTCCGGTTTATTGTCCCCATTGAAATCTCCCAGACCCACCACCGACCATCCCGCTGGGAGCGTCGGCCCGGGCGTGAAACTCAGCACCTTTGGCCCGTCCATATACCAGACATAGCTTCTCAAGTCGCTGGCGTGCAATAGCAGCAGGTCCGGCTTGCCATCTCCGTTAAAATCTCCAGTCGCAAGCACCGACCACCCCGCAGGCAGTGTCGGACCTGCGGTCGCGCTGACGAAGGCAGGACCATGGAGGTACCAGATCGCGGTCTGCATACTGGTCGGATTGAAGAGCACCAGGTCCGGCTTGCCGTCGCCATTGAAGTCCGTGGGAACACTGAGGTTCGGATCGTAGAGCTCCGCGCTCGCGAGGGGGCCGGCGTCCCCGTATCCGCCGGCAACGAGCACCTTGCCGTTGGGCAGCAGTGTCGCCGTGGCGTGTTCGCGAGCCGTGGCGAGGCTGCCGGCTGGCGTCCACGTCCCGCTCGTGGGATCATAGAGTTCCGTGCTCGTTTGAAAAAATCCGGCACCGATGCCGAATCCCCCGACGACGAGCACCTTTCCGCTGGGCAGCAGTGTCGCCGTGTGATCCTCGCGGCCCGTAGCGAGGGTTCCGGTCGCCGTCCATATCCTGTTCGCCGGATCGTAGAGTTCCACGTCCGAGAGATGGCTGCCAAAGGCGCCAATTCCCCCGACGACCAAGACCTTGCCGTTGGGCAGCAGCGTCGCCGTGTGACTGTCGCGAACCACGGCGACGTTCCCCGTTGCGCTCCAGATTCCGCTCGACGAATCGTAGAGCTCCGCGCTCGCGAGATCGCTGCTCCCGAATCCCCCGACGATGAGCACCTTGCCATTGGTCAGCAGTGTAGCCGTGTGCCTGCCGCGAGATTCGACGAGCCTGCCAGTCGGCATCCACGTCCCGCTCGCGGGATTATAGAGCTCCGCAGTAGGGAGGTAGGAGTAGAAGACGGGATTTCCACCGGCGGAGAGCACTTTGCCATTCGGTAACAGGGTCGCCGTGTGAAAGGAGCGTGCCTCGCCCGGGCTGCCGGTCGCCGTCCACGTCCCGCTCACAGGATCGTAGAGCTCCGCGCTCGCGGGAAAGCCGCCCAACGTGGTGCCGCCGTCAACGAGCACCTTGCCGTTGGGCAGCAGCGTCGCTGTGTGGGAATGGCGTGCCGTAGCGAGGCTGCCGGTCGCCCTCCACGTCCCACTGGCCGGATCATAGAGTTCCGCGCTCGCGATAAAATCGCCATTGTAACCAGTTACTCCGCCGACGACGAGCACCTTGCCGTTGGGCAGCAGCGTCGCCGTGTGAGCCTCGCGGCCCGTAGCGAGGCTGCCGGTCTCGGAAAAGGTGCCCACGCCATGCACCGGTGTGAGGCACAAAACCAGAACGCACGACACCAGCACGAACAATCTGGAGAGGAACGCTCCGCCTCGGTGCCTGACGAAATGGAGGGAGTTGGTTTTCATGAGCAGGTTTTGATTTAGAGGTTATCGGGCCGATATTCAACCAATGAACGGCCGGGTCGCTGGCAGCACGAAGCGCTTGACCACCAGCGCGTGATTCGGGTCGGCATTCACGAAAGCTGGCAAAAGCCGATCTGTATCGCGGCCGAGCCAAAGTGGCGCGTGACGATGGTCACTGCTTCGGCGAAGACCTCGGTTTCGGTCTTGCCGCGCTTGTGGGCGAGGGTGATGGCGGTGCGCTTCAGCTCGGCAATGTGCGAGCCGGAGAGCTGGCGGTCGTGGCAGAGGCGTTTGTGCTCGGGGCGCAGGGTGTCGGCGCCGAATTGCAGGTCGAGCAGGCGGTCGAGCTCAGGGTTCGACGGGCGTCCGAAGTGGTATTTGCGGTTGAAGCGCACGGGGCGGTTTTGCACGGCGCTGTCGAGCCGGTCGAGGTGGTTGGTCGTGGCGATGACGATGATCTGCTCTTTGCACTCGGTGACGCCGGAGAGGAATTGCAGGAAGTCCGCGAGGTTGCGGCTGCCGTCGCCCTCGGTGCGTTCACCGGCGAAGCAGTCGATGTCTTCAAAGACGAGCACGCACGGCGCGAGAAACTCGGTGATGAATTCCCCGAGCAGCGTGAAGTCCACCTCGCCCGCGACGAACACGCTCGTGAAGCCCTCGGCCACGGCGTCGTGCGCGACGGCCTGGCAGGCGAGCGATTTGCCCGTGCCCGGCTCGCCGTGGAAGATGAGGCCGTTGCTCAGGTGCGTGGCTTTGAGCTGGAAGATGGTGTTGTCGTAGAGGTCTTCGATGAGCGCGGCGTCGAGGATGAGATCGCTGAAGCGCGTGCCCGGCACGGCCCGGATCTCGGCGCGGAAGTCGTCGCCACGCGGCACGATCTGGACGTGGTGTCCGCGCAGCGGGTTGCCCTGGCGTAGCTCGGTTTCGAGTCGCGCGATGAGGCCCGTCATGTCGTGCTTGGCGATGACGGTGACTTCCCATTCTTCGTAGTCGGTCTGGCACGCGACGAGGCGGCCCTTGATCGAGTAAACGATCGTGCCTTTGCAGACAAAGGAGACGCGCTCGCCGGGCTCGACCTCGAATGAGCGGCGGTGCTCGACGCGCACTTCAAAGACGTCGTCGGCATGCTGCTCGAGGAAGCGCTGGATGGTGAGCGCCTGCACGTTGAACCAGAACCGGTTGCGGCCAGTCCAGGTGTGTTCGTTGTCGGCGTCGTCTTCGGCGATGCTGGGGTCGAACCAGGATTCGACTGGCTCCGGCGCGTCCGTCGGTACGGTCGCGGGAGTCAGTGGCTGGTGCGAAGCGATGGTGGCTTCAGTGTTCATGGAAATGAGTAGGTGAAAGGGGTGAGGTGTAGGTGTCCCGAGGGAACGCAACGCCATGCGGAGCCCGCGTGGCGGAAAGAAACGCGCGGCTTGCGCGTCGTTGTACCTGGCTTGAAAAAGCCGGACCCGCTGACGATCAGCGATCGACGAACGCGAAGGCGCCGACGCCGAACCGTGCTGCGGATTCGATTGCTAGTAGATGGATTGAACTCATGTCGGGGCCTCCTTTCGCGTTAGTTAGTTGAGAAGCTGTTTGCTTAGTCGCGGAACCACGCTGGCGCAATCAGAAAGTGACCAGGTAACGTCGCGCGCCACTGGTTTCCCGAACGAAGCTCAGTTAGCATCCGACGATGCGCCTCCCGATTCTCCGAGTCCTCATGACAGTAAGTTGGTTCTTTGTGTGTGGTTCTCTTTCTGGCGAAGATTGGCCGGGCTGGCGTGGACCGCGCGGCGACGGCACGAGTAGCGAGAAGGATGTGCCAGTCACATGGGATGGAGCCAAGGGCGAAGGCGTGCTTTGGAAAGCTGAGATTCCGGGCGAAGGACATTCGTCGCCGGTGGTTTTCGGCACGCAGGTCTTTGTTACTTCCGCGCTTCTCGAAACACAGGATCGCGTGCTCTGCTGCCTCGACCGCGACTCCGGACGCATCCTCTGGCAGAAGACCGTGGTCAACACACCGCTCGAGCGGAAGCATCGCGAGAACAGCTACGCGTCGAGCACGCCGGCGACGGACGGAAAACTCGTGTTCGTCACGTTCCTCGATGGCGACGACGCGGTCGTCGCGGCCTACGATTTTGCGGGCAAGCAGCAGTGGCTCGTGCGGCCGGGCCAATTCAAAAGCGTGCATGGGTTCAGTAGTTCGCCCGTGTTGTTTGAGGACAAGGTGATCATCAACGGCGATCACGATGGCGACGCATGGATCGCCGCGCTCGCGCGCAAGGACGGCGCCACGCTTTGGAAGATCGACCGCGAGAACAAGACGCGGAGCTATTGCACGCCGCTGATTCGCGACATTGCCGGGCGCACGCAGATGATTCTCTCCGGCAGCAAATGCGTGGCGAGCTACGACCCGCGCAATGGCCGGCGGCACTGGATCATCGACGGACCAACGGAGCAGTTCGTCGCCTCGATCGTCTATAATCCGAAGCACGATATGCTCTTCATGACCGGCGGTTATCCCGACCACCACATCCTCGGCATCAAGCCAGACGGGCAGGGAAACGTGACGCAGACCCACATCGTGTGGCGGACAAACAAAGGCGTGTCCTATGTCCCATCGCCGATTTCGGAGGGCGACTATTTCGTCATCGTCAGCGACAGCGGCATTGCGAGTTGTTTCAACGCCGGCACCGGCGAGATTTATTGGAACGAGCGCATCGGATCGCATGCGCATTCGTCGATCGTGTCGGCAAACGGGCTCGTCTATTGCACGACCGACGACGGCGGGACGACGGTCATCAAGCCCGGTCCGAAGTTCGAAGTCGTCGCGCACAATTTCATCGGCGAGCCGTGCTTCTCGTCGCCAGCAATCAGCGCCGGGCGCGTCTTCCTTCGTGGGTCGAAGCGACTGTTCTGTTTCGCCGCAAAACGCTGACCACGATGCGGCTCGATCAATGGCTCTGGGCGGTGCGCGTCTATAAATCGCGCTCGCTCGCCGCCGACGCGATCAAGTGCGGTCACGCGAAAGTGAACGGTGAGCGGACGAAGCCTTCACACGAACCGAAAGCTGGCGAACTCGTAACCGCGCGCGTTGGGTTGATGATGCGGACCCTTCAAGTAATCGCGGCGCCGCGTTCACGAGTCGCTGCGAAGTTGGTGCCGCAGTTTGCCGAAGACCTTACGCCGCCCGAGGAACTGGAGAAACGCCACGCGCCAAGTCTTCTCCCGCCGGGTCTCCGTCCAAAAGGAACGGGACGTCCGACCAAACGCGAGCGGCGCGCTTTGGAGGATTTAGAGTCGGGGCTGTAACCGGGCAGGAACCGGTTCACTTCCCCCGCGTTGGATAAGTGCGTGTATGGCCGGTGGCGGGGATCGAGATGGTGTAGCTCTTCCCATCCGGGGTAACGGTTAGCTTGATGTAGTTGGCCACGCATTTTTCGTCGGGGTTGGCGATGAATTCGTCGGCAGTGTTGTTCTCCACGTCGTCGCGCACGTTTTTGTGGACCTGATACATGGCCTGAATGCCGGGAGAGCTCTTCAACACAGCCACGGTCGAGCCGCCGGTGCCTTTTTTGGGGCCGTTGTTCATCACCGAGACGGTCGGGGCGAGGCTGTGGACGAAGACCGGGTTGTTGCTCACGTCGAGGCCGTGGTGATCGACCTGATAGACGTCGACCGCGCCAACGCGATTGACCGGGCTGACGAGCGCGGCTTCGACATTCCATGTGAGGTCGCCGCCGTCGAAAAAACGGAAGCCGCCGAAGTCGAGCCGCAGAGCGACGCTATTCGCGTTGTCGCTCGTGTCCTTCGGTTTCTCGACGTTTTCCTTGGAAAGAAGATTCGCAGGCGCGCCGGACGGAGAATCGATAACTTGCTGGTTCGCGGCGAGGCAGCGCAGGGTCAGCTTCGGACCGTCCGTTGGTTTCAAGGGAATCTCGTCGCCGGCGTGGATGATGTTGCGCGCGTCCGCTTTGAAACCGCGATACGGCGCGATGGTGATCGGCCAGCGCGTGTTGGCGGGGTTATTGTCCGAGTCGGTTTCGGGGATGCCTTTGTCATGCACCTGCCCGATGGGGATGAGCGCGGAGAGTTCTGCCGCGCCGCCGAAGTGATCGATGTGAAAGTGCGTGGTGATGAGGTGATCGATCTTCTTCAAGCCGGCGACTTCGGTGGCGACTTTGAAGATGCGACCTGGGTCGCGCTCGAAGGGATTGCCGGAATCGATAAGCACCGATTCGCCCGCCGGGGTGACGATGAGCGTCGCGCCGCCGCCTTCGACATCCACCCAATAAATGTCGAGCGTGCGATCGGCCTGGCCGGCAAGGACCGTGGCGACGGGCAGAAAGGCGAGGAGAGTGGCGGCGAGGCGGGAGGGGAGGGAGCGCATGGCAGAATTTCGGTGAGAGTTTCAAGTGCCATGCTGGGTTGCATTGGCGAGGAAAAAATCCGACCACAAGGCTCCGGAGGAAGACTACATGGATAGCCGCATCCAACACTCGCGCCGCCGACCTTGCGCCTGACACTAGAGGACACGCGGTGAGTCTTGCGCGCCGCGCCGTTCCCTGAAAACGCTTCCCAAGGTCGAGTCGATGCGATTCCCTTGAAGGCCGATGCAGCCACTACTTTTGGCGGCGGAGCCCCGCATTTTTTCCGAGTCACTTTGCGTGAGATAGGCGCATGTATTACGTCATCGGCTCCGGGCCGGCTTCGATTTCCGCTGCGGTCGCGCTGACCGACCGAGGGCTGCCGGTCACGATCCTCGACGCTGGCCGGACGCTTGAGCCGGAGCGACAAAAAATTCTCCGGCAGTTGTCGCAGCTCCCGCCGGAGCAATGGAGCGCGAGCGATCTCGAAATCTTGCGCGGCGGCGACCAGAAGTCGCGTCAGGGCTCGATCCACGTCAAGCTCACCTACGGCTCGGATTATCCGTATTCCGATCCCGACCAGCCGTTGCAGGAAGCAGCGGAAGAGAGCCCGTTTCACTATTCGATGGCGTGCGGCGGGCTGAGCAATGTGTGGGGCGCATCCATCCTGCCCAACCGCGCCGCGGACATTTCGGATTGGCCGATTCCGCTCGAAGAACTGGAGCCGCATTATCGCGCAGTGCTTGGATTCATGCCGTCCACATCGGTGGCCGATGATCTGGCGACGCTGCTGCCCACTTATACGGAGCGGAGCGAACCGTTGAACCCTTCGCGGCAAGCTGCCGCATTTCTCGAAGATCTCGGGAAGGCTCGCGATTCATTGGGGAGGGCGCGAATTCGTTTTGGCCGATCCCGTCTTGCGGTCGTCGCGAGCGGCGATGGAAAGCGGTCGGGTTGCGTGTATTGCGGGCGTTGTCTTTATGGCTGTCCGTACGAACTCATCTATTCGACGGTGTTCACGCTGAGCCGCTTGATCGACAAAAAAAAGGTGACCTATCTCGACCGCCACGTCGTCGAGAAGCTCGTGTCTTCCACCGGTGGCGTCACCATTTCCACGCGCGATTTGCGCCGGAATGAAACCGTGACTTTCGAGGGCGAGCGCGTGTTCGTCGGCGCGGGCGTCCTGCCGACCGCCTGGATCACGCTGAATTCACTCGGGGCAT
>JBBSDS010000122.1:0-12995 GCA_038240495.1 Chthoniobacterales bacterium | reverse complement strand
TCCTGCGCGCCAACGAGGATGCCGAAAGCAAAAAGGCGAAGGTGCGAGGCGGGGCCGCGTAGGCTCAGGCGGGCACCGCGCTCAAACTGACCGCCGCAAGCGCCTCACGGAGCTCGTCAAGGCTCACCGGCTTTTTCAGGTAGCCGCTCGCACCGCAGCCGGAGACGAAGGGATGTTCACCATCCACGTAGCCGGAAACAAAAATGATCTTCGCCTCGGCGTTCCGACTGCGCAGCGCGTGGCAGACGGTCAGACCATTGAAGCGCGGCATCATGATGTCGAGCAGCACCACATCGGGCTCAAGGCGCGCAAAGCTCTGAATTACCGACAAACCTCCGCTGGTGACACACGCCGCAACCTCGTGACCGCATTCCTTAACATACTCGGCCAAAACTTCGGCCATTTCCCGATCATCGTCAGCGATGAGAACTCGCATAAATCGGGGGGCAAAACTAATTACGCCGCGAGCAAGAGCGTGCGAACACGCACAAAGGCGATCATTTCCAAGAGATCATCCACATGGAAAGGCTTGGTCAGGATGGTTCCGTTCACGCTGCCGATGAAATCGTTGACCTTCTTGTTGCCGCGATGGCCCGTCATAAAAACGAACCGGTCGCACAGGTGCGGGCGCATCCGTTCGACGGCACGGAAAAACATGTCGCCGGGCAAGGTCGGCATCATCATGTCGCAGAGAATGATCTCAAAGTCGCTGGCCAGAACCTGATGGACGCCTTCGACGCCGTTCACGACCGCGATGACCTCGAAGCCACTCTCCCGTAGGAAATCTCCCATGATTTCCTTAAACTCAGGATCATCCTCGAGCAGCAGCACTTTTTTGGCGACCTTTGTATCATCGATCGGGTCATGAACTCGCAAACCCGTGGGGATGCTGCTCGTCACGTCGTTGGATGGCATAAACTGGGTGATGGTGGCGGAGGCGGACATAGGTGGAAAAAGTAACTTCTTGAGAAAGCAAGGCTCGTGCCGCCGACCAACGCTATCTGCCAGTTCCCCGCGCACGGGCGCCCGCAGCCGATCCGATGAATTTGCAGACGGTCGCATCGCTTGGAAAAATGTCGCGGATTTGCGCGAGCCCGCGTGATACCGAAAATTGAGTAGGCGGGTGAGCGGGCCTCGGGCTACATGGAGACGTGATCAGCGAAAAGAACGATCAAGAAACCGAGATTTTTTCGGGCTCCTTCCTGCAAAAACTCGAACAGCTTTATCTCCTTTCAAAAAAGCTCTTTCGCGGGGCGCATCGCGCCGAGCGCCGCTCACGCCAGATTGGCTCCAGTCTGGAATTCGCCGACTACCGCAACTACACGACCGGCGACGACTTGCGCTCGATCGACTGGAATATTTACGGACGCCTCGACCGTCTGTTTATCAAGCTCTTCGAGCAGGAGCAGGATCTCGACATCTCCTTCCTCCTCGACGCGAGCGCCTCGATGCGCTGGACGCCGCCGGATGCCGGCAAGCGCATGAGCAAGTTCGACCAAGCGCGGCGCATCACCGCCTCGCTCGCCTACATCGGGCTGGCCAATCTGGACCGCGTCAACGTCCATTACTTCGCCTCCCAACTGGAGGACGACCTCGGACTGTGCCGCGGCAAGAGCCAGTTTCATAAGGTGCTCGATTTCCTCCGCGCCGCTCCCGTGCTCGAAGGTCCGACGCGCCTGCTCCCGAGCCTGCGCACCTTTGCGCAGCGGATGAAACGGCGCGGGTTGGTCTTCGTGCTCAGCGATCTTTTCGATGCGCAGGGCTGCGAAGAAGCGCTCGCGCTGCTCCGCTACAATCAATTTGAAGTCCATGTCATCCAAGTGCTCGATCCCGCGGAACTCCGCCCCACCAGCACGGGCGATTTGCGGCTGATCGAAAGCGAAACGGGCGAAGCTTACGAGGTCACAGCGAGCGAGGCCCTGCTCCGCCGCTACCACGCCGAAATCGACGGCTTCCTCGCCCGGACCGGCGCCTTCTGCCTCGAGCATGGCATCGCCTACGCGCAGGCCACGACGGCGGTTCCTTTTGAAGAACTCGTGCTCCGCGTCCTGCGCGACGGGAGGATGATTCAGTGACCTTTCTCAACGTCTGGGCCGCGGGTTTCGCCGCCATCGCACCCGTTATCATCCTGCTCTATCTGCTCAAGCTGAAGCGGCGCGCGGTCAGTGTCTCGACGCTTCTCTTCTGGCAGCGCGTGCTTCAGGAAAGCCGGCGACGCGCTTTTTTTCAAAAGCTGCGGCAGCTCTTTTCGCTGCTCCTGCATTTGCTCATTTTCTTCCTCATCCTCGGCGCACTTGCTCGTCCGGCTTTCGACCACCTCGTCAGCGAAGGCGCCTCGACAGTGCTCATCGTCGATACGCGCGCCCGGATGCAGGCCACGGAGCCGGACGGCCAGACGCGCTTTGCCCGGGCGAAAGCCACGGCTGCCGGAATCATTCGCCAGGCCAGCGCTGCCCGGCAGATGGCGATGATCGGCGCCAACGCCAGCCCGAGTGTCGTCGCGCCATTTACGGACGATGAGAAGGCGCTGCGCGAAAGCCTCGACCGGCTCACTCCGACGGATGCGGGCGGCGACCTCGAGAGCGCCATCCGCCTCGCTGAAGAGCTGCTCGCCTCGCGCAAAGGCGAACGGCGAATCGTCGTTTTCACCGACCGCGCCAGCGATGCCAAATCCACCGCAGCGAGGATCCCGCTCGACTTCGTCGCGTCCGGCAGCGCCCGCGACAATCTTGCGATTACGCGATTCGCCACCCGCCCGCTGCTGAACAGTCCGCAAACCTCGGAAATTCTCCTCGAAGTCGCGAATTTTGGTCGGACCGCGATGAAGACAAATGTCGAATTCGCCTTCGACGGCCGCCTGCTCGACGTGAAGCCACTCGCGCTCGAACCCGGCGCGCGCTCGGTGCAAATCTTCCCCACCGTCCCTCGCCCCACGATCGGCGCGCGCGGCTGGCTCACTGCCCGGCTCGACGGCACCGACGCCCTCGCTGCGGACAATACCGCCTTTGGCGTTCTGCCCATGCAACCGCCCCGCCGCATCCTGCTGGTCAGTAAAGGCAACTGGTTCCTCGAAAAGCTGCTCGCCGCGGATCAAGGACTCGCTTTTGAACTGGTCGCGCCCGATGCATTCACGCTCGCCCTTGCCCCGAAGTTCGACGCGGTGCTGTTCGACAACTTCCTGCCGGCAAATTTTGATCTCGAAAAAACGCCGGGCAATTTTTTCTTCATCAAGCAGACGCCATTCGCTGCGCCGGGTCCGGGGCCGATTCTGGAGCAGCCGCTCATTTCCGACCTCGACAACCAGCATCCCGCGCTGCGTCTGGTCAATCTCCAGAACGTCACCTTCCTGCGCGCCGCGTCGCTCGTTGTGCCAAAGACCGATGGCTGGAACTGGCAGGCGCCGATCCGGTCTTTTGACCATCCGCTGATGATCACTGGCGAACGCCGCGGCACCTCCCAGCGTGTGGCCTCACTCGCGCTCGATGTGACCGATTCCGACCTGCCGCTCCGCGTCGCATTTCCGCTCCTCATGTCAAACACGCTGCATTGGCTCGCGGGCGAAGAATCCATGGCCATCACCAGTCGCCGCGCGGGCGAAACGCTGCCCCTGCTGCCTGGCGAAACGCTCGCGACCGAACCTCAAACCCCGTGGAAAACGCCCGCAAAACCCAATGGAGGTTCGGTCGTCCGCGAACTTTTTGAGCCACTGGTAAATGGTTTTTACCAACTCAACACACCGGATGGTGTGCGCTGGCTGGCGGTGAATACTTTCAGCGAAGCGGAATCCGACCTGCGCGCAGCCAGCGCACCGACAACGTCCGCTCCGACTCTGCCCATCGTCTCGCTCGCCCAGGTCGCCAGTTGGCCGCTCTGGCAATACCTCGCCGCCGCCGCCTTTGCGCTCTTCGCCTTGGAGTGGTGGCTCTTCCACCGGAGGAGGACGGAGTGAAGCGCACCGCATTTCTTTCGGGTGGAGCACGCGGCTCGCGTGCACCGCTCGGCCGCTGGCCGAACGGACGAAGTGGACGAGTCCTTTGTTTGAAGGCTGTCCCTCGAAAGGCATCCTTTCATTCTTCGCGGCGGGCCGCCGCGAGGGGCACGGGAGCCGCGTGCTCCACCCGGCATTCCAGCAAACCGCGCCATGATTGAACTGACGCACCCCTGGTTCCTCGCGCTCGCGCTGGTCATCGCCTTTCTCGCTTGGGCGCAACGCGGCTCGCTCGCCGATATGACGCCCGCCCAGCGGCGCGTGTGCTTCATCATGCGCACGCTGATCATGCTCCTCCTCGTGCTCGCGCTGGCCGGCGTGCGCTGGCTCGCGCCTTCCAGAGAACTGGCCGTGCTCTTCGCCATCGACCACTCCGCCAGCATCTCCGCGCCGGCGCAAAAAGAAGCGCGCGATTTCGTCGCCGCGAGCCTCGCGGCGCAAGGCCGTGACGACAGCGTCGGCGTCATCGGCTTCGCCGGAAAAGGCGAGCTCTGGCAGGCGCCGGCGAGCCGCTTGAAGCTCCCGGATCAATGGCCCGAACTCGCCGGCCGCAAAGCCACCGACATCGGACAAGCCCTCGATTTTGCGAGCGCGATTTTTCCTGCGGGAAAAGCCAAACGCCTCGTCCTGCTGACCGACGGCAACGATACCGCCGAACGCGGCGCCCAAGTCGCGACGCAACTCGCGAGGCAGGGCATCGAGTTACTGACGGTGCCGCTGCACAATCAATCCGCACCGGAAGTGCTCGTCGAAAAAGTCGAAGTGCCGCGCCGCCTGAAGTCCGGCGAACCTTTCGATCTCGCGGCCCACATTCGCAGCAACGTGGCGACAACGGCGAAGGTAAAGCTTTACCAAAACCAGTTCCTCATCGAGCAACGCGACCTCACCCTCAAGCCCGGCGACAACGAGTTTCGCGCGCAAAATCTTAAGGCGGACGGCAACTTCATTTCCTACGAAGTGGAGGTCATTCCCGCAGTGGATACCGTCGCCGAAAACAACCGCGCATCCGCCACCGCCAGTCTGCGCGGCGAACCGCGTGTCCTGCTCCTGGATGCTGAAGAAACCAAGGGTCGCGCGCTCGCCGAAGTCTTGCGACGAGAAAAAATCGCCGTCGAAACGCGCGGACTCACCGGCTTGCCGAAGACCCTCGAAGACCTCCAGCAGTTCGACCTTTTTATGCTCAGCGATGTCTCTGCGCTCAACCTCGCCCGCGAGCAGATGGATCTCTATCGCCGCTGGGTGCAGGACTTCGGCGGTGGCTTTGTCATGATCGGCGGCGAGAACAGCTACGGCGTCGGCGGCTACTACCGCACGCCCGTCGAGCAAATGCTGCCCGTGCGGATGGAGCACGACGACCGGCAGGATACGCCGACAGTGGCGATGCTCGTCGTCCTCGACCGCTCCGGTTCGATGACCGCGATGGCCGCCGGTCAGACAAAAATCTCGCTCGCCGATCAAGGCGCGGTCTTTGCCATGAATGCGCTCCAGCCAAAGGATTACTTCGGCGTGGTCGCGGTGGACACCCGTCCGCACACGGTCCTACCGCTCCAACAGATCACGGCCAAGGGCGCGGCTGAGCAAAAAATCCTGAGCATCAATGCGGGCGGCGGCGGCATCTACATTTACACCTCGCTCGTCGAAGCCTTTCAGCAATTGCGCGACATTCCTGCCCGCGTGAAGCATTTGCTGCTCTTTTCCGATGCCGCCGATGCGGAGGAAAAAGCCGCGGGCGAAATGGGCGACGGCGCGCGCGGCGGCGGCAACGCGCTCGATCTCGCGGCTGCGATGCTCGCGGCAAAAATCACGACCTCGGTCGTCGGTCTCGGCACGGAGCAGGACAAGGACACCGCCTTTCTGCGCCAGCTCGCCGAGCGCGGAAACGGCCGCTTTTACCTCACCGACGACGCCACAACGCTGCCGCAGATTTTCAGCACGGAGACGATGAAGGTCGCGCAAAGCAGCCTGATCGAAGAGCCGTTCCTCGCCGTGCCAGCGGCCAAAAGCCCGATCACCGCCGGACTCGACTGGAGGCAATCCCCGCTACTCCTTGGCTACAACGCGACGAAAGCCAAACCAACCGCCGAACTGCTGCTCGCCACGGAACGCGGCGAGCCGTTGCTCGCGACGTGGCGCTACGGGCTCGGGCAGGCGGCCGCATTCACGAGCGACGCCAAGAGTCGCTGGGCCGCGGAGTGGCTGACTTGGCCGGGCTTCGGCAAGTTCTGGACGCAACTCGTGCGCGGCCTCATGCGGAAAAGCGACCAGTCGAGTTTTCAAGTCACGACGAGCGAGACGGGCAATCGCTTCGAACTGGCGATCGACGCAATCAAGCCCGACGGCACCTATCGCAATCAGATGCCGGTCAGCGTGAACATGATCGGACCCGACGGCGCCACCCAGACCGTCGCCGCTCAGCAGGAGGGCCCCGGCCAATACCGCGCGGCCTTCGACCTCCAGCCCGAAGGCACGTCGATCTTTTCGGTCAGCTCGCCCGATTTGCCCGATGGCGGCTACGTCTTCGGCCACACGCGCAGCTATCCGCGCGAGTTTCTCAACACGGAAACGAACGAGCCACTGCTGCGCACTCTTGCAACGATTGGCGGCGGGAAATTCGCCCCGACTCCGGGCGAAGTGTTCGCCCGCCCGCACGCAGCGGCAAAGCAGCATCGCGAACTCACGAATAGTTTTCTCATCGCCGCGTTGTTCCTTATGCCTCTGGACATCTGGCTCCGGCGGCGGACTTGGCGCGCGTGATGCGGGACAGCCTGCGCCCCACCCGCTCTATGTCTGCCTAACAGCGGGTTGAAAAACCATCAAATCCGGAGTTATCCTGAGCGGAGCGGAGGCGGAAAGGCGGGCGCAGCGCAGTCGAAGGATCGGGTAGAGTCGCCAAAGGTTTGAGCATGAAGCACCACTAACGTTCCAGGATGCCCCGCGGAGGCCCACCTACCGGCGGAACTCGGAGGCCACCGGGCGGCGGACCACTTTTTACAAAACTCCGGTCCGGGGTTCCACGCCAGGCGCGCGGCACGAATGGGAACTCCGCCGTGATGCAATAGTAATAGCTCCCATCGGGAAACTCCGGCGTAACTCCAAAGCGTCCGTTAAATTCGTCAAGATCGCCGCTGCCCTTCATGTATTCAAAGTCTTCGGTAAAGCGACCGTCGTAGTTCCCGCCCGGTCCTCCTTGCTGCGCCGGACGCGCACCCTGCTTCAGCCGGTAACTCGATTTCATTTTGCGCAGCGCACTTTTTGCGTCCTTCTCCTCTGAGTAAGCCCAGTTTGTGTAAATCGGGAACCCGTCGGCCGCCCAGCCAATGTGCAGCATCTTTTTCCCGTCGCCACCGAGGCGCTCGACAAACCCGACCGGCTGCGCGTGGTAATGATATGAGCCATTCGGCTGGACATGAGCATTGTTTTCATCGAGCCCGAGATTGAGAAATCCCGTCGCCGCTTCGTAGCGCCAGCCGGACTGCCGGTCGTTGTTCCATGTCTCCGCCGTGCCTGGCTCAAACGGCACACCATTGAGCGCCACACCCCACCACCACATGCCACGTTGCGCGGCTACTTCGGACACGGCCGGTTTGAGCGACACGCGAAAAGTGTAGCTTTGCGGCGTCGGAACGTTCGGGTTTCCGCGCCGGGGAAACTGACCCGGCGCATGGTCCGGCCACCCATTCGACTTAATCACGCGATACCCATCCTCCGTTGTGATACTCACCGCATTCTCCACCTTCCCTCCAGGGCGCGTAGGTGCTTCGCCACGCGGCGAAGTGCCTGCCTGGGCCAGGAAAAACGCGGGAGCATTGGTCTCACTTCCGTCGTCGTGACCTGAATGTGCGCTGGCCGCCGCACACGTAAGGGTGAGCAGACCTAACGCAATGACTAACTGACGGTGCAGATTGTGTCTCATGAAATTCATTAGTTCGAATGTTTGTGGTAAAGGTCAAGATAGCGCACTTGGAAGTTAGAAGGAATGTTTACAGTGTAGGGGTATAATGGACCTAACCGACAAACCCGATTCTTCGACTCCGCGCCGCACCATCTGCGCCCGTCGCGGCGCTCCGCTCAGGATGACGATGCTTTTTCTGCGGGACAGGGTAACTTACAGCGCGCTGGCACTTTATTGCTCGTAACCGCGTTCATGTTTTTAACCGTGGCTCTGCGTATTCCACCATTTTGAGAGCCGCGCTGTGGGGACGGCGGGGATGGCCAGGCCGGCGTTGTCGTAGTGCGATGTGTCGTTGAAGAGCGTGAGGCGGGCGTGGACGGCGTCTTTGAAATCCACGATGTTTAGCGCGGCGGGGCTTTGGTCAAGATTGTCGCGGTAACGACGCGGATCGAAGCCGAGGATTGAACTGAGCAGGAGGCGAATGGTGGCTTTGTGCGAAACGACCAGGACGCTGCCACCTGGATGCGAGCGGACGATTTCCATGAGGACTGGAAGCGAGCGAGCGGTCACGGCCAGCCCGCTTTCACCGCCCACGGGCGCGAAGGTGTACGGGTCTTCCTCCCACGCCGCGGCTTCTTCGGGGAACTGCTCCTCGACTTCGCGCCGCGTCTTTTGCTCCCAGCGTCCGTGCGAGATTTCGCGCAAGCCGTCGCACGTCTCGACCGGAAGCTGGTGCGGATCGGCGAGGATGCGCGCGGTCTCGACGGTGCGTCCGAGCGGCGAGGCATAGACGGCGGTCATTTTGTCGTTGCTCAGACGGACGGCGAGGCGGCGCACTTGTTCGCGGCCTTCGTCGGAAAGCTGCACGTCGGTCGCTCCGGCGAAACGATCTTCAGCGGAGAGCGTAGTGGCTCCGTGCCGAACGAGGAAGATTCGGGTGTTCATTTTGGTGAAGAGGAGGAGGGGAGCACTCCGATGCCGTCAAAAACAATTCAAAAAACGTGGGTCATTCTGAGGCTTTCACAAAACGGGGTTTTGCTGGCGGCGACAATGTACCTTCCTAAAGCCGTGTCATCCTGAGCGGAGCGGAGGCGGACAGGCGGGCGCAGCGGAGTCGAAGGATCCCGCGTAAGGACTGGCGACGTGGTACGGAAGCGCCGGGTCCTTCGACTGCGTTCCGTCCCGCCTGCGCCCGCGACGGAACTCCGCTTAGGATGACACGCGTTTCTTGGGGTTCTTTGGCAGCGGAGCGAACTGTCGGCTCTGCAGAAGGTCGCGCAGTGGAAGAGTCGCTTGGAGTTATCAAATATCATCGTTCTTGAAAGCGACGGGATTCTTCGACGGGATGTCGGGCGTATGCGTTTTTGGTCAATCCTTTCGCGGTTCGCGGCCTTCCTTTCCGTCGTCGTTATTGGTGCTCCGCTCTTTGGTAAAGAAGAGCGGCTCGAAAAATTTGTCTTCGAGAAAGCGGAGATGGGACTGCCTTTTCGTGTGTCATTCTACGCTGCGGATGCAGCGACGGCGAAGGCGGCGGCGGATGCAGCGTTCGAGCGTGTGGCGGTGCTGAATGGCATTCTCAGCGATTACGATCCCGAGTCGGAATTGAGTCGGCTGTCGCAGACTTCGGGGTGGGGGAAAGTGGTGCCGGTCAGTAGTACTTTGTGGCCGCTGTTGGTGCGCGGGCAGGCGCTGGCCGAGCGCACCGGCGGTGCGTTCGACATCACCGTTGGTCCGCTCGTCAACCTCTGGCGACGCGCGCGGCGCAAGCAGGAAATGCCGAGCGCGGAACTGATCGCGGAGATGAAGGCGCGGGTTGGTTTCAAGAATCTGCGGCTCGATCCGGCGCAGCGGACCGCTGAGTTGCTGGTGCCGGAGATGCGTCTCGATATGGGGTCGATCGGGAAAGCTTTTGCGGTCGATGAAGCGCTCGCCGTCCTGCGCCAGCGTGGGCTGCCGCGCGCGCTCGTGGGTGGCAGCGGCGACATGGCGGCGGGAGAAGCGCCGCCGGACCAACCGGGGTGGCGCGTGGAAGTAGCTCCGCTCGATGCTCCGGGCGCGCCGCCGCCGCAGATTGTCTATTTGAAAAACTGCGGCATCGCGACGAGCGGCGATGTTTTTCAGCGCGTCGAAATCGCCGGCAAGCGCTACTCGCACATCGTCGATCCGCGCACCGGCTTCGGCGTTACCGATCACAGCCTCGTCACTGTCATCGCGGCTGATGTGGCCACGGCCAATGGATTGTCCACATCGATCAGCGTGCTCGGTCCGAAAGTGGGTCTGCCGCTCGTGGAGGAGACGCCCGGCGCTGCGGCGCGAATCGTTCGTCAACCGGCGGACAGGATCGAATTTGTCGAATCGTCGCGATGGCAAGACGTGCCGAAGGTCGGCGAGGAGCGGTAAGCCGCGCCGCTTGTCATCCTGAGCGGAGCGGGGCGGAGTCGAAGGATCTCTATCTATTTCCGGGCTTCGGATGTCCGGAAATAGATGGAGATCCTTCGGCAAGCTCAGGATGACAGGTTTTTACCGCTTCTGAGAGCGGATGGCGCAGCGGAAGCCGCGTGGTTTTGTTGCGATCCACGCGGCGAATTTCATTAACTCCCCGTTTCCTCGCAGTTTGTGGAGCGTGAAGTATTCACGCTCCAATTCTTTCTCGGTGAGCAGCCCGTGAATCTGCGAATGGCACGGCCGGCAGACGCCGACGACTTGCTTGACGATTACCCGGTCGAACTCGCGCTGGTTGCGTTTGTTGTGATGGCGCGTGCGCGGGATGAGGTGATGCCGCGTCAGCGTTTCTTCACGTCCGCAGATGGCGCATGTTCCTTCCATGCATCAATGAACGCGCCCCGTCCCCTCGACGGTTGCGAGGGAACAGGGCGCTGAGAGTTCGGGCTGGCTGGCGGGTGTTACACCACGTCCGTCTTGCCGGGAATCGCCCGCTGATACAGGCCATCGGGGCCGGGCAGGTTTCTCGGCTTGGCATCCCAAGCGAGAGTTTCTGGCAGCAATTCAACTTTCGACGCGAGCGCCTTTGCCCAATCCAATTCCTTGCCGGAGTAGGCGGCCATGCGGCCCAGGATCGCGGTCATCGTGCTTTCCGCACCATAGACGGCTTCGCTGTATTCCTTGTTCTGGCGGATTGCGGTGAAGAGATCGTCGTGCTCCTGTTGATACGGATCCTTCGCACCCTCCGCTTTGTAGCGCCACGGATCGGAGCCGAGAATTTTGTTCCCGCCCACATCGGCGCTGCCTTTGGTGCCGACGACATGCTCGCTCACGCTGTTCCAGCAGCCGGGCTGATGACGGCATTCGCTGAAAGAAATCGATCCGTCTTCGTATTCATACTGCACGGCAAAGTGATCGAAGATTTCGCCGTCATCGGAGCCGCCGTTGTTGATCTCGCGGCCACCCATCGCGCGGGCTTTCACCGGATGCGCGTTCTTCACCCAATTGATCACGTCGATGTTGTGAATGTGCTGCTCGACGATGTGGTCGCCGCCGATCCATGTGAAGTAGTACCAGTTGCGGAGCTGGTATTCCATTTCGGTCAGTTCCTTGCCATACATTTTGTTCAGGTCCGCGCGCTTTTTCTGCCACGGACGCTGGCCATTCCAATAAGCGCGCATCGAGACGATGTCGCCGATCTGGCCGTCGTGCAGTCGCTTCAAAGTTTCGATGTAGCCAGCCTGGTGGTGCCGCTGGAGACCGACGCCCACCTTGAGATTCTTCTTCTTCGCTTCCTCGGCGGCAGCGAGCACTTTGCGCACACCCGCGGC
Organism: Chthoniobacterales bacterium; assembly: GCA_038240495.1. GTDB lineage: Bacteria > Verrucomicrobiota > Verrucomicrobiia > Chthoniobacterales > Chthoniobacteraceae > Chthoniobacter. The sequence goes on along the minus strand of JBBSDS010000122.1, from coordinate 1,342 downwards.
ATCACTGGCCACGGGCTTTTCCATGAAGACGTTTTTGCCTTGGGCGACCGCTTCTTCAAACATCATCGGGCGGAAACCGGGAGGCGTGGATAGGATGACGACGTCGGCGAGGGCGATCGCTTTCTTGTAGGCGTCGAACCCGAAAAACTGGCGATCTTCCGGCACGTCCACGCGGTCGGGGTGCTGCTTCTGAAGGTTGGAGAGCGAGGACTTGAGACGGTCCTCGTGAACGTCGGCCATGGCGATGAGTTTGACCGGACCGATGGGATAGGTGCTGAGCGCCTGACTCGCCGCGCCGGAGCCGCGTCCGCCACAGCCGACCATGGCGATCTTGATGGTATCGTCGCCACTCGCGGCGTGGGCAAAGCGTTCCACGGCGAGCGAGCCGACGAGGGCACTGCCGGCAACCGCGGAGGAAGTGGTCTTGAGGAAGCTGCGGCGGCTGAGCGCGTCGGGAATAACGATCTGGGATGGATGGTTCATAATGGAGGTTTGGAGGTGGGTGAGGAGGCTAATAAAGGCCGGTGCGCTTGGCTACGACTTCTTCATCGCAGTCGCGCGAAATGTCAGGAGTTGCCGGGACGCGATGAAGGGAGTTGGGTTTGACGGTTTCACCATCCGAACAGCCGGATGAAATCCTTCGACTCCGCGCCGCGCCGCCTTCGCCCATCGCGGCGCTCCGCTCAGGATGACTGGCCTTGCTGAGGTTTTTCAACAGGCTGGCTAAGTCCCGGGCTGATCGAAACGCCCGTGAATCCAAGGGTAGGGGAATTTGTTGCCGGGGCAGTCAGTTGGCCAGCGGGGCGGATTGATCTCGCGGTGCGGTTTCACGATCGCCCATTTGCGATCAATTTTGCCGACGCGCTGGCGGAGGTAGCGGATGAGTTCCTCGCAGGATTCGAGTTGGTTTTTTGTGGGAACGTCGCGGTTGAAGTCGCCGACGAGGCAGATGCCGAGAGCGATGTTATTCAAGTAGTCGCTGTGGACGTGGCCGCCGTTGATCTGACGTTTCCAGCGGTTGCCGATTTCGACCATGCCGTCTGCAGTCGATGTGCCGTTGCCGATGACGAAATGATAGGCGAGCCCATTCTGCATTTTGCGCACGCGGAGGTGGTAGTAGTCGAAAGCTTTGGCGTTGCCCTGGCGAGTGCCGCTGTTGTGAACGACGATGTAGCGCCAGCGTCGAGCGAGGACGGGCGCGTGGTCGATCTCGGCGCGGACGGCTGGGGTCAGATATTTCCATTTTTCAAACCAGCCCGGTGGTGGTGCGGCTTGAAATCCGCGCTGTTCTTCAAGGCCGGATTTCTCGATAACGACCGGCGCGCCCGGACGCGGCTTCGGG
>JBBSDS010000121.1:0-13001 GCA_038240495.1 Chthoniobacterales bacterium | reverse complement strand
TGCCTTGACGTACTGCACAGGGCAACGCGCGGCGTTGACCACTGACTGCGTCTCACCGCCCGCGCCGTTGTCCACGACGATCACCGACGCTAGTCCACCTTCGATCTTCGCGAGGGAATCGAGCAAGCGCGCGAGTTCGCGAGGACGCTGATAAGTCGCAACGAGCGCGGCGACGGCGAGATTCATGAGGCCAGCGACGCTGCCGCTTTTTCGAGCGCCTGCGGGAGAATGCCGCGTGCGATCAAGGTTCGCACATGGTCGCGAATCTCCGGCCAGACTCGTTCCGGCAACAGTTTCGTCATGCAGTGGGGCTCGTCGAATTTGCAGTAATCGAAGCACGGTCGCCACGGGCAGATGTCGCGGATGACCACATGGTGATGCTCACCCCACGGTCGAAACCAATCGGGATCGGTGGGTCCGAAAATCGGGATCGCCGGGCGCCCGCAAGCCGCGGCGATGTGGCCGGGGCCGCTGTCATTGCACAGCAGGAGATCGACACGCCCGAGCACATCCACGAGTTCGGGCACGGTGAGCGGGCGCAGGATGGCATCGGCGAGGGAACGGAGCTTCGTGCCATATCCATCGGGGTCGGGGACAAGGACGAGGTGAAAGTCAAATTCGTGCCGAAGCTGCGCGATGATCGCGGCGAAATATTCCTCCGGCCAGCGACGCACTCCGATGCGGGCACCGGGATGGAGGCAGATGGCCGGCTTGCTGATGCCGGCGAGCATGGCATCGACGGTTGCCTGCCGATATGGCGCGTGTTCGAGACGCGGCCCGGATTCAATCTGCGGCAGACCGAGCGCGTGGCCGAGATCGCGCCAATCCTCCACTTTGTGCTGCGTGGTCTGCGAGCGCTCGATTGGGTGGGTGAGGAAGCGGTTGCTACCTTTCACCGGGAAACCGTAGCGGGCGCGGGCGCCGGCGAGGAGCATGAAAAGATGGTCGCGCGGATCGCTGCGGACGGAAACCGCGGCGTCGAAACGATCGGACTTCAGTTGGCGGAGAAGCGCCAGCAGGTCCGTCCAATTCCATCGCCAGAGCGCGTACTTTTCGCGATACGCGGACCAGGGAGCTTCGTAGCTGATGAAGCGAATTCTGGGAAAAGAAGGCTGCAAGAGTTCGGCGGCGTGCGGCTTGCCGACGAGCGTGATGTCGTAGCGCTCCTGCGCCGCGCGGAGCAGCGGCGTGGAAAAAGTCAGGTCGCCCAGACCCCAGAATTCGAGGACGAGAAGCTTGGGGCGGGCAGCAGTGGATGAAGAGTCGTGAGCGGCCAAGTTGGCTGGCGAAGCTAGAGGGCATGCGGAAGCGTGGCAAGTGGTCCAGATTGAATCCGTGCGGGCGTCCTGTAATGTCTTCGCCGTCATGTCCGCCGAGCCCCCAAGCGCTTCTCCTCCCATCTCTTTCGCCGATGCCGCGGCGCGGACGATCGCGTGGGTCCGCCGCGAACCGGCCAGCGCCCTGCTCCTGACCTTGATCGCGGGCGTGCTTATTTACTTTTACGCTTTCTACCGCGTGTTCACGAATGGCGTGGAATCGACAGCCGTCTGGGCGTGGAAAGGCTGGAACGAAGAAAACGACCAGGAACACTGCCGCTTCATCGTGCCGCTGATCGTCTTCCTGTTTTGGTATCATCGCGGCGCTTTGCTCGACGCGATCAAGCGGCCATCGGCCCGCGGCCTCGCCTTTGTCGTCGCGGGTGTGACGATCTTTGTGCTCGGCGTGCGCTGTCTCCAACCGCGCTTCGCCATTTTCTCGCTGCCGCTGATTATCTACGGCGCGGCGGAATATCTCGGCGGGCGATCTTTTGCGCGTGTCTTCATTTTTCCGTGCCTGCTCATGCTTTTCATGATCCCCATCGGCGGCGTGATTCAAGGCACGGTGTCGCTCCAACTGCTCGCCTCGAATACTGTTGGCGCGCTGTGCAGCCTGCTCGGAATTCAAGTCCAGATCATCGGCACGACGATCATCGTGCAAGGCAATCCATTTGAAGTCGCCGGCGGGTGCAGCGGTATTCGTTCGCTGATGGCGATGACGATGCTCGCGGCGCTCTACGTCCACTTCACCGTGCCCGAGGCGTGGAAGCAGTGGGTGCTCTTCGCGGGCTCGATCGTCTTTGCGCTGGTCGGAAATTGCGCGCGTCTTTTCACCGTCGTGCTCGTCGCAAAATGGTGGGACCCGCAAATCGCCGGCGGGCTGTATCACGATTACTCGGGCTTTGTTTTTTTCCCAATCGCAGTCCTGGCGATGGTCGGTTTTGCCAATCTCCTGAAGCGGGATTGGTCGAAAGTCGGCACGCACGTCACCCGCACATTGGCCGCTCCCGATACAGCGCCGGTGAGCGCGGCCAAGGAAGGCGAAAGCAAATCCCCGAGCCCGATTTCCTATGACTACTAGCCGCCTCGCCTTCCTGCTCGCGGTGCTCCTTGCCGGATTGAGCAGCATTTTTCTTCTCCCGCAGCAGCTCGGTTTCCAACCGGTCGGCGTGATCATGGACTTGCCAAAGATGGTCGGCGGCTGGTACGGCAAAGACGTCGCCGTTTCCGAAAAAGAGCGCCTCGTCCTCGGCGCAGGAACGGAGTTTGCGCGCAAGTCGTATCGGAATGGGCGCGGTTACGAAATCATCGCCTCCATCGTGCTCTCGGGGCAGGACATGAATACGAGCATTCATCGCCCGGAGCGCTGTCTCCCGGCGCAAGGATTCACCGTGATCGACAAACGCGCCGTGCCGCTCGCGCTGCCGGATCATGGGCTCATGCGCATCACGCGGCTCGAGAACGTCCGCAGCCCAACCGGAGACGGCGTGCCCGCCATTTACGACGTGATGTATTATTGGTTTGCCGGACACACCGACACGACGGGCTCGCATTTCGCGCGCACATGGTTCGATGTGCGTGACCGGTTGATGCACGGTTACAATCAGCGCTGGGCCTACATCACGGTCTCAGCGCACCTCCCCGTGGGCGCGGAAAAGGACGCGAAAATCGAACGCGTTGTCGATGACTGGACGCAGGATTTCATCAAGCAACTCCTGCCGAAGATCCAGAAAAGCGCCGGGCAGGCGGGCGCTTGAGGAGTTCGAGGTTGGAGCGGTTGCCAGAAAATCGTTTGCGCCTTTTGGCCCGTGCGTTGTAGAGGCGGCTCTGTCCGCAGGACGTGCCGCCTTTGCTGGCCACAGGCGGCCCGTCGCCAACGCGCGACAGAGCCGCCTCTACACTGCCACTACCAACGCGGAAGGCGCTTGGAAAAGCAAAAGGGCGCTCCGGTAAAGAGCGCCCTTTGCGAGGTGAATGACTTACGGCAGCACTTACAGTTTACCGGCAATGAACTGCTCGAATTTCACGATGTCCGCGGAGAAGGCGCGAATGCCCTGGGCGGTTTTCTCGGTGGCCATCGCGTCTTCGTTGAGCTGGAAGCGGAAGGTTTTCTCGTCGAGATGCACCTGCTTGAGCGTCAGCCCTTTCGCGGCTTCCGGGTCGAGCTTGCGGGCGAGCGGCTCGGTGCTCGCGGCGAGTTCGCCGAGCAGCGCGGGGCTGATCGTCAGCAAGTCGCAGCCGGCGAGTTCGGTGATCTCGCCTTTGTTGCGGAATGACGCGCCCATGACCTCCGTCTTGTAGCCGAATTTTTTGTAGTAGTTGTAGATCTCCGTCACCGAAATCACGCCGGGATCTTCCGTCGGCGCGTAATCCTTCTTCGTCGAAGCCTTGAACCAATCGAGGATGCGGCCAACGAACGGCGAGATGAGCTGCACGCCGGCTTCAGCACAGGCGATCGCCTGGGACAGCGAGAAGAGCAGCGTGAGATTGCACTTGATGCCCTCCTTCGCGAGCGACTCGGCGGCTTTGATGCCTTCCCACGTCGAAGCGATCTTAATGAGGATGCGGTCCCGCGAGATGCCGGCCGCTTCGTAAAGCGCGATGAGGCGATGCGCTTTCTTGATCGTGCCTTCCGTGTCAAAGGAAAGGCGCGCATCGGTTTCTGTCGAGACTCGGCCTGGGACGATCTTGAGGATTTCGAGGCCGAAGGCGACGAGCACATTGTCCATCACGTCCTCGATCTGCCCGTGGCCGGTGAGGCCGCTGCCCTTGCGATCGGTAATGACCTGGTCGAGGAGGTGAACGTATTCCGGCTTGGTCGCGGCCTGAAGGATGAGGCTCGGGTTGGTGGTCGCGTCTTGCGGCTTGTATTCGCGCATCGACTCAAAATCACCAGTGTCGGCGACGACCTTGGTCAGTTTCTTGAGCGCTTCGAGTTGGCTCAGTTTCGTGCTGGAAGGGGCTTCGGCGGCGGCGGTGCTCATGGTTTCTTCTAAATAGGTTGAGCGATCACCGTAGCGACTCGCCGCGAAGTGGGCAAAAGGATATTTTTCATGCGGAATCACAAGCCGTTCATGGAATCCGGAAACCGCAGAGGCGCAGAGGCCGCAAAGAAGAAACAACTCCGCTTCGATCCTCAAACTCTGCGCGCTCTGCGCCTCTGCGGTCAAAATCCGAACGCGAAAAGCCTCCACACACCTGTTCCTTCCGGTAGAGCATTAACGACATGTTTTTCGAGCATCCCGAGCATTACACCCTCCGCCTCATCAGCCTCCTGGGCATCGTGGTGTTCCTCGTCCTTGCGTGGGCGCTCTCAAACAACCGCCGACTTTTTCCCTGGCGCACCGTGCTCTGGGGTCTGGCGCTGCAATTTTTCTTCGCTCTCTTCATCCTCAAGACGCCGATCGGCGCAAAGCTCTTCAAGGGCGCGCAAGCCGCTTGCGATCAGCTCAATCTCTACGCCAACGAAGGCGCGAAGATGGTCTTCGGCCCGCTGGGAGATGCAGACGTGCTCCGACAAACCTTTGGCCCCGGCAACGGCTTTGTCTTTGCCGTGACCGTCACCGCGACGATCATTTTCATCTCCACACTCTCCTCCCTGCTCTACCACTGGGGCGTGCTCCAGAAGGTCGTCGCGGGTATGGCGTGGGTGATGCAAAAATGCATGCGCGTGAGCGGAAGCGAAGCGCTGGCCGGCGCGAGCAATATCTTCCTCGGCCAGACCGAAGCCGCGTTGGTCATCAAACCTTACCTACCAAAGATGACGCAGAGCGAAATCATGGCCCTGATGACCACGGGGATGTCCACCATCGCCACCGGCGTCATGGCTGTGTATGCGGGCATGGAGGGCGTGAACGCCGGGCACATCGTCACCGCCTCAGTCCTCGGGGCGCCCGCGGGGCTGCTCATGGCGAAAGTGATGTGGCCGGAGACGGAGCAGAGCGAGACCGGCGAGCGGCACCACTTCTCGGTGGAAAAAACTGCGCTGAACAGCATCGACGCGGTGTGCATGGGCGCGAGCGAAGGCGTGATGCTTTCAATCAATGTCATGGGCATGCTCATCGCGTTCGTGGCCCTCGTCGCGCTGGCCAGTGCGCTCTTCCTCTGGCCGCAGACTTCGCTCGGCGTGGCGGCGCCGATCACGCTCGAACAAGTCCTCGGCTGGATCAATGCGCCCTTTGCGTGGCTCATCGGGGTGCCTGCGCAGGACTGCGGGATCATCGGCGAGGTGCTCGGGAAGCGCATCGTGCTCAATGAATTCGTCGGCTACCTCGATCTGTCCGCGCATGTGAAAGCGCACCCCGGCCAGCTCAGCGAACGCTCGGTCACGCTCGCCAGCTACGCGCTGTGCGGGTTCGCAAATTTCTCCAGCATCGCCATTCAAATCGGCGGCATCGGCGCGCTCGTGCCAGAGCGCCGGCACGATCTCGCGCGGATCGGATTTCGCTCGATGATCGCCGGCCTGCTCGCCTGCTATCTTTTCGCGGCAGTGGTCGGTGTGCTGATCGGTTGACGCCTCGTTTGTTCGGTTTGGTGGGCACGGCGTCTGCAACATTCTCGGAAAGAAGGTCCATGCTTGAATTCATTCCAAAATTTATTATATACCCGCTCCCCGCGACGACTTACGTAGATTTCCCCGTCCATGCATTTCAAGCAATCCCTCTTCTGCCTCACCGCTCTGGCCCCGGCCAAGGGGAACGTCAGGATCGTCGCCGCCCAGCACGCCAGCGTGCATGCCACTGAATCGGAGACTGGTGCCAGCATGGGCAGCGGTCGGATGGATAAAATTCAAAAGCCCGAGTAAGCATTTCAAAGGTGTGCTCCGGTTCTTCTCGTCTTATTTCATTTTCCGCGTCCTGGCGTTGCTCGCGCTGCTTGCGAGCAGCCCGACATTGGCGCACGCTGGTTTAAAAAACCGCTGGTCTTTTAACGGCACCGCTGGCAGTGCGCCGGACGGAACACAAATGGTGGACAGCGTCTCCGGCGCTGTGGCGGTGGCCCGCGGAAATGGCTCCACCTTCAGCGGTACCGCGCTGACGCTGGCGGGCACAACCGATGGGAATCAAGCGGCAGCGGATCTTTCCGGATACGTGGATCTGCCGAATGGCATCATCTCGTCGAAAACGAACCTGACGGTGGAAGCGTGGGCAACACCGCTTGCGCCGCAAAACTGGATGGTCTTGTTTGATTTCGGAAGGGTAGATACCGCTGGGGTGGGCGGAGGCGCCGCCGGGGAGATCACCGGCACGGCAGCCACACCGCCCGGCTCCACCGCTGCGTCACAAACTCTGTTTCTCAGTTTTTGCATGGGCGCAGATCTCTCCAGGCAGTTGTTGCTCATGCATCACGACGACAAGGGTGAGGCGGCTCTGGCTTCGACGCTCGCGACCACGGCCGGCACGCAATACCATTACGTGCTCACTTTCGCGGACGGCGTGGGGGCTTTTGGCGCAGGCGGTGGGCAGGTCGCCTGGTATCGCGATGGAACGCTGGTCGGAACCCGCGACGTCCCGTTTCACCTCGCGAATATCCAGGACGTAAACAACTGGCTCGGCCGCTCGAATTATTCCTCGAATGCGCTGGCCAAGGCCGCCTTCAACGAACTCCGCGTGCATAACCACGCGATGACGCCGGCGCAAGTCGCCGCAAGTTACGCGGCCGGGCCGGATACTGTCCCCGGACCGGCGACAGTGGCGGATGCGGCGACGATGCATTGGGGGCAGAAGGCGCGTATCGCGGTGCTGGCAAATGACGGTGACACCGACCGGACGACGGTCGCGATCGTGCAGCCGCCGCAATATGGGACGGCGACACCGGACAGCGCCGGCAACATCCTTTACACTCACACGACTGGCGCGCCCACGGAGGACAGCTTTACCTACCGGGTCAACAGCGTCGGGGGAGGGCAGTCGTCCGTGGCGACACCGGTCACGATCTCATTCGCGTCCGGCCTGCGCATTTCCAATAGCACGCTCAATGTCCCCGCGGAACCACCCGTCACGATTGTCCAAGTGGTGCCGGCTTTTCCCAATGTCGTTTTCACCAAGCCGCTCTGCTTTGCGAGCCCGCCGAACGACGCCCAGCGGCTCTTCGTCTGCGAACTCGGCGGCTTGATCAAGGTGATCCCGGACGTCACGGCGGCGGCTCCCACAACCGCCGTAGTGCTCAACCTCCCGGCACTCCTCGCGACGAGGACGGGCGAAACCCTCGACCCCGGCGGGGTTCTCGAGTGCGGTCTGTTAGGTCTCGCCTTTCACCTGGACTACGCAGCGAACGGCTATTTTTACATCACTTACATCGTGCGGAAAGCGTCGGACAATTCCGTGTGGTATCAGCGGCTTTCACGCTTCACGGTGCCGGAGGAGCAGCGCGGAGAAGCAGCCCCAGCAGCAGACGCGAACTCGGAACTGGTCCTCATCGAGCAAAGGCATCGCGGGGACAGCCACAACGGCGGGGATCTGCACTTTGGACCGGATGGATACCTTTATTGTGCGTTGGGCGATGATGGAAATCCCTGGGGCTGGACGCAGAATACCCAACGCATCGACCTGAACTTCTTCTCCGCAATGCTGCGCATCGACGTGGATAAGAAGCCCGGTAATCTCGAGCCGAACCCAAACGCCGCCGTGCCTCTGGACAACGGGATCGCCCGCTATTCCGTGCCCGCCGACAATCCGTATATCGGGGCGGTCAGTTTCAACGGATTGACAGTGGATCCGAGCAACGTGCGGACGGAGTTTTGGTCTGTGGGGCTCCGGAGCCCCTGGCGTTTTTCGATCGACGCGCCAACCGGCGAAATCTGGCTCGGCGACGTCGGGCAGGATGCTTACGAGGAGATCGACCTGATCAGTCGCGGCGGAAACTACGGTTGGAATTTTCGCGAGGCCTCGCACAACTCCCGTGATCTCGCCCCCGCATGGGCGTTGGGTTGGATCCTTCTGCCCGGGCCAGCCGCATCTACACTGACCGACCCGATTTGGGAATACCGTCACACCCAATCATCTGGAGGCGATCCCAACTACAAAGGCAATTCAGTGATCGGCGGCGTCGTTTACCGCGGCTCCCGCTTCGCGAGCCTCACCGGTGCTTACATTTTCGGCGACTATCTTTCGGGCAATATCTGGTCGCTCACGCGCCCTGAGGGAGTTACGACCGTGCAGCGGATCGCTGGTGCGCCCAATATCGCGAACTTTGGCAATGATCCGTCGAATGGGGATATCCTCCTCTCGGACTACTACGGTGGGAAGATCATGCGCCTCATTACCACCACCGTCGATCCCACCTTCCCGGCGACGCTGAGTGCGACCGGGCTCTTCGCCGATCTTACCGATCTTTCTCCCGCGCCCGGCGTATTACCTTACCAACCCAACCTCTCCTTCTGGAGTGACTACGCGATCAAGCGCCGCTGGTTCTCGATTCCCGATGGCACGAGTCGCATGACCTGGTCCGGGGACGGCAACTGGACATTCCCGGAAGGTCAGATTTGGGTAAAACATTTCGACTTGGAGACAGAGCGCGACAACCCGGCCTCGCCGAAGAAGCGGATCGAAACCCGCGTGCTGGTGAAAAACGCGGACGGCTGCTACGGCGTGAGCTATCGCTGGAATGACGCGCAGACCGAGGCCACGCTCGTCGAGGACGGCGGCGACACGTTCGATGTGAACGTGACCGTCGGCGGCGCACCCTACGCCCAGGAGTGGAATATTCCCAGTCGCGCTCAGTGCGTGACCTGCCATTCGGCGCCCGCCGGGCACGCGCTTTCCTTTAACACTCGCCAACTCAACTTAGCCAACACCATCAATGGCTTCACTGGCAACCAACTCGACCTGCTTCGGGTTGGAGGGTATTTCTCCAATACACCCGACTCGCCCAACATCCTCCCACGGCATGTCCGGCCGGATGAAACGGCCTACTCACTCGAAGCCAGGGCGCGCTCTTACCTCGCGGTCAATTGCGCCATTTGCCATGCTGGCGCTTCCGGCACGGCGCCCGCGCATTGGGACGGTCGTCCCGAGCTGACGCTTGAGCAGACTGGCTTGATCAATGGCGCCTCGAGCGCCAGCGGCGGCAATCCGGCAAGCAAACTCATCGCGCCCGGCGATACCACACATTCGGTCGTCCTCAATCGTATGGAGGCGACCAATGGCTTTACGCGCATGCCACCCATCGGCTCAGCCGAAGTCGATCAAGCGAACATTACACTCCTGGCAAACTGGATCGCGCAAATCCCTTCCGTACCAGGAAGTCCGGCGGCTACAGGGGCGGGCGCAAATATCGCGCTCTCGTGGGTCAACCACTCCGGCACTTTAGCCGGTATTAGCATCGAGCAATCTACCGACGGCAGCTCCTATGCAGAGATCGCCGTCGTGGGTGGCAATCAGGCGAGTTATGTGATCGGGCCCACGAATCCGGCCCAGCTCTATTTCTTTCGGATCAGATCCTTCACGGGTAGCGGCACGCTGACCTATTCCGCCTACTCGCAGGTGGTGACTGCGCACGCAAACGTCAGCGCGGAAGCGACGAGTGCGACCGGTAGTCTGGTAAACTACGGGACGGTTAACCCGAATAACTTGGTCGGAGTTACGAGCCTCACCTGCTCACCGCCCAGTGGAACGGTCTTTCCCGTTGGCGTCACGACTGTGACTATGACTGCGGCAGACGCCGCGAGTAACACAACTGTAGGCACCTTCACGGTGACGGTGCAGGATACGACGGCGCCGGTGGTGGGCGCGCACGGCAATGTGCTCGCTGAGGCGACGAGCGCCGCGGGGGCGGTCGTGAACTATGATGGCGGCAGTGCGAGCGATGCGGTGACGACGAGTCCCGCGATGAGCTATTCGAAGGAAAGCGGGACCGTTTTCGCCATGGGAGTAACGACCGTGACGATCAATGCCACGGATGCGGCCGGCAACACGGGCACGGGAACCTTCAGCGTCACGGTGCAGGACACGACCGGCCCCGTGGTCACGGTGCCCGCGAACATCGCGGCGGTAGCTACGAATGCGACGGGTGCGGTGGTCAACTTTACCGTGAGTGCCAGCGATGCCGTGGATGGTGCGGTGGCGGCGACTCCCGACCACGCGAGCGGGAGCATCTTCCCGATCGGCGCGACGACGGTGCGGGTGACGGCGAGCGACAGTCGCGGCAATCTCGGCAGCGCCAGCTTTACGGTTACGATCGCCCCGGCGGCGGTGCCCCTGGGGCTGACTTACTCGGTTAACCCGGCGACTTATACCAAAGGGACAGCGATCACGAATAACACACCCACGAACAGCGGGGGCGCGGTGGACTCTTATGCGGTCGCGCCGGCGCTGCCCGCGGGCCTTGCTTTGAATCCAAACACCGGCGTCATCACGGGCACGCCGACCGCGGTGACTCCCACGACAAGTTATACAGTCACGGCGACCAATACCGGTGGCTCGACCGCAGCGGTGTTGAGCCTCACGGTCAATGACGCGCCGCCCGCCGGACTGACTTACTCGACTAACCCGGCGACTTACACCAAGGGTGTGGTCATCATTAGTAACACGCCGACCAGCAGCGGCGGCGCGGTGGACTCTTATGCCGTCGCGCCGCCACTCCCGGCGGGCCTCACGCTGGACTCGGCCACCGGGATCATCACCGGCACACCGACCGCGGTCACGCCCACGGCCAGCTATACGGTGACGGCGACCAACACCGGCGGCGCGACCCCGGCGGCCTTGACGCTCAGCGTCGTCGCGCCCTTTGTGCTGGCGACTTCCGCGCTGGTCGAAGGTCCGGCGGCGGGAGAAGATTCGGTGGTCCTGACTGCGGCCCCGGGGACCGGCGCCTGGACGGCCGCGGCCAATGATCCGTGGCTGCACGTGACCGCGGGCAGTGCGAGCGGCACGGGCAGCGCCAATGTGCTTTTGAGCTTCGAGGCCAATAGCGGCGCGACGCGCTCCGGCACCTTGACCATCGGGGAGCAGACCCTGACGCTGACCCAGGCCGGAGCGAGTTATGTGACCGTGGACGCCGTCGCCGCGCTCGTCTCCGCCGGACTCAATGCCCCGTGGGGCGTGGCCGTGGATGGCGCGGGTAATGTTTACCTCGCGGACACGACGAACAATGCGATCAAGATGTGGACGGTCGCGACCCAGACCGTCAGCACGCTCATTGCCACGGGCCTGGACCTGCCGCAAGCCGTGGCCGTGGATGGCGCGGGCAACCTTTACATCGCGCAGGTCGGGACCACCGCCCTCCTCAAGTGGACGGCCGCGACCCAGACCCTGAGCACGCTCGCCGACGCGGCCTCGGGTCTCGACCAACCCTATGGCGTGGCCGTGGATGGCGCGGGCAATGTTTACCTTGCCGACACGACGAACAACGCGATCAAGAAGTGGACCGCGGCGACCCAGACCCTGAGCACGCTGGTTTCCACGGGTCTCAACCAACCCATGGGTGTGGCCGTGGATGCTTCCGGCAACCTTTACTTCACCGACACTTACAACCAGGCGATCAAGAAGTGGACCGCGGCGACGGGCGGCGTGACCACGCTCGTTGACAGGGGTCTCAATACGCCCACAGGTCTGGCCGTGGATGCTTCCGGCAGCCTCTACTTCGCCGACGCGGGTAACAGCGCGATCAAGAAGTGGACCGCCGCGACCCAGGCCGTGAGCACGCTGGTCGCCACGGACCTGGACCATCCGCAAGCCGTGGCCGTGGACGGCGCGGGCAATCTTTACCTCGCCGACACTTACAACAACTTAATCAAAGAACTCCCGCACGCCTTTGTCGATCCGACGCCCCGCGCGGAGAGCGCCGTGGCGGGCTCCGATGCGCTGCCCGTAGTGCTGCCGGCAAGTACCAATCTGCTCCCGCCCTTTGCCCCGGCCAGCGACCGGCCGTGGCTGAGCGTGGACGCGATCAGCGACGGCGCAGTTAGTTTCTCCTTCACCGCCAATGCCACCGCGACGGGCCGCACCGGACATCTTACCCTGCTCGGACAAGCGGTGACGATCACCCTGGGGCCGCCGCCGCCCGCGGAGCTGACTTACTCGACTAACCCGGCGTTCTATGCCTACGGGGTGGCGATTACGAGTAACATCCCGACCACCACTGGCGGTGCGGTGGACTCCTATGCAGTCGCACCGGCGCTGCCCGCAGGTCTGAGCCTGAACCCGAGCACCGGCATCATTACCGGCACCCCGACGGCGATCACGCCCACCGCCACCTATACAGTCACGACAACCAACAGCGGGGGCTCCACCCCGGCAGTACTCACCCTCACGGTCGTGGATGCAACGCCGCCGGTGTTCACCTTCGTGGCCGCAGATGTGACGGCCGAGGCGGCGAGCGCGAGCGGCACCGTCGTGACCTACCAACCGGCGACTGCGATTGATGATGTTACCGCCTCGCCAGCCATTACCTACTCGAAGGCAAGCGGCGCGCTTTTCCCGATCGGCCCGACGGTGGTAACTGTCACGGCCGAGGATGAAGCGGGGAACAAGAGCACGGGTACATTCACGGTGACGGTATTGCCATTCGTCGCGCTCGATAATTGGCGGCAAACCTGGTATGGCACCAAGAGCAACACGGGCAATGCCGCCGATAATTCGGACCCATACCACACCGGCATCCCGAACCTCCTGGTCTTTGCATTCTTCGGTCCAAACCAGAACCCCGCGACGGCTAAGCTGAGCCAGCTTCCGCAAGCGCAACTGA
>JBBSDS010000120.1:0-13036 GCA_038240495.1 Chthoniobacterales bacterium | reverse complement strand
TTCCAGCGCGCGGCAGCGTTTTGAAAAAGTGAACAGCTCTCATCACCAAGCGCTTGATCGCGTGGCCGATGCGCTCGAAGTCGAAGCGTGGCACGCGGGCGACGGAATTATCGAGCAAGTCCGCCTCCGAAATTATCCGTGGGGATTGGGCGTCCAGTATCATCCCGAGCGCGATTTGATCTACGCGAGCCTCTTTGAGGAGTTCTTCGCGCAGCTCAAATCGCCTCAATGAAAATCATCAAAATGCCGAACGTTCCGCTCGACCTGACGATCCGCTGTGGCCTCGAATTTGCCTACGAGGCCAGCACGCCAACGCCGATTGTCCTGCTCATCCAGCCTCGGTTCGACCCGTGGCAGCGCATCGAAAAAGAGCAGCTTAGCTTTCATCCCGATGTTTCGGTCGAAGAGCACGAGGACGTCCACGGCAATATCGTTCACCGTTTTAACCTGCCCGTCGGGCGGAGTGTAGTGCGGCACGATTCCTTTGTCGCGGTGCCATCTGTCCGGGAGGATTACGGCGCGACCGATGAGCCGATTCCGGTGTCGGAATTGTCCACGGATTTTCTTCGCTACACGCTTCCCAGTCGCTATTGCGACTCAGACCGCTTGATGAATTTCGCCTACCAGAAATTCGGTCATGTTCCCAACGGTTTGCAGCGCGTGCAGGCCATTTGCGACTGGGTGCATGACAATATCGAATACCGGTGGGGATCCGGCAGTCCGCATACCACGGCGAGTGAGATCATCGCCCAAGGTTTCGGCGTTTGTCGCGATTTCGCCCACGCCGCGGTCGCCCTCAGCCGTTGTTTCAACATCCCGACTCGTTACGTCTGTGGGCATGTGCCCGACGTGGCGTTTCTGGATCCCGGCTCACCGATGGATTTCCACGCTTACATGCAGGTCTATGTCGGCCATCGCTGGCAGACCTTCGATGCGCGTTTCAACGTGCCGCGGATCGGTCGTGTCAAAATCGCCTGCGGTCTCGATGCGGTCGATGGAGCCTTCTCGACGCTCTACGGCGCGGCGACGCTTTCGTTCTTCAACGTCTGGTCTTATCAGGTCGATCCTGCGGAGGTGAATCTCGGTGATCCCATCGACCTGTCGAAGCGGCTCGATGGCAAGCCAGAGTTGCGTTTTCCACCAAGAGTTCGGATGAACGAAAACGCGGCGTAGCTGCGATTTAAGCCGCGGCTGGAACGGCCAACTGCAAACGCGGGTCTTCGACCAGCAATTCCGCGAGCGTCGGCCAGCCGTTGTCATCGAGCGCCTGGAAGGCGTGCAGATAGACCGCGACCACCGCCGGGTCGTGCTTCGTCAGAAGCGCATCGATGCTCACCGCCAAATCTTCCTTCGAGGGCGCGGGCGGCAGTTCTTCGATCGTGCCGTTCTCATCGTGCTTGATGCCGAGTCCATCGAGAAAATCGCAGAGCAATTTCGCCTGCGCACCGACGAGCCAGATTTGCAGCAGATGCGCGGCGACGGACTCATTGACCTTTCGCCCGAGCACATCCTTCATCCACACATGCCGCTCGGCACGCGGCTTGCGCTCGACGAAGACGGGCCGCAGTTTCCGCTGCTTGGCGAGCGTGTCGATGGTGGCTTTGTAGAGCGGTTTTTCGCGCTCGATCAGGTAGGAGAAAAGTTGGTCCGCCACAGCAGGCGGGAGTTGGGCGAAGATGTCGTGCGGTTTCGGCATAAACGTAGGGGGCCGCGACAGTAGGGGAGCAATCAGCCGATGCAAGCCAGATGCTGATTTTGCGGCCTCGGCGTGACGCGCCCTTGCGTCGCGCGACGACCCTAATAACCTAGGCGATGCGGGAATAACTCTCACGCTGTAACCCAGACCCCCAACGCCATGTTCAAATTCTTCGGCAAAGGCTCGATCACTACCTGCGACGGCATTACCCGCCGTGATTTCCTGCAAGCGGGAACCTTGGGCGCGATCGGCCTTTCGCTTCCGATGCTCAATGCCCTGCGTGCGATGGGCGCTGTGGACACCGCGAAAGATGAGCGCGCGTGCATCATGATTTTCAATCTCGGCGCGCCGAGCCAGATCGATACATGGGATCCAAAGCCGGAAGCGGCGCGCGAAGTGCGCGGTCCGTTCAAGGCGATCAAGACGAGCAGCCCCGACATCCAGCTCACGGAAATCTTTCCATACATGGCGAAGATCGCGGACAAATTTTCGCTCGTGCGCAGCGTCTATCATTCAGCCGCGGCGGTCCATGACACCGGGCATCAGATGATGCAAACCGGCCGGCTTTTTTCCGGCGGAATCAACACGCCGCATGTCGGTTGCGCGCTGGAATTTCTAAAAGGCCGCCGCACGGAAATGCCAGCGCACGTCATCCTCCCGGAGCCGATGGGACCGACGGGCGGCAATCTTCCGCACGGCCAGGATGCAGGTTTCCTCGGCAAGACCTACGATCCATTTGTGCTCAATGCAGACCCATCGGCGAAGGGGTTCAAAGTGCCCGATCTTTTGCCGCCGAGCGAAATCAGCGAGGTGCGTTTGCAGCGCCGCCGCGAGTTGCGTCAGCTCGTCGATGAGTCGGTGAAAAATTTTGAGGCAAGCGAATCGGCGAAGCTCATGGATGCGAATTTTCAGGACGCCTACCGCCTGATGACAAGCAGCGCTGCGCGGGAGGCATTTGACTTGAACAAAGAGCCGCAGAGTGTCCGCGAGCGCTACGGCATGAACCGCTTCGGCCAGTGCTGTCTGCTCGCGCGGCGGCTCGTCGAGCGTGGCGTGCGCTTCGTCACGGTGAATACGTTCATCACGGTCTTCGGCGAAATCACCTGGGACATCCACGGCTCGAAACCTTTCACGAGCATCGAGGGCATGCGCGACATCGTCGCTCCGATGTACGATCAGGGCTACAGCGCGCTGCTCGAAGACCTCGCGCAACGCGGGATGCTCGACAACACGATGGTCTGCAATCTCGCCGAGTTTGGCCGCACACCGAAAGTGAATCCCGCCGGTGGTCGCGACCACTGGCCGGGTGTGTGGACCGTGGGCTTTGCCGGCGGCGGAGTGAAAGGCGGACGCGTCGTCGGCAAGAGCGACGAAATCGGCGCATATCCGGCGGAGCGTCCGGTGACGCCCGCAAATATCGTCGCCACGATTTATCATTCGCTCGGCATCGATCTCGAAACCGAACTGCCCGGTCCGCAAGGCCGGCCATTTCCGGTGATTGATCGCGGCTTTGATCACATCAAGGAGCTGTTTTGAAGAACGGAGAACTTTCAACATCCAACGTTCAACGTTCAACGTTCAACGGAGGGGGGACCACGCGATACGCTACCGTTGCACGTTTGAAGTTGAACGTTGGACGTTGGACGTTTTCCGCACTCGCTGTTCTCGTCTCCGTCATCTCGGTTTCCGCCGAGACGCCTTCATTCCGCAATCAAGTCCAGCCGATCCTCGCGCGCTTTGGCTGCTCCAGCGGCGCGTGTCACGGCGCGGCGGCGGGGCAGGGCGGATTCAAGCTCTCGCTCCGTGGTTACGACGACGAAGGCGATTATCTGACCATCACGAAATCCGCGCAAGGCCGCCGCATCTGTCTCGAAGATCCGGCGCGCAGTTTGTTTCTGCTCAAGTCCACGAAGACTGCGCCACACAAGGGTGGCGAGCGGTTCAAGACGGATTCACCGGAATATGCCATCCTCGCGAACTGGATCGCCGAGGGCTGCCCCGAGCCCAAAAAAGAAGATGCGCGCATCGAGCGGATCGAAATCTCTCCGACGCATGCGGTGGTGAAACCGAACCAAACGGAACCGCTCAAAGTCACCGCATTCTTTAGTGACGGCCATCGCGAGGACGTGACGCGCTGGACGAAATACACCGCCGGCAACACCTCGGTCGCGACTGTGGACGACAATGGCCTGGTCAAAGTCGGCGGACACGGCGAGGGGACGATCACCGCGTGGTATCTCAGCCGGCTGGCCATCGCGACCGTCACTTCGCCATACGAGCAGCCGGTGAAACCCGGCGCGTTTGCCGCGATCGCGCCGCGCAATTTCATCGACGAGCGCATCCTCGAAAAACTTCGCGAACTCAACCTCCCGCCTTCCGAACGCTGCACCGACGGCGAGTTCATCCGCCGCGCTTTCCTCGACACCGTCGGCATTCTTCCGACCGCCGAGGAGACGCGCGCCTTCCTCGCCGAAACCACGCCGGGCAAGCGAGACCATCTTATTGAGTCGCTGCTCCAGCGGCCGGAGTTTGTGGATTTCTGGTCGTACAAATGGAGCGATCTCTTTCTCGTCAGCAGCGACACGCTGCCCGTGCAGTCGATGTGGAGCTACTACCAGTGGATTCGCCGGCAGGTGGAACTGAACACGCCGTGGGACGAAATGGTGCACGACCTTCTCACCGCGACCGGCAGCACTTTGGAAAACGGCGCGGGCAATTTCTTCGTGCTGCACGACGAGCCGACGAAGCTCGCCGAGACTGTGTCCGTGGCCTTTCTAGGCATGTCGATCAACTGCGCAAAGTGCCACAATCATCCGATGGAAAAATGGACGAACGATCAGTATTACGCGTTCGCCAATCTCTTCTCGCGCGTCCGGTCGAAGAACGGCGCGATCGCCGAGGAGCGCGTCGTTTTCTCCGATACCAATGGCGATCTTGTGCAGCCGCTTCGTGGCAAAGCGCAGCCGCCGACCCCGCTCGATGCGCAGCCGATGTCGCTCACGTCGCCGGAAGATCGTCGCGTCCCGCTCGCGAAATGGCTGACCTCGCCGGAGAATCCGTATTTTGCCCGCGCGATCACCAATCGCGTTTGGAAAAATTTCTTCGCCGTCGGTCTTGTGGAATCCGTGGATGACCTCCGTATGACGAATCCCGCAAGTAACGAAAAACTGCTCAGCGAAACGGCGGCGTTCCTTGCGAAGAATCAGTTCGATCTCAGGCAACTCATGCGCACGATATTGCAGAGCGAGGCCTACCAGCGCAGCAGCGTCGCTCTCCCGGAAAACAAGGATGACACAAGGTTTTACGCCCGCTACTACCCGCGACGACTGATGGCCGAAGTCATGCTCGATGCCGTCTCGAAAGTCACCGACGTGCCGACCGCATTTCGCATGGACAAGCGCAATGCCAACAAGGGTCTCGGCGATTCCTACCCAATGGGTTATCGCGCTCTCCAACTTCCCGACTCGCACACGGCGTCGTATTTTCTCACGAGCTTTGGCCGGCCCAATCGCGTCCAGACCTGCGACTGCGAGCGTACGAACGAACCGAGCATGGCGCAGGCGCTGCACATCGCCAATGGCGACACGCTCAACGAAAAGCTCGCGGCCAAGGACAATCGCGTGTCCAAACTGCTCGCCAGTGGTAAGCCGGACGATCGGATCACGGAAGAAGCGTATCTCGTCGCTGTCAGTCGGACGCCTAGCGAAAAAGAAAAGGCCGGCGTGCTCAAAGTGCTCGCCGCCGCACCGACGCCGGAGGAAAAGCGAACGGCTTTGGAAGATGTCTTCTGGAGCCTGATGAGTTCGCGGGAGTTCTTGTTCAACCACTGACGCGAGCGTTTTCAACATGCACTTTACGTTCCCCTCCGACCGCTTCGATGTTCGATGCCTGAGCCAATCCCGAAGGCGTGTCATCCTGAGCGGAGCGGAGGCGGTCAGGCGGGTGCAGCGCAGTCGAAGGATCCCGGCGCTTCCGTGCGACGTCGCTCGTGAATGCGCGGGATCCTTCGATTGCGTTCCGTCCCACCTGCGCCCCCGACGGAACTCCGCTCAGGATGACACGCGTGCGAAGAATTTTGCGCGCCATTTCGTATGCGCACTGACGCTTTGCGTGCTGAGTGCGACGCGGCTGTTCGCCGCACCAGCTCCCGTAGATTTCGCCGCGAAGATCGCGCCGCTTTTTCAAGAGCACTGTATTGACTGTCACAAGGCCGACGATCCCGATGGCGATCTCGTGCTCGAAACTTTTGCGGGACTGATGAAGGGCGGTGAGACAGGCAAGGCCATCACGCCGGGCAATGCGAACGATTCGCTGCTCGTAAAATTCCTCGAAGGCCGCAGCGGCAAGGAAGGCAAGAACCGCTTCATGCCACCGGGCAAGAAACAGCATCTCAAGGACGAAGAAATCGCGCTCATCAAACAATGGATCGATGCCGGAGCCGTGCCGCCCTCGGCGCAACCGAAGCCCGCGGACGTGCTCGCCAACCTGCCCAAGATCGCGCCGAAAATGGACCGGAAGAAAGCGATTCAGTCGCTCGCATTTTCGTCCAAGGCGAAACTCATCGCCGCCGGTTCCTTTGGCTCGGTGCAATTGCTCGACGCCGCCACGCACCAGCCAGTGCGCACTCTCGCGGGTATCGCCGGCAAGGTGAATGCGCTCGTCTTTTCGCCGGACGGCGCGACGCTTTTTGCCGCCGCGGGCGACGCCGGATTGAACGGCATCGCGTATCAATGGCGCGTGAACGATGGCGGGCTGGTGCGCAAGTTTGAGGGTCACACCGACGCACTCTACGCGCTCGCGCTTTCGCCCGATGGCCAGCAACTCGCGACCGGCAGCTACGACCAGAAGATCAAGCTGTGGAGCGTGGCCGACGGCGCGGAGCTGCGGATGTTGAAGGGTCACACCGGGGCTGTTTTTGGGTTGAGCTTTCGGCCTGACGGCAAGGTTCTGGCGAGTGCCAGTGCCGACCGGACGGTGAAGCTCTGGGATGTGGCGACGGGCAAGCGGCTCGACACTTTTTCGCAGCCGCTCAAGGAACAGACCGCGGTCGCTTTTTCGCCCGACGGGAAGACGGTCGCGGCGGGCGGCGTGGACAATCGTCTCCGCGCGTGGACGGTGAGCGAACAGGCGCTCGAAGGCACCAATCCGCTCCTGCACACACGCTTTGCGCACGACGGCGCGATCCTCAATCTCGCTTTTTCCGCGGACGGGAAGACGCTCGTTTCGAGCGCGGCCGACAAGACCGTGAAAGTGTCGAATGCGACTGATCTCTCCGAAATCCGCGCGCTCGAAACGCAGCCGGATTGGTCGCTCGCGCTGGCCTTTCTCGATGGTGCCAAGCTGGCGGTCGGCCGCGTCGATGGTTCGCTGGCTTTTTACGACGCCGCGACCGGGCAACCTGAGTCCGCAACCACGGCGTCGATGCCGAAGAAAAAAGCCGCACCTGCCATGCCGGCGAAGCCCGAAATTTCCCGCCTCGAACCCGCGGGCGTGCAAAGCGGAGCGACGACGAAAATCAACGTCACCGGC
Source organism: Chthoniobacterales bacterium (assembly GCA_038240495.1). Classification (GTDB taxonomy): domain Bacteria; phylum Verrucomicrobiota; class Verrucomicrobiia; order Chthoniobacterales; family Chthoniobacteraceae; genus Chthoniobacter. The sequence continues at coordinate 5,811 of JBBSDS010000120.1, read as the reverse complement.
AGGAACCTCGCGAATCTCAAGGAGGTGAAGTTTGGCCGGGCGGGGTTCAGCGCCACATTCACTCCGGTCGGTGACAAAGGAACGAACGCTGAAATCACGATCGTCGCCACGGACAAAGTGCCGCATGCGCAAGTCGAGATCAGCCTCGTGACCGCCGCCGGTGAGTCGGATAAGAAGAAGCTATTCGTCGATTACCTGCCGCAAATCGTTGCGGGCAAAACCATGCAGCCCACGCGGCTTGAAAAGCTGCCGATCAACATCTGGGGCACGCTCACGGAAGTCGGCCAGCAGGACAACTACCGGTTCACCGCGAAGCAAGGCCAGACCATCATCTTCGACCTCGCGGCCAAACGCCTCGAGTCGAAAGCACTCACTCCGCGCGTCGAAATTTTCGACGCCAAAGGCAAGCTCGTCGCGGAGAACAACGGCCTCGACAGCGGCACCGATCCCTTCATCGGGTTCACCGTGCCGCACGATGGCGAATACACCGTGCGCATTCGTGAGATCACGCTCGAAGGTTCGCCGGATCATGTCTATCGGCTCACGGCTGGACCGCTGCCTTACGTCACGGGTTGGTGGCCGCTCTCGATTTCCGCCAATGCGGAAGGTGAGGTGCATCTTGTCGGCCACAACCTCACGAACCAGACGGTGAAGGTGAAAGCGGGGGCCGATGGTGAAGTCAGCCTGCCGCTCGAAACCGACGATTACCGCAGCCGCGTGAACATGCGTGTGGCGGTGAGTCCGCTCTGCGAAACACTCGAACACGAGCCGAACAATTCGATTGGGGAGGCGCAACTCCTGACGATTCCAGCATCCGTCAATGGCCGGCTTCTCGTGCCGGGCAATCCGGGCGCGTCCGATGAGGATCTGTATGCTTTCGACGCTGAAAAAGATCAGCAGGTCATCGTCGAGACGCGAGCGGCGATGGTGGGTTCGCCCGCCGATACAAAAATCGAAGTGCTCGATGCGAAGGGCGAAATCGTGCCTCACCTGATCCTGCAAGCGACCAAAGACTCGTGGCTCACGCTGCGCAGCACCGACTCGAGCAACCCCGGCATCCGGCTCGGGCAGTTCATGGAAATGGAGCTGAACGACTACATGTATTTCAACGGCGAGGTTCTGAAGATCTTCCGTCTCGCTCGCGGGCCAGACGCGGACATGACCTATTTCACGCGCGATGGCGTGCGCCGCGCGTGGTTTGATAGCAATCCGTCGGCGCATGGTCTCGATGAACTGTGCTATGTCGTCGAACCCAAGCCCGTCGGCTCCAAGATCGTGCCCAATGGGCTGCCGGTCTTTACGCTCAACTACACGAACGACGACGACGGCGAGCGGCAACTCGGCAAAGACTCGCGCCTCACTTTCACTGCTCCCACGAAAGGCCGCTACTTTGTGCGCGTGAGTGACACGCGCGGCTGGAGCGGTGAGCGTTTCGCCTACCGCCTCATCGTGCGCCAGCCGGAGCCGGACTTCTCGGCGACGCTGGTGGCGAAAGGCGCGGAGAGCGTGGCGGCGGGCAGCGGTGTGCAGTTCATCGTGAAAGCCGATCGCAGGGACGGCTTCGAGGGCGATGTGCGGGTCGAGATCAGCGGGGTGCCCGACGGCTTCTTCGTGTCCACGCCGATCATCGTGCAAGCGGGCCACCTCACGGCTTCCGGCTGCCTCTTCGCGAAGCCGGATGCGAAGCAAGGCAAGGCGGATTTAGCGAACGTCAAACTCACGGCGACCGGGTCGGTGAACGGCCAGAGTGTTTCCCGCGCGCTGAATAATTTTCCCGACATCAATGTGACTCCTCAACCGAAACAGATCCTCTTCCTCGAGCCCGACATTGCCGGCAAGCCGCAAGGCGACGGCAAGAGCGCCCCGGCGAAACCGGCCGAAGTCACCATCGCTCCCGGTGACCGTGTTCCAGTCTGGTTGCGCGTGGATCGCCACGGCAACGACGCCATTCTCGCTCTCGACATGGAAGGTCTGCCGCACGGGGTGATTGTGGACAGCATCGGTCTCAATGGCGTCCAGATTCGGGCCGGCGAAAACGAGCGCGAGGTTTTCCTCAGCTGCGCCAAATGGGTGCCGGAGCAGGACCGCCTCTGCCACGTCGTCGCCGGGAATGCCCGGGCGAACGAAAGCGTGCCGGGTCAGCAGGCGAGCTTTCCGGTCTTGTTGAAAGTGCGGAAGGGGATGAAGACGAGCGCGGAATTGAGCCAGAAGTAAGCGGAGACACTGAGCGGAGCGTCGCCTTTTTTTTCGTTGAGGGCGTAAACGAAAGTCACGAGGCGCGCACGACATCGCAGTTACCCTTCTCATCAGGTCATCGTGAGCTTGTCGAAGGACCTCTAACTTTTTGTGGGCGGAGGTGGCCCGGAGTATGAGAAGTCAGGCGGCTCTGCACCACCGCTGCCCACGGAGATTAGAGGTTCTTCGTTCCTCAGAATGACGTTGTTTACGGTGGGCCGCGTTCGGCGGCAAGCGGCGGACGACTTTTGATCCACCCTCTCGCAGTTATCCGAAAGAGAATCATCCGAGGGCGGGCACGAAGATCGCTACAGACTTTTGTGAGAAGGATGGACTCACGATAACCATGACATCACAGCCAGAGCTAGTGGACGCCGCGCCGACGGAGGACAAGGCTCCCGAATTAGTGAATCCCAAGCTTACCGCCAACCTGCGCGCCGACTACGAGGCCCTGCGCAACGATGTGCAGCAGGCGAACGAACTCGCCGCCGATTTTCAAAAGAAACTCGCCGGGAAATCCAATGAGTTTGCGATTCTCAAACAGGTATTCGAGAAGGCATGTCAGGATCTCGGCCAACTCCAGGTGGGCATTACCCAATTGCGCGAAGAGCGCCATCGTCTGGCGAATGAGGCCATGCGGGCGACGGCTCTGCAGATGAAGCTCACGAACGTCACCAATGAACGCGACCGACTGCGGAAGGAAATGGAGGCTCTGAGCATCGCTCTAGCCAATGTCACGGAGGATTGCGAACGCTCGTTTCGTCTGCGGGACAAGCAAATCGCCGACCTGACGGTGCAACTTGCAAGCGCCCGGCAGACCGGTGGCGGCGGCGCGCCGGTGCCGCGGAACGTGCGCGAGCCGAAGACGGCGGCTGCCGAGCGTATGCCTTCCGCGGAAATCGTCCTCGGCAACGACGACGATTTCATCGACATCTCATTCGAAAGTTGATTTCGGGGTTTTCAAGAATCCGCCAGCTCATGAAATATGGGCTCGGCACGCGGTGAAGCGTCGGCTATGCAATCAACAATTCTATGTCGAAATATTCCATTTTCGCCTTGGTCGCGATTGTCTCGGTCACTGGCTGCACTGCCCCTCAAGGCAGGAAACTTGCGGACAATCGAAAACTTCCTGCGGTCGCGACCGGCCCAGCCTCGATAGCGACCGGCCCCGCGCAGAAGGCTCCGACGCTGACTTGGAGTAACAAAGGGGAACTCGTCACCTTGCAACGGGGCAGCACCGTGACTGCGGTTCTTCAAGCCCATGCAAAGGATGGCTACGGATGGCGGTTCTCGGAGATCCCCGATCCGACAGTGCTCAAGCTGGTATCGAAAGAATATGTTCCTTCGACCGAGCCGGGAAAGATCGGACAGGAGAAGTGGGTGTTTGAAAGCACAGGGCCGGGCGAGGTTCAGGTGAAGCTCTTTTACGGCAACCTGCGGCCATCCGAAATCTTCTACACGCCGACCTACAACTTCATCGCTTCGGTGGAAGACCGACCCGTGAAGACCGGTAAGCGGCACTAGACTAAAAGGGCGTCCTGAAAATCATGTGACGCGCGCGGCTTCGCAGCCGGAGGCTGCTGCTCCATTTTGTTATCCTGAGCTTACCGAAGGACCTCCCTCGATTTGCGGGCAGCGGTGGTGCGGAGCGCGGAGCACCATCGCTCCGAACTGCCTTCGCCCGCACGGAACTCCGCTCAGCAACTGTGTTTTTTAAACGAGGATGAAATTAAGGTTCTTGAGGGCGGAGTGGAGGTAGCCGAGGAGTTTGCGGGCGACGGCGGTCAGCGCGACCTTGAGGGCTTTTACCGGCGGCGCGCTTTTCTACGGCGGCGAGGCTTTGCTCCAGATCGCGCGAGGCGAGCCGCTCGGTGTATCGCGGAACCCAGGTATTTGCTCTCGCGGGTCAATCCGACTTTTTACACAGTCCCGGAGAGCGGGCTTTGAGCAGCCCGCTCGCAAAAAAGATTCCGCTCGCCGCCGAATCCAGCCATTTTCCCGCTGCATCGCTTTTTTCACATGGCTCGCAGACTCAACTACTCCCCTTGCTGATGGCTCCTCTCCGGCGTTTTGAGTGGCTGCTCTTTTTTGCGTGCTTTTTCGCCTTCGCGTATTTTCACCAAGGCGGTGGCTGGAATCAAAATGCGCGCTTTGCCGAAGTGCGCGCCATCGTGGAGCAGGGGCGCTTCGCGATTGACGACTACCTCATCTATAAGCGCAACGGCGACGAGCTCGTGCGCGTGCCGATGCACGATGCGGAATACGCGTGGGAAGGTCAGCGCTACCGGCTCTCGTGGGTGGACATGGAGTGGAATCTTTTCCCGGTGAACGAAGCGCCGGCGGCTCCCAGTGTGAAGAACTCGGCGATGGTGGAGGAGTGCAATTCTGGCGACATCGGCTATGTGCCGTGGACGGGTGAGTTTCATCCGAACAAGCCGCCGGGCACGTCGTTTCTCGCGCTGCCGGCCTATTGGGTGATCTATCATTTGGAGAAATGGCGCGGGATGAATCCCGACGATTGGTGGACGCTGACGGTGAATGCGTGGCTCACTTCGGTGCTCAGCGTCGGGCTTGTCTCAGCAATCGGGTGCGTGGTGTTCTTCCGGCTTGCGCGCGAGATGGCCGGCGGCGAGTCGGTGCCGGCGCTGCTCGCCACGCTGGCGTTCGCGTTTGGGACGACGTTCTTCCCCTTCGGCACGCTGCTCTTTGATCACAACCTGACGGCGATTTTTCTGCTCATGGCGTTCTCCTGCCTGTGGGGCATCCGCGGTCTGGAACGCGCGCCCGCAGTGCATGTGATGCTCGCCGGATTGTGCGCTGGCGTCGCTGCGGTCACCAATTACGTCGCGGCGGTCGCCGGCATCTTTCTCGGCTTTTACGCGCTGCTCGCCACGCTGGCTCACGTTGATCCACGCCGCGCCAACTGGCGTGCGGCGCTTTTCTACATCCTCGGAGTGGTGCCGCCGCTCGTGCTCATCTGCTGGTACGGATGGACGTGCTTCGGTTCGCCGTTCACGCTGAATACTGATTTTCAAAACCCGCTCTTCAAAGTGTCAGGCGGCGCGCTCGGGATGTTTGGATTGCCGCGTCGTTCCGAGGATTTCCAAAGGCTGGGTTACATCGCGAGTTTGCTCACGGTTTCGCCTTATCGCGGGGTGTTCTTTCTTGCGCCCGTGCTGCTCATGAGTCTTTACGGGCTGGTCGTCTGGCTGCGCGAAAAGACCTTTGCAGCCGAAGCGCGGCTCTGCCTCGGCATCTTCGCCTTCTTCTTTCTCGTGAATGTGACCTTCAACGGCTACCACGGCGGCTTCTCGGCCGGGCCGCGTTATCTTGTGCCAGGGATGCCTTTCCTAGCGCTGCCCCTGGTCGTCGCCTTCATGCGCTGGCGTTGTGTTACTTGCGCGCTCGCGGTGATCTCCGTCGGCCAGCAACTCCTGCTCACCGCGACCGATGCGCAGAATTCTCTTGCCGTCGGGGGGCACCCGCCACACGACGACGCCCAAACCAAGGACGATTTTTTGTTGCAGATAGTTGGCGGAAATTCCTGGCCGCGCTTCGTTGACGGCCGCGCGGGGG
>JBBSDS010000119.1:0-13103 GCA_038240495.1 Chthoniobacterales bacterium | reverse complement strand
TCATGAGCTGCGTGCGGAAAGTCGCCTCGTGTTGCGTTCCGGTGAAAAGGGTGGGCCGACCGTGGCGGACGCGGCGCTTTTTGAAGAAGTGCTCGACGACGCGCCGCAGGGCGCCACGCCGCATGTCCGCCTCCCAGTTTCACATCGGGCAAACGAGGAAATCTTCGATTCGGTCGAGGCGAAGTTCGTGCGCTTCAGCATCACCGCTTCGAGCACGGCGCAGCCGTGCCTCGATGAACTCGAAGTCTTCACTGCTGAAGCGAGTCCTCGGAATGTCGCGCTGGCCAGCGCCGGAGCGAAGGCTGCGGCGTCGAGTGTGTATAGCGATGGGAGCAATCCGAAGCACCAGATCGCGCATCTGAATGACGGCCGCTATGGCAATAGCTACAGTTGGATTTCCAATGAGAAAGGCGTTGGTTGGGCGCAGGTGGAACTCGCGAAGCCGGAGCGCATCCGGCGCGTCGTGTGGAGCCGGGATCGCGGCAGGGAAAAGCAAGTCTATGAGGATCGACTGCCCACGAACTACCGGATCGAAGTTTCGCTCGATGGCCAGCATTGGCAGACGGTGGCTTCGTCCGCCGACCGGCTCGATAGCGAATATCGCAAGCGGATCACGGCGATCCCGACGTTGAGCCGGATCCCCGTCGATCAGGTGCAGGAAGTACAGCAACTCGTCGCGCAACGGACGAAGCTTCAGGCCGACATCGATCAACTCACGAGTTTCCCCGCGGTGTACGCGGGCAAGTTTGAGCCACCTGGCTCCACCTTCCGGCTGCATCGCGGCGATCCGATGCAGAAGAAAGAGGAAGTCGTTCCCTCCGGATTGGTGGAGTTTGGCGGCGACCTCGGGCTTGCCGCCGACGCGCCCGAGCAGCAACGCCGGCTGGCGCTCGCGGATTGGATTGTCAGTGCGCAGAATCCGCTGACCGCACGCGTGCTCGTGAACCGCATTTGGCACTACCACTTTGGCACCGGGCTCGTGGACACGCCGAGTGATTTCGGACTTAACGGCGCGCGGCCCACGCATCCGGAGTTGCTCGATTGGCTGGCCAGCGAGTTCGTCGCACGCGGCGGGCGCATCAAGGAACTGCACAGGCTGATCGTTCTTTCCGGGACGTATCGGCAATCCGGGAAACCCAACGCTGAAGCGCTCAAAGTCGATGCGGGTTCGCGCCTGCTCTGGCGCTTTCCGCCGCGCCGGCTCGAAGCGGAACCGCTGCGCGACACGATGCTCGCGGTGAGTGGCAAGCTCGACCTGCGCATGGGCGGACCGGGCTTCGATCTTTTCGAGCCAAACGACAATTACGTGAAGATCTACACGTCGAAGAAGGAGTTTGGCCCCGAGGAATTTCGCCGCATGGTTTATCAAAATAAACCGCGCGTGCAGCTCGACGATGTCTTCGGCGCGTTCGATTGTCCCGACGCTGGCCAGATCGCGCCGCGGCGTACGAGTTCCACCACGCCGCTGCAAGCGCTCAATTTGTTGAACAGTCCATTTGCCCTGGAACTTGCAGGCTTCTTCGCGGAGCGGCTGGAGAAGGAGGCGGGTGCGAATGTCGCGGCGCAGGTCCGCCGCGCTTTCGTGCTCAGCTTCGGACGCGAGCCGACGGACGGCGAGACGGCGGCGGCGTTGAGCCTGATCGGTCAGCACGGCCTGAAGGTTTTTTGCCGGGCGCTCTTTAATGCCAACGAGTTCCTCATGGTTTTTTAGCCGCAAAAGAACGCAAAGGACGCAGAGAAAATATGAGCAAGCCGACGACGATCTTTGAGTTGTGCGACCTCGTCCGTGAGGTTGCTTACGCCATCCATCTGTATCACGCGCATGGACACTTGGAGAAGGTGTACGAGAACACGCTGGCGCATCGGCTGCGGAAACTCGGGCTCAACGTGCAGCAGCAGCATCCGCTCACGGTCCAGGACGAGGACGGCACCATCGTCGGCACCTACGCCGCCGATTTGTTCATCGACAATCAGCTCATCATCGAGCTGAAAGCCGCACGTACCATTGCCGACGAGCATGTCGCACAAATCCTCGGCTACCTCCGAGCCAGCAGGATCGAACACGGTCTCCTGATCAACTTTGGATCACACCGTTTCGAAATCCGAAAGTTCGTTCTCAGCGATTCCCCACCTCCGATTAAACGCAGCATCCTTTCCCTCCTCTTTGCGTTCTTTGCGCCCTTTTGCGGCTAAAAATCATGAACCCACTCTCCCACGCCGGACGCCACCTCCTCAGCCGCCGCGACTTCCTTCGCTGGGGCGGCACCGGCCTCGGCGGCATCGCTCTCGCCACCTTGCTCGCGGAGCAGCGCTTGCTTGCTGGTGATCGTTCGCCGATTCGTCCAGTCATCGACCCGAGCCGGCCCTACGCTTCGCGTGCGCCGCATTTTCCGGCCAAGGCCAAACGTGTCCTCATGCTCTTCTGCTCCGGCGCGCTGAGCCACGTCGATACCTTCGACTACAAGCCGGAACTCGTGAAGCGCCACGACACGCCGATGCCCGGCAGCGACGGGCTGGTCACGTTTCAAGGACAGCAGGGCAACCTGATCAAGCCGCTGTGGGAGTTCAAACCGCGCGGGCAGAGCGGCAAGATGGTTAGCGAACTCGTGCCACATCTCGCCGAGCTGGCCGACGAGATGTGCTTCATCCATTCGATGACTGCGAAGTCGAACACGCACGGTCCGGCGGAGAACCAGATGAGCACTGGCTTCACGCTCGACGGCTTTCCAGGTATTGGTGCGTGGACGACCTATGCACTGGGCAGCGAATGCCAGGATTTACCAGCCTTTGTCGCCATCCCTGATCCGCGCGGCGTGCCGCAAAACGGCTCGCGACATTGGGCGTCGGCATTTCTTCCCGCGGCGTTTCAAGGCACGCCGTTCAATGCCGACAAGCCGATCCCGAATCTCCAGCGCCCGGCTTCAATCAGCGAAGGCGACGAGCGGGCGACGCGTGATTTTCTCAAGGTGCTCAATGACCGGCATCTCGCAAAGAATCCCGGCGACAGCGATCTCGCCGCCCGCATCTCGGCCTACGAACTCGCGGCGAAGATGCAACTCGCGGCGGCAGAGGTGAGTGAGTTCAAGGGTGAAAGCCCGACGACTCTCGAGAGCTACGGCATCAATGACGCAAACAAAACCAAGGCCGGCTTTGGCCGCAACTGTCTCCTCGCCCGCCGTCTGCTCGAGCGCGGAGTGCGCTTCGTGCAGCTCTTCAACGGCTCCTACGCCATGGGCGAAGGCGTCGGCAATTGGGACGGCCACAAGAAAATCGCCGACCAATATCCCGGCCACGCGCACGTCCTCGATCAGCCGGCGGCTGCGCTGCTGCGCGACTTGAAGGGCAGGGGATTGCTCGACGATACGCTGGTCGTTTTCGTCACCGAGTTTGGCCGCATGCCGACTTTTCAAAAAGGCGCGAATGGCCGCGACCACAACCCGAAAGGCTTCACCGTGTGGCTGGCGGGTGCGGGCGTGAAGCGCGCTTTCAGCTACGGCGCGACCGACGAGTTCGGCTATCAGGCGGTGGAGAATGTCACGACGATCTACGACCTGCACGCCACCATCCTGCACCTCATCGGTCTCGATCATGAAAGGCTCAGCTTTTACAACAACGGCATCGAGCGCCGGCTGACTGACGTCCATGGGCATGTGATCAAGGACATCCTGTCTTGAAAGGCTGAGGTGGTCGCCTCCCGCGGACCTGTCCGATCCCTCGACTTCGCTCGGGATGACATGTCTTCTCTTCGGCTGCCGGGGGCGATTACTCCTTCGTAATTCCGTCAAATTCGGTCATTCCGTTGTCTCTGCTACCGCGCAGCGGGTGTGCCGAAAGTGTGGCGAGAGCCCTACAGCTCGCGCACGAAGAGATTGGCGAATTCCATTCCGGTGCCGATGTCCACGAGGCCGATCGGTCCGCGTGCCGGGAGATTGGCGGGGAGTTGTTGCTGGCGGATTTGCTGGTCGTCGATCCACAGCGTGGCGGTGCGGCCTTGCACTTTCACGCGCACGCGCTGCCAGGCTCGCGCTTTGGCTTTCCCTTCCGTTTTTGCGGGAGTGGCCGAGGCGACTGGGAGCGAGCCGGATACGACTGTGGTACTTCCCGTGTAGGTGCCGCGCGGCATGACTTCGGGGAGAGAGATCGTGGCCTCTGGCGTGGTCCGGCCGCGCAGCAGCAGTGCGAGGTCGGTGGCGGATTTGTTGGGTACTTTCACATCGACCATGAACTCGCAGTCGCCGAACTCCGCTTCCGTCCAAAGCGGCTGGCCACCCTCGCCGCCCTTCAAGACGAGCCTCCAGTCGCTCGGCTCCCAGTGGTCGGGCGTCGTCGTTTTCCAGCCGCGCAGATCGAGTCCGGTGTAAAGCGGGCGGAAGCCCTGGGCCTCGGGCGCGGTTTGCTCGGGCGTGGCGCCGGTGGGTGGCAGTTCCTTGATCCGCAGGTTGCGGAACTCGACGGGCGCGCCTTCGCTCTCGAGCGCAAGGTAGCCTTTGCGATAGATGCAATCATCGCCGCCGGAGACTTCCTTGCCGTTGACGCTCAGGCGGATTGAGCCGGCGTTGCAGACGATGCGGTAGTGGTTCCATTCGGGCGTGGGCTTGCTGCGATCCTCGCTCGGGAAACTGCGCTGGCCGTGGCTGCGACCGATGGGCGTCATCGTCGCGCCGTGGATGGGAAAGACGTCGCCGTGGCAAGTGAACCAGTCGCTCTTTTTGCCCGTCTTTTTTTCGTAATTGTCGGCGTAGCCTTGGTCGAGGACCTGCACCTCGATGCCGCGGAGGAATGGCACGCCAGGCGCGGAAATCGGCGTGCCCCAGATGAAGACGCCCGAGTTGCCGGCGCTTTGCAGGTGCCGCCATTCCACTTCCATAATGAAGTTTTCGTACTGCCGCTCGGTGCGCATCGCGCCGGTCGGCTTGCCAGTACAGGTGATCATGCCGTCCTTCACGCCCCACGTTTCGGGCGCGCAGTTGGCATTCACCCAGCCGGTGAGATCGCGCCCGTTGAACATCGGCACGAAGCCTTCCTCGGCCAGGGAAGTGGCGGTGGCGATGATGAGCAGGAGAGGGGGGAGCAGTTTCATATCGGCGATTTAGTGTACTCACGGACGGAAGAAGACAACACCGGCAGTGTGAATGAGTCGGCTCCGCGGCGACAATCCAAGTTGACCCGGCAGAGCGGAAGCTAGACGCTACTCCGTTTCGTTCAGGACTTCTCGCTGCCGCTTGGCGAGTGCCATGTCGCTGCCATCGTGAGGCGCTCGGAAACTTTCGATCTTCGGAGCCATGGATATTTCGCCTAACACCAAGAACGTCGCTTTCCTCGGCGATTACGTGCCGCGGCGTTGCGGCATTGCCACTTTCACCGCGGACATTTGCGAAGCTGTCGCGGCCGAGTTTCCAGCGGCGCAATGCATCGTCGGATCGGTGAATGATCGTCCCGAGGGCTACGATTATGCGGAGCGCGTTCGTTTCGAACTCGATGAGCAGGAACTCGATTCCTACCGGCGGGCGGCGGAATTTCTGAATATCAACAACGTCGAGATCGTTTCGGTGCAGCACGAGTTTGGCATCTACGGCGGTCCCGCAGGCAGTCATTTGCTGGCCTTTCTGCGTGAAGTGCGGATGCCGGTGGTGACGACGCTGCACACGGTCCTGAGCGAACCGAATGGCGATCAGCGCGCGGTGATGGAGCAACTCGATCTGCTCTCGAACCGCTTCATCGTCATGGCGGAGCGCGGTCGGAATATGCTGGAAACGATCTACGGCGTGGCGCCGGAGAAGATCGATCTCATCCCGCATGGGGTGATCGACATGCCGTTCATCGACTCGAATTTTTACAAAGATGTCTTCGGGGTCGAGGGGAAGACAGTGCTGCTGACCTTTGGGCTGCTCTCACCGAATAAAGGCATCGAATATGTGATCGACGCGCTGCCAGCGATCCTCGTGAAGCATCCGAACATCGTTTACATCGTGCTCGGTGCGACGCATCCGCATCTCATTGCCCACGAGGGCGAGGCCTATCGACGGAAGCTCGAAAGTCTCGCCGAAGAGCGCGGCGTGAAGGACCACGTCATCTTTCACAACCGCTTCGTGACGCTGGAAGAACTGAAGGAATTCATCGGCGCGGCGGACATTTACATCACGCCGTATCTCAACGAAGCGCAGGTGACTTCGGGCACGCTGTCCTACACTTTTGGCGCCGGGAAGGCGATCATCTCCACGCCCTACTGGCATGCGCAGGAGTTGCTCGCCGGAGAGCGCGGCGTGCTCGTTCCGTTTCGCGATGCGCCGGCCATTGCGGAAGGTGTGAACTACTATTTGTCGAATCCGACACTGATGACGGCGATGCGCAAACGCGCCTGGAAAGCCGGGCGCGAAATGATCTGGCCGGTGGTCGCGCGGCGTTACATGGAAAGTTTCGAGAGCGCCCGCGCGAGTCTCAGCGTGCCCTCGATCGAAATGGCCGCGGTGCGCAAGATCGAGAACGAGAACTACCCCATGCCGCCGCTGAAGCTCGATCATCTTTTCAAGATGAGCGACCACACCGGCATCTTTCAGCACGCCATCTACAACGTGCCGAACTACCACGAGGGCTATTGCACCGACGACAATGCACGCGCCTTTATCTTCACCGTGCTGCTACGCGAAATGGGCGACGCGCCGGCCGAGATCGAGAAGCTGTCGAGCAGCTACCTCGCGTTCCTCTGGTATGCCTTCGACGCCAACACCTGCCGGTTCCGCAATTTCATGAACCATCATCGCGAATGGATCGAGCGGGCCGGTTCGGAAGACAGCCATGCGCGGGCCTTGTGGGCGGTCGGGACCGCGCTGGGACGCTCGCGCGATGAAGGGCATCGCAATCTTTGCGCGCTCCTTTTTCAACGAGGGCTGCCGCCGGTCGCGCGCTTTAGTTCACCGCGGGCGTGGGCTTTCGCGCTGCTCGCCATTCATGAATATCTCCGCACTTTCGCGGGCGACCGCGTGGTCAGCCAGATGCGCGACGTGCTCGCCGGCCAGCTCGTAGGCTTGTTCCGGGCTAACTCGAAGCCGGACTGGCAATGGTTCGAGCGGATCGCCACCTACGACAATGCCAAGCTCTCCCACGCGCTGATCCTAAGCGGTCATTGGACTTCCAATGGGGACATGCTCGAGATCGGCCTCTCCTCGCTGCGCTGGTTGCTCGAGGCACAGACGGCGGAGGGCGGGCATTTCGCGCCGATCGGTTGCCACGGATTTTGGTCGCAAGGCGGCGAACGTGCGCGCTTCGACCAGCAGCCGCTGGAAGCGCACGCCATGGTTTCCGCCTGTCTCGAAGCCTATGCGGTGACGCGCGACGATTGCTGGCAGAGTGCCGCGCGCCGTTGCTTCGAGTGGTTCCTCGGGCGCAACGATCTCGGTCAGCCGCTTTACGATCCGACGACGGGCGGCTGCCGCGATGCGCTCTTGCAGGATCACCTCAACCAAAACCAGGGAGCCGAATCGAGCCTCGCCTTCTACCTCTCGCTCACCGAACTCACCCACGCCACGAGTGCGCAGCGAACCGCTCTCCAAGCATGCGCAGCCTGACCATTCATCCGACCGGCGTCACCCTCCGGCCAAATAACGCGCGGGTGCTGATCCGCCCATTCATTCCCGGAGATGCGGCGCGGGTGGTCAATATCATCGGGCGCGCGCTGGCGCTCAGCGAAGCCGAGATCGAGGAACAACTTGTCGCGGTCACCAATGACTTCGGCAGCCGGCACTTGAACCTCCGGACGTTTTGGCGCCGCCATTTCGATCGGGTCAAAACACATGTCTTCAGCGGCCGCCCGCTGTCCGAGGCCCGCCAGCTCTACATCGGCGCGCTTTTCTCCGGCGAGTATGCGCTCGAAGCCGCGGCGCTTTTTAATCCCTCGATCGTCCCGCACCCGGATCAATCGGGTCTCGCTGAGGGGGAACTGCGCTTCATCCTCAGCCTGCGTGCGACCGGCGAAGGCCACATCTCGTCGATCGAGTTTCGCACCGGCATCATCCACGCCGATCACGCGATCACGATGGAGGAGCCGTCGCGCTTTGTTACCGCGCCGACGCTTAATCCGAACCCGACCTACCTCAAGACAGTCTTCCTCCACAAGCTGACGGAGATGGGCTTCGAGAACGAGTGGTCCAGCGCGGTCATGACGGCGCTCGGTGATGAATTCACGCTTAGCGAATTGGAAGCGGCCATGCGTCACGCCGCGCACGGCTCCGGCCCATTGCCGCGCGAAGTACAGCGCACCAGCGAGTGCGTGCGCTGGCTGGCGGAGTCAAATTACGAAGTTCACTTCGATCCATCGGTCGCTGTCTCGGAGCGGATCATTTTTCCCGTTTCCTCGAATGAGAGTAACGGCATGGAAGACGCGCGCTTTGTCCGCTTCGTCGAGGATGACGGGAGTGTCCTTTATTATGCCACTTACACGGCCTACAACGGACGCGCGATTTTGCCCCAACTGCTCGAAACCACTGATTTCCTCAGCTTCCGCGCGCTGACCCTCAATGGCCGCGCGGTGCAGAATAAAGGCATGGCTTTTTTTCCGCGCCGCATCGATGGCCGCTACGCGATGATCTCGCGTCAGGACGACGAGAACCTCTTCCTGATGTTTTCGGATAATCCGCACTTCTGGAGCGACCCGCAGCTTCTGCGGCGGCCGAGCCACGCGTGGGAATCCGTGAAGATTGGCAATTGCGGCTCACCCATCGAAACCGAAGCGGGCTGGCTGGTCATCACCCATGGCGTTGGCCCGATGCGCAAATACAGCATCGGCGTCATCCTCCTCGATTTGCACGATCCTTCCAAAGTCCTCGCCGAACTCCGCGAACCGCTCCTGCAAGCCATCGGCGGCGACCGCGAGGGTTACGTGCCGAACGTCGTCTATACCTGTGGCGCGCTGCTCTTTCGAGGACGCCTGATTCTGCCTCATGGCATGAGCGACACGGCCACCACCATCGTCACCATCGCGCTCGACGAGTTGCTCGCGGCGATGACGCCTTGTTCCTGAGCCGTGCGCGGTCACACTTTTCCACCAGCGCAGCCCGGCGCAGGCGTCTGCCTACTTCTTTAGCTTCTCGATGAGAAAGGCGTCGATTGAAGGATGTTTCACGTCGGGCGCTTCGGGATAGACCAGCTCGCACTCGACGCCCTTTTCCTTGCAATGCTCCTGCAACTTCACGCCGAAGTTTGAGGTGTGCGTCGGATCCTTTTGCTCCTGCCCAAGCGCAGGTGGTGCGCCGTAGATGAGATAGATCGGCGGGTCGTCGGAGGTGACCAGCGCGTAGGGCGAATACTCCGCGATCCACGGGAGGATCGTTTCGCGGCCAGCGAGAAATTCCTGAAACTGCGTCGTCTTCTTTTCCGCGTCCGGCTTGAAACCGAAAGCGTGACCGCCGTAGTTGCTGTTCGGCGTCCACTCTTTCATCTGCTGCGGATCGAGCGTGGTCTGCGCACCATTGACCGCAGCGCAAGTCAGGCGCGTCGATTCGTGCGCGATGGGATCGCTGCTCTTCGCGTCCGCCAAGTCGTTGTGGAAAGCGAGCCACAGGCTGGAGCACGCGCCCGCCGAACCGCCCGTCGCGCCGACGCGCGTCTTGTCGATATTCCACTCCCTGGCCTTGCTGCGGACGAATTGCAGAGCGCGCGCGGCATCGCCCAAGGGACCGGCGACCGGTGGATTCACGCCGTCGGCCGTGGCCTCCGGGATGAAACGATATTCGATCGACGCCACCGAGATGCCCGCCTTGAGAAAGCTCGCGACACCGACGGGCGACTTGCTGCCCGCCATCCAACCGCCGCCGTGAATCATGAAAACGAGCGGCGTCGGCTTGTCCGACTCAGCCTTGTAGAAATCGAGCACCTGCTTCGGGTGTTTGCCGTACGGCACATTGGCGAGTGTCGGGGGAGGCACCTGTGGGCGAGGTGTTGCGGCGGCGGCGGGCGTGCTGGCTTTGGGTGGTTCCGCAGGCTTCGGCGCGACCACGGGATCGGCGGCGTGGAGAGGAAGGCAAAGCAGGGTGGCGACGATGGCGAGGGATGTGCGGATCATGGGGGGTGTGGGTTGAAGTCTGACGGGATAACCCACGGAGCGTCGCTCTGGTAGAAGTTACTTCATGAGTTTCGCCATGGCTGCCGCGACTCCGATGGGCGAGATCCGCGAACGTCCCGGTTCGGAATCCGAACACCTGCGCTCGATGGCCGTTTGGAGCGGGTACCGAGGGATCGGTTGTGACCTTGCAATCATCCCTTCGGCTTCGTTTTGGGCGAGGTCCATTCGTCGCGACACGCGCGGGGTTCATGTGAACGCGGTTTCCATAAATTCTGTTTGACTCGTTGGGTGATTGTGATGCCATCCTAGCCATGTGGTCCCCCCGTGAATCTGCAATTCCCGAGCGCGGGGTGGGGCGATGGCAAAGGGGTGTGTCGAACCGTGGAGCAAGCGCTTTGCGGCTTCGACAAGACTCGGGAGCAAGCCAGACGAATTTTTCGCGTCGCTATCCAGCCGCTATCTACACTCAGAGGGCATCTGGGAGCCTTAAATGCATGATAATATGAGAACCTCAGTCGAATATCATTCTCAGTCCCGCCGCTTGACGTTGCTGCTGTCGCTTCTCGCTTGGGTGCTGGGCGCATCGTGGGTTGCGCCTCCAGCCTTGGCGGACACAGTGGGTGTTCCGTGGACGGGTGCAGCGGGAGTGGTGGAAACCGTGGATCAAATCATGGCCCGCGAAGGGCAGGCCCCTTTGGTAGCCCAGTCGATCGGTGTGAAGGATATCCGCCGCCGCCGCGCTGCAGAGACTTCACCGCTCGAAGATCCCCTCGCTCCATCGGTGCCCCAGGAGGCGGTACTTCAATCGTCCGCACCTGCACGATTGGGGCAAAGTTTGTATATCCCTCAAACTGTCGGGGTCAATTTTCTTGGCGCGCAATTGTCCGAGTCCGGATTCATCCCGCCCGACAGTATGGGAGCGGTCGGACCCACGCAGGTCGTGGTCATGTCGAACGGGCGTATTAAGGTCTTTGACAAGACCGGTGTCCTCGGCCCCCTCAATACGACGACCGACAATTTTTTCACCTCGGTGCGCAGTGCCGGCACGAGCGATCCTCACGTGCGCTATGACCGGCTTTCGCAGCGCTGGTTCATCACCATGATTGACGTGGCGACAATCAACCGGGTGCTCATCGCGGTGAGTTCCGGGCCGACCATCGCGGGCAGCGGGAGCTTCACCTTCTTTCAGTTTCAGCATGACCTTGTCGGAACAACGCCCAATGCCGACACAGGCAATTTTGCCGACTATGACACTCTGGGCGTGGATAAATTCGCGCTCTATCTAGGCTTGGATATGTTCAATACCTCTGGCTTGGAATACGGCACGACAGGTTTTGTGATTAACAAGGCTTCGCTATTGAGCGGCTCGCTGGTGGTGACAGCGTTTCGTGGTCTTCATAATGATGGTAGCGGCAGTGGGCTCGGAACTCCGCAGGGCGTGGACAATGACGATCCCAATGCGACGGAAGGTTACTTTATCGGCTATCGAATCCAGATCTCAGCCCCCGGTTCCGTCGGGGTCTTTTTGTCAAATCTCGCCCTGCGGCGAATATCAACCCCGGGGGGAACTCCCTCGCTCTCCTCGAATCTCCTCGTCTCCGTATCCGCTACCTATTTCCCGCAGACGCAGGTTCACCAAGGCGACACCTTGACGAAAAACCTCGATACCTTGGACACCCGGCTCTTTGCAGCCCATATTAGGAAGAACAAGATAGCCGGAACCACGAGCCTGTGGACCGCGCACACTAGCAAAGTCACCTCGGCCGGCACGGGAAGTTCATCGGGGGATCGCAATGCGGCGCGCTGGTATCAGATTAGCAATCTGACCACGACCCCTTCTCTAACTCAGTCGGGCACATTGTTCGACTCTTCAGCGAGTAACCCGCGTGGTTATTGGATTCCAAGCGTAGCCTCTTCCGGGCAGGGCCACATGGCCTTAGGATGCAGTTATGCCAGCGTGAATGACTTTGCCGGAATCGCGACCGCAGGGCGGCTCAGGACCGACACTGCGGGCACAACTCAAGTACCGACATTGGCCGTCGTCAGCTCGACGGCTTACAATTTGAGCGAAACGTCAAACCCGCATCGTTGGGGTGACTTTTCACAGGTGACCGTCGATCCAACTGATGACATGACGATGTGGACGTTTCAGGAATACTGCAACGCCTCCAACTCTTGGGGTGTGCAAGCCATTCAACTCAAGGCACCGCCACCCGCGACGCCGGTGAGCGCCTCGCCGAGCAGTGTCGCCCAAGGCCTGTCGTCGGTGAACGTGGTCATCACCGGGACTTCCGCGTCCGGTTCTGAATTCTTCGATCCCGGTACGGATAGCGGCGGACCGGGCTTCGCGAATCATATCGCGGCGGCGGTCGCTGGGAGTGCGGTGGTCAACAGCGTGACTTTCACCAGCCCGACGTCAATCACTTTGAACCTCAACACGACGGCGGCCAGCGTGGGAGCGAAGACGGTGACCGTGACGAACCCCGACGGCCAGGCAACCGCAAGCGGTTCAGGCATCCTCACCATCGTTGCCCCGACTGTCACCTCGCTCAACCTCGCGAACTCGACTCCGTCCAACGCCAGCACGGTGAACTGGACACTTACGTTCAGTTCCACTGTCAGCGGGGTGACGGCGAGTAACTTTTCCCTCTCCGGTGCTGCTGCCGCCGGCGCCTCGATTGGGACGCCCACCACGGCGAATGGTGGAGTGACGTGGAATGTGCCGGTGACCACCGGCCCTTCGGATGGCACGCTTACGCTCAGCCTTGCTAATGCCACTGGGCAATCCCCAACGGTCTCGACTGCGTTGCCTTTCGCCGGCGCTTCTTATACAATCGATAAAACCGCGCCGACGATCGCCCTAGGTGCGCCATCGGTGAGCGCGACCAAAGCGGGTCCTGTGACTTACACGGTGACCTACACGGATGCGAACTTCAGCGCGAGCACGCTGGCGGTGGGGAACATCACGCTGAACAAAACCGGGACCGCCAACGGGACGCTTGCGGTGAGCGGAAGCGGGAGCACGCGGACGGTGACTGTCAGCAGC